>PDUK01000049.1 GCA_006212115.1 Thalassolituus sp. | reverse complement strand
GTGACGCTCGTGAAGTTGAACGTAAGAAAGTGGGTCTGCGTAAAGCACGTAAGAAGCCACAGTTCTCCAAGCGTTAATCCAACGCTGCAGAGCAAAAAGAAGCGCTTATTGGCATTGCTCAATAAGCGCTTTTTTTATGTGTTCTTGGGCCGGAAACTAACAACAGAGAGACTCTTTGTGGTACCCTGTGGCCGGCTGAAATTCGTACAGACAGTTCTGTCGGGCTGAGCGTTGCTCCGTCCAGGCCCATCTATTATCAGAAAGTTTATAAGAGAGGAAACTATGGGAGTTGTAGCCAAGCGCTCTTCCATGACGTTTTTATCCGATGCCGCTGATCACTACAGCCATCGCGTTCGTATTGTACTTGCCGAGAAAGGCGTCACGGTCGACATCCATGATATCGATCCGGACAACAAGCCCGAAGATCTCGCGACACTCAACCCGTACAACAGCTTACCGACTCTGGTAGATCGCGACCTGGTTCTGTACGAGCCAAACGTAATGATGGAATACCTCGACGAGCGTTTCCCTCATCCACCTCTGTTGCCTGTTTATCCTGTTGCGCGTGCTCAGAGCCGCCTGTGGATGCACCGTATCGAGCGCGATTGGTGCGGCTTGATCGAAGCAATCAAGACTGGCAAAGCAAAAGACGCTGACAAAGCTCGTAAAGCGCTGACCGACAGCCTGGTTGCGACAACTCCAATCTTCACTGAGATGCCGTTCTTCATGAGCGAAGAGTTCTCCATTGTTGATTGCTGCGTTGCGCCTATCCTGTGGCGTTTGCCACTGTTGGGTATCGAGCTGCCTGAGAAACAGTGCAAGCCACTGATTCAATACATGGAGCGCCTGTTCGAACGCGAAAGCTTCCAGGCTTCCCTGTCAGAAGCTGAACGCGAGATGCGCGACTAATGACCGATAAAATGACGCCCAGCCGCCCGTATCTGATGCGGGCGCTGAACGAGTGGATTCTCGACAACGACTGCACGCCTTACGTGCTCGTTGATGCGGGACTGCCAAACGTTCAGGTGCCTGAAGATTACGTAAATAACGGACAGATCGTGCTTAATATCGCACCATCTGCAGTACGCAGTCTGCTGATCAATCAGGAAGGGCTGTCATTTAATGCACGATTCGGTGGTGTACCGATGGATATCTACGTGCCTCTGATCGCGATTCTGGCAATTTATGCCAAAGAAAACGGCCAGGGCATGGTATTCGGATCGGAAGCTGGAGCTCCAGATCCTGATGATCCACCACCGCCTCCCGGTAAGGCAGACAAGCCTTCCAAGCCTGACTCATCAGGATCGGGAAGACCTTCACTGAAAGTGGTGAAGTAATCGCGTAGAAAGAGCCGCCAACATGGCGGTTTTTTTTGTCCGCAGGAAACCCTTCACAAGCATGCCCTGCCGTACGTTAAGCTACTTATAACGAAACGGAGTGGGACTCACGATGGCTACGCCAGATGATATACGTCGCTTGAAGCAGGTCGATGCCTTTGCTCGCATGTTGGATGCACAGTTCCGTATTCCTTTTACGCGGTTTTCGATTGGTGTCGACGGAATCATTGGCCTTATTCCCGGCATCGGAGATGGCGCATCGTTTTTGCTGGCCTTGTACCCTGTTGTCATGGCCCATCGATGTGGCGCAGGAATAGGCCTCAAAAGCAGGATGCTGTTCAACATCCTGATTGATACTGTGATTGGTTCTATCCCCTTGGTAGGTGACCTGTTCGATATCGGCTTTAAAGCCAACCTGCGCAATGCAGAGTTACTGCGGAAGTTTGTTGAGAAAACGTGAGCTTGCTAATTGAACGCTAGTGTACGGTGTGAGCCATTCAGGTTGGCATAAGAGCAATAATGACGCCGTAAAACAGAATCAGGAAACCGCCGATCTCAGCGGCGATTAATGACCACATATACCAAGGAATAGCTTTGTGGATCAGGGTAGGGGATTCACCCTCGTTCAGGTGCAGTTGATTGCGGGTATCTTGCTTGATGCCATGAATAAAATAGCTGATTACTGCCGTGGCAAAGTACCCAACCAGTAAAATAACGGCCATTAGTTCGAGCCAGTCCGCCAGCTCGCTGATGAGCACGAACTCGTAGACGATCAGACAAGCAAAGGCATACATCAGTGACGCGCGGTGACAGGTATCAATGTAGATATGAGCCCGGCCACGGGGGGAAGCAACAATCTGCTGATACTTAATCACACCGGTGATTAAGCCGAATAAGAAAAACGCCCCACATGAAAAAATAGAAACCACTGCCGCGGACATAAGACACCCCTCAATACTGTTCGGGTAGTGTAATGACGTCCGTCCCTTTTTTAAACTGGAGAACTTATCGGATAGACAGAGACCCTGATACCGGTTAGGTTTCCCGATGACGATACACTACCTGAGACAAATACCTTTGAAGTACAAAGTAGAATACGACAGTGGCGTAACAGACGGCATTAAGGCGATATGGGGCATTCCTGAGGGCGCAGACATTCTGGAAATTACTGCCATGGGCGATGTCTTCGTCAGGCTACCGGACAACACCTTTCAATTGATATCCGTTACCGATGGCGTCATCCAGGATGTCACAGACGACATTAATGAGTATGGATTACCACCGGTCGACTTTGCCCTGGGAGACGAGTGGTACCAACTGGACGCTCAGGCGGCGTTGTCTGAAGAAGGGTTTACTTTGCCAGCTAAGGCCTGTTTTGGTTTCCGTGTCCCCTTGTTTCAGGGAGGCGAGTACTCGTCAGCGAATATCGAAGCAGAAGACATCCTGAGCTATCACACGAGAGTACAGGCTCTTGTGAGTGATGACGCCTAAGACACGGGCAAACGAGTGAATCAGAAAGGGGCGTGCCGTTGGGGATTGCCTCCTGTCAGTGCACGAAATAACCAGTATCGGCTTGTATTCCCTGTCTGGCAGGCGTATTTTGAATGGCATAGCTTATGCAAATGAATATCTGACCGTACTCTTGGTAAGACGGCACACAATTTCAAATAGAGCGCTAGGGTTCCGGCTGATGCACGTCAGCGACTGGTCCGAGAGCACTCGACCTTCTACCTGATCTTTCAGATTTAAGGTTACACGGCGGGACAAAAGCCCGGGAGACATAATTGGCGTTAAGCCGAGAGTGCTCGTGTGTAATTTAAATTTGGAAGGTACCTCATGAAGAAACTACTTGTTCTCAGCTTGTCCCTTTTTCTGTCGGTGAATGCGATGGCAAAAGACTCCTTCAGTATTTGCTGGTCTATCTATGTAGGTTGGATGCCTTGGGCATACGGTGCTGAGGAAGGCATCGTCAAAAAGTGGGCCGATAAGTACGACATTGAAATCGATGTGGTTCAGATCAATGATTACGTCGAGTCAATCAACCAATACACAGCAGGCCAATTCGACGCCTGTACCATGACCAATATGGACGCCCTCACTATTCCGGCAGCGGGCGGTGTCGACAGCACTGCATTGATTGTTGGTGATTTCTCGAATGGCAATGATGGTGTTGTTCTGAAAGGGGCCGACTCCCTGGCTGATATTAAAGGCCAGAACGTTAACCTCGTTGAATTGAGTGTTTCTCACTACCTGCTGGCTCGCGGTTTAGAAAGCGTTGGTATGTCTGAAAAGGACGTGAAGGTTGTTAACACGTCGGATGCCGATATGGTTGCGGTCTACGGTACCGATGACGTGACATCGGTTGTCACATGGAACCCGCTATTGAGTGAGATCATGGCGATGCCAGAGTCCAATAAAGTATTCGATTCCTCTCAGATACCCGGCGAAATTATCGATCTGCTGGTCGTGAACACAGAGACTCTCAACGAAAATCCTGCTTTGGGTAAAGCACTCGTCGGCGCCTGGTATGAAATCATGTCGTTGATGAGCGGTAGCAGTAAAGACGCTGAAGCAGCGCGTACCTACATGGCGCAGGCTTCCGGTACCGACCTTGAGGGTTACGATGCACAGTTGGCCAGTACCGAGATGTTCTACACCCCATCTGAAGCACTTCAGCTTACGAATAGCGCAGACCTGAAAACCACGATGAAGAACGTGGCTGAATTCTCTTTTGATCACGGTCTGTTAGGTGACGGAGCGCCGGATGCCGGATTTATTGGTATCGAAACACCGTCTGGCGTTTACGGTAGCGAAGCCAACATCAAATTGCGCTTCAACCCGACTTACATGCAAGTGGCCGCTGACGGCGAACTGTAAGTTTTACGACTCTTAACCTTAATGCTACGCGGGGGCTTACCTCCGCAGGGACTGCCTATGCAACGCATGATCAACATGACGCCGGGCCGGCCGCTGAATCTGATGTTGGCGCTACTGCCCTTTGTGCTGCTCCTGCTCTTGTACATCGTTGCTTCGGATGCGCGTCTAGCCGAAAACCCGCAGGATAAACTTCTGCCAAGCTTCAGCCAGATGGGCGATGCCATACACCGTATGGCGTTCGAGCCGAATAAGCGCACAGGAGAATATTTACTGTGGGCGGATACTGCGAGCAGCCTTACCCGTCTGGGAATGGGGGTGCTGGTCGCTGCCGTATTAGGACTTTTAATCGGCATGCTGACAGGCGCACTGCCGATTGTGGGCTCCGGAGTATCGCCCTTGCTGACGGTTATTTCTCTTGTACCTCCGCTAGCATTATTACCGGTTTTATTTATTGTGTTTGGTCTTGGTGAGCTTTCAAAAGTGGTTTTGATTGCTGTCGGTATTACGCCCTTTATTGCGCGTGATATTCAACGCCGAACCGAAGAAATTCCAACCGAGCAATTGGTAAAAGCGCAGACGCTTGGTGCGAATACCATGCAGATTCTTATCCGGGTTGTTCTGCCACAACTGCTTCCAAAATTGATTGATGCCGTACGACTTTCTCTGGGCGCTGGCTGGCTATTCTTAATTGCCGCCGAGGCCATTGCTTCAACTGACGGACTTGGGTATCGCATATTTTTGGTACGCCGATATTTGTCCATGGATGTCATTCTGCCTTATGTCGCTTGGATTACCTTTTTGGCCTTTATTCTGGATGCACTGCTGGCCGGTTTGAGTCGCCGTCTGTTTCCTTGGAATACGCAGGGAGGACGCTGATATGCCATCGATGATCGAAGCAAAAAATGTGTGGAAAACCTACGGCGATAATGTCGTTCTTGAAGGCCTGGATATCAAGGTCGAAGAGGGCGAATTTATCACTATGGTCGGTACCTCTGGCTGCGGAAAAAGCACATTTCTTAATATGCTGTTGGGCACCCAACAATGCAGTAAAGGCGAACTGTTGCTTGATGGAAAGCCCATCCCTAAAGAACCCGGCCCGGACCGAGGCATTGTTTTTCAGCAGTATTCTGTTTTCCCACACATGACGGTTTTGCAGAATGTGATGGCAGCCAAAGCGTTCGCGAAAAAAGGACTGACTGGCTACCTTTTTGGTCAAGCAAAACGTGCTGCAAAAGACGAGGCCACCGATATTCTTAATCAGGTTGGCTTAAGCCATGCGCTGAATAAATATCCCCATGAATTATCAGGCGGAATGAAACAGCGATTGGCGATTGCCCAAGCACTGTTGGGTAAGCCACGCATCCTCCTTTTAGACGAACCCTTCGGTGCGTTAGATCCCGGTATCCGTGCAGACATGCACGAGTTGGTACTGACACTCTGGCGTAAGCACAAACTGACCGTATTTATGGTCACTCACGACCTGAAAGAAGGTTTTTATCTCGGCACCCGGCTATGGGTGTTCGACAAACTGCGGCAGGACCCGCAGGCTCCAGGCGCCTATGGTGCCAGCATCACCTACGACCTGCCGGTCGGTCAGGTGGACAAAGCAACCTACGATGAAATCGACGACAACCTGCGTCCCGTCGTTGAGTTGGCGTGACTTGAAGCTCATTCATTGCCCAGCTCATCGAATACGCGAAACAGGATAACGATATGAAAGACGTCCTATACACAACAGAAATACCAGCAGGTGGCCACTGGTCACTGCGACTCCGTCGGGGTACGCAAATGCGTATTACCGATATCGAAGGAGGTGGCAATGCAGGCATGCTGTTTTACAACCCGGAAGATCTTCTAGAACGCTACAACGCGCCCGATACTCTGAAATGTCAGCACACTTTTCGCCTGACACGGGGTAATTGTCTGTACTCCGATATGGGGCGTATTTTTGCCTCCATTGTTGAAGACAGCCTCGGCTGGCATGAAACCGTATGCGGCAACAGTCACGCCGCGCACATTGCCGAAAGATGGGGAAAGCGCGACTACCAGAACGATCGCAATGACTGGCATCAGAACGGTTATGACGCGTTTCTTGTCGAGCTGGCGAAGTACGGTTTAGGTCGCGCCGACATGGCGGCCAATATTAACTGGTTCAGCAAAGTGGCAACGGACGCTGACGGCAATATGAATCTCGACGGCGATCACAGTGCGCCCGGTAGCAGTATCACCTTGCGATTTGAGATGGATACCCTGGTACTTCTGCACACCTGCCCACATCCACTTAATACGGCATCTGAGTACCCACGCAAGCCGGTGCGCATTGAAATCGGCGAAGCCGAGCCTGTCAGCGACGACGACTACTGCCTGAACTATCGCCCGGAAAACCGCCGCGGTTTTCAGAATAATGCCTTGTACTACATGGGCTCTGAGATGGGGAAACGATAATGCTGACCGAAAGTACATTAAAAGCGGATGTTGCGATAAGCCGGACCCTTATTGATGCCGGTGATTATTTTATTGGCGTTGTTAAAGCCGGACAGACATTGCGCATTCTCGATCTGGAAGGCAATCAGGCCGCTGATACCCTGTTTTACAGTGCGACAGATCCGTCTGAGCGCTACAGCGCCATGGATACTATCCGCGAGCAGGGCAATGTGTACCTGACGACTGGCTCGGTACTGCGCTCAAATGAAAATACCCCCATGCTTGAAATCGTCGCCGATACCTGTGGACGTCACGATACGTTGGGTGGTGCCTGCGCGACGGAAAGTAACACCGTGCGATACGACCTCGAAAAACGGTGTATGCATGCCTGTCGCGACAGTTGGATGCTCGCCATTGCGGAACACCCGGAATACGGCATCAGCAAACGTGACATCAGCCATAACATTAACTTTTTTATGAATGTGCCAGTGACCGAAGCGGGTGGACTGACATTTGAAGACGGTATTTCTGCACCGGGTAAATACGTTGAACTGAAAGCGCTGATGGATATTGTCGTCCTGATTTCTAACTGTCCTCAGTTAAATAATCCATGTAACGGCTATAACCCGACGCCGGTTGAGTTACTCGTTTGGGAATGACGATATTTTTGGGAACAGCCTGAGACTTCCTCTGACGGCGGTTACTCCGCTCCATATGCCTTGTCAGTGAAACTCTCAGAGCTGTCCTTCAGGTAGCAGATTCGAAATTGAATATCAGAGCAGGGGACGGCCCTTGCTTTTAGAACTCTCCGGGTGGGACGACCCACTAAAGGATTGAACATGATCAACACAGTTCTGATCGCCAATCGCGGGGCCATCGCGACCCGTATTATCCGCACATTAAAACGCATGGGTATTCGCGCCGTCGCCGTCTATGCCGAGGGCGATGCGGAATCTCTGCACGTTCGTCACGCCGATGAGGCTTATAGTCTTGGCGAGGGTGATGCTACCGCCACTTACCTGAATACCGATAAGCTGTTTGCCATTGCCCACAAAAGCGGTGCGCAGGCGATTCATCCGGGGTACGGATTTCTCAGTGAAAATGCGAATTTTGTGCGCCGCTGCGAGCAGGAGGGCATCGCCTTTATTGGGCCCACGCCTGAGCAGATGGAAGCCTTTGGTCTTAAGCACCGCGCTCGCGATCTGGCGACGCAGGCTAACGTCCCCTTGCTGCCCGGTACGGGCGTTTTAGACACGCTGGAGGAGGCGCTTAGCGAAGCAGAGCGCATCGGTTATCCGGTGATGCTGAAAAGCAGCGCTGGTGGTGGCGGTATCGGCATGCAGTTGTGTCAGAGCGAAACCGAACTGCGCGGCGCATGGGTGAGTGTGCGACGCCTGAGTGCGAATAATTTTGCCGACGACAGCGTCTTTCTCGAAAAATTTATTACCCGCGCTCGCCATATTGAAGTACAGGTTTTCGGTGACGGTATGGGTAAAGCATTGGCGCTCGGTGAGCGTGATTGTTCCAGTCAGCGCCGCAACCAGAAAGTGGTTGAAGAATGCCCGGCTCCCAACCTCGACGACAATACCCGAGCGGCGTTACACAATACAGCCGAAGTTCTGCTGTCCAGTGTCAGTTACCGTAACGCCGGTACCGTCGAATTTGTATTAGACGCCGACACGCAGAAATTTTATTTCCTTGAAGTAAATACCCGCTTACAGGTTGAGCACGGTGTCACTGAAGAAGTATTTGGCGTCGACCTGGTGGAGTGGATGGTCAGCCTGGCGGGCGGTGCGCTCCCAGATCTGGATAAATTGCGCACGGATCTCACGCCGTCTGGTCATTCGATCCAGGTACGTTTGTACGCCGAAGACCCGTATCAGGATTTTCGTCCCTGCGCCGGTTTGCTGACTCAAGTGGAATTCCCGGAAGGAGAGGGCATCCGCATTGATCGCTGGATCGAAGCCGGAATCGACGTACCACCGTGGTTCGATCCGATGCTCGCTAAAGTCATCGTGCATGCCGCTGACCGTAACGCCGCTCTGGCCAAATTGCAGCAGGTGCTGGATGAATCCAAGTTGTACGGCAGTGAAACGAATCTAGATTACCTGCGTCACCTTACCCGCGATGAAACCTTGGCCCGAGGCGAAGTGACTACTCGCTACCTCAACCAGTTCAGTTATTCACCCGCGCGTATCGACGTACTACAGGGCGGCACCCTGACGACGATTCAGGACTTTCCATCACGGCAAGGCTACTGGGATGTGGGCGTACCGCCATCAGGTCCTTTCGATAGCTATTCCTTCCGTCTGGCCAATCGTCTGTTGGGCAACGACGAGCGCGCCGCTGGTCTGGAAATTACCCTCTCGGGACCGACACTGAAATTCAGCACCGCGACTTCTATCGTGCTTTGCGGCGCGGAGATCGACGCGAAACTCGATGGTGAATCAATTGCGCTAAATAAAATTATTACCGTCGCTGCCGGTCAGACGCTGTCTTTAGGTCGCGTCGCCAGTGCCGGTGCGCGCACCTATCTGGCTGTGCAGGGTGGTTTCGATTGCCCGGAATATCTTGGCTCCCGCTCCACGTTTACTCTGGGCCAGTTTGGTGGTCATAACGGTCGGGCGATTCGTACCGGTGATGTGCTGCGCTTACTACCGTTACTACCTCAGGGGCAGAATTCGTCTTTGGAAGCAGATTTATCCGAAATGGATATTTCTGCGCTGCTGCCAGATATCAGTAATACCACGACGCTTCGGGTTATTTATGGTCCGCACGGTGCGCCGGATTTTTTCACCGATCAGGACATGGATACCTTTTTCGAAAACGAGTGGGAGATTCATTACAACTCCAGCCGTACGGGTATTCGCCTGATCGGTCCGAAACCCGAATGGGCGCGTAAAGACGGTGGTGAAGCAGGTATGCACCCGTCGAACATCCACGACAACGCATACGCTTTTGGTACTGTGGATTTTACTGGAGATATGCCCGTTATCCTTGGGCCGGACGGCCCCTCACTCGGAGGCTTTGTTTGCCCTGCGACCGTGATCACGGCAGACCTGTGGAAGCTCGGACAATTGCGCGCAGGCGACAAAATTCGTTTTGAGCCGGTATCGATTGAAGACGCTGTTGCATTAGAAAAAACGCAAAATCAGCAACTGGCTTCACTCTCAGAGCAAGCACACCATGTCACTCCACTGAGCGAGCGTGGTACGCCAATACTTTCGACATTGAGCGAAGAGGAAGTCGGCGAAGAGGTGGTTTATCGCGCCGCCGGTGATCACTTTCTGCTGGTGGAGTACGGCCCAAAAGTACTTAATATCCGCCTGCGTTTTCGCGCCCATGCGCTGATGCAATGGCTACAGGCAAACCCATTGCCGGGTCTGCGTGAACTGACGCCGGGTATCCGTTCGTTGCAGGTGCATTTTGATAGTCAGCAGCTCGATTACGCGACTTTGCTGGCGCATCTGAAAACCGCCGAGCAGAACCTCAGCCGCGAACTCGATACTCTTAGTGTGCCATCGCGCACGGTACACATTCCCCTGTCTTGGGACGACGAAGCCTGTCAGTTAGCGATTGATAAATACCAACAGTCGGTGCGTAAAAATGCACCTTGGTGTCCAAGTAATCTCGAATTTATTCGTCGGATTAACGGCCTCGATAGCATCGCCGATGTGAAGAAAATCGTGTTCGATGCCTCCTATTTAGTGATGGGGTTAGGCGATGTGTATCTCGGTGCGCCGGTCGCGACTCCGGTCGACCCTCGCCACCGTCTGGTGACGACTAAGTACAACCCAGCACGGACTTGGACAGCCGAAAACTCGGTGGGCATTGGCGGCTCATATCTCTGTGTGTACGGGATGGAAGGCCCGGGTGGTTATCAGTTTGTCGGGCGTACTTTGCAGATGTGGAACCGCTATCGTCAGACAGCCGAATTTGAGCAACCCTGGCTACTGCGCTTCTTCGATCAGATCCGTTTTTATGAAGTCTCTCACGATGAGTTGCAGACAATTCGCAATGAATTTCCGCGTGGTCAGTACCCGCTCCGAATCGAAGAGGGGGAATTCCGTCTGGCCGATTACGAAGCGCTGATTAACGATAACGCCGACAGCATTTCTGCCTTCCGCGAGCATCGTCAGAACGCCTTCGATGAAGAACTGGAACGCTGGCACCGTGATGGTCAGTTTTATAGCGATACGTTCGAGGCCGAAGAAGAATCACCTGAAGAAACCTGGCCGGAAGACGCCACCATCGTCGACAGCCCAGTGTCCGGCAGTGTCTGGCAGGTTGAAGTAGAAGAGGGTGCGATGGTGAAGGCCGGGCAAACATTACTCGTGCTGGAATCCATGAAAATGGAAATCCCGGTGCAGGCCCCCTGCGACGGAGTGGTCAGTCGAATGTTACTCGAGCCCGGAAGTCGCGTCAGCGCAGGCAAAGCGCTGGTGGTACTCCGTGACACATAAAAAAGATTGAAGTGTGAATCCATCTTCTGACTACGAACCGAATTTAAAATAAAGGCAACATCATGAAAAGCATGACTATAACGGCCCTGCGAGAGGCTTATCTCAGCAATAAAACGACGCCTGCTGACGTGTTGGCCGATATCCGTGAGCGCTCGAAAAAATACGCGGATCACAACATCTGGATTCACGCTCTCAGCGAGACCGAGTTACAGCCGTATCTGGAAAGGCTGGAAAATAAGCCTATCGACAGCCTGCCGCTTTGGGGTATTCCGTTTGCGGTTAAAGACAACATTGATCTCGCTCAGGTACCAACGACTGCGGGTTGTGAGGCCTTTGCCTATACACCGCAGGATAATGCCAAAGTCGTACAGCAGCTGATCGATGCTGGGGCTATTCCGGTAGGCAAAACCAATCTTGATCAGTTCGCTACGGGCTTAAATGGCACGCGTTCGCCATTTGGTGAATGTCATAACGCCTTTAATCCAGACTACATCAGTGGCGGTTCCAGTTCGGGGTCTGCTGTTGCAGTGGCGTTGGGATTAGCCAGTTTCAGCCTGGGTACCGATACAGCAGGTTCCGGGCGCGTACCTGCCTGTTTTAATAACCTGGTCGGGCTGAAACCAAGCCGTGGCTTGTTGTCCGCAACGGGGCTTGTGCCGGCGTGTCGTAGCCTCGACTGCATCAGCATCTTTGCGCTCAACAGTTCCGATGCTAACGCCGTACTGGCCTGCGCCGAAGGCCACGATGCCGCCGACGGTTACAGCCGTGAAAATACTTACAGCAACCGCGCCCGTCATTTTGGTGAGCGTAACGGGCCACTCTCCTTCGGTGTGATTCCCGAAGCCCAGCTGAAATTTTTTGGTGATAAAGGCTATGAAAGCGCCTATCGCAAAACGCTGAGTGCGTTAAAGAGTGCGGGTATTACATTAAAAGAAATCGACTACGCGCCGTTCGACGAAGCCGCCCGTTTATTGTACGAAGGCCCGTGGGTTAGCGAGCGTTATATTGCTATCGAAGAACTGATCACCACCAATCCAGACGCGCTGTTACCTGTGATTCGTACCATTATTGAGCCGGGCGGCGAGCCCAAGGCCGTCGACCTGTTCCGCGCCGAATACCGCCTCGAAGCGCTGAAGCGCATCTGTGCCGCGCAGCTTGAAGGTATCGACTGTGTGCTGACACCGACCGCCGGTCGCCTGTTTACCATCGCTGAATTGCTTGAAGAGCCGATCAAGCGCAACAGCGAGCTTGGCTATTACACTAACTTTATGAACCTGCTGGACATGGCCTCCGTGGCCGTACCAACATCTTTCACAGATGAAGGCCTGCCGTTCGGCGTAACGCTCGCTGGGCCAGCCCTGAGTGACCGGGCACTGTTGTCGATTGCACAGCGCATTCAGAACATAATTCCGCTGCCATATGGCACTGAGAAAACTACACCGGAAGCAAACTCGTACGCTCCGATTTCGGATCAGAATTACATTGACGTCGCCGTTTGTGGCGCACACCTCGACGGCCTGCCACTTAACTGGCAATTAACCGAGCGGGGCGCCCAACTTACTGAGAGCACCACGACCAGCGCATCGTATCGCATGTACGCGTTGGCTGGTGGTCCACCATTTCGCCCGGGCCTGATCCGCGATACCGAACAGGGGGCAGAAATTCAGGTCGAGATCTGGCGCGTGCCAGCCGCTGAGTTCGGTAGCTTCGTTGCCAATATCCCTGCGCCGCTGGGAATAGGAAAAGTCGAACTGGCGGATGGTCGCTGGGTCAGCAGCTTTATCTGTGAACCCTACGGTATCGAAGGCGCGACAGAGATCACCGAGCTGGGTGGCTGGCGCCGGTATATGGCTGAGAGGTAATTCGCCAGACCTACAGAAGCTGATGGTATTGCAGTAGTTGTAATCTCTTGAGTTTAATAATGTCGTTAGAAAGTACATCTCATTGAGGGGGAGTAGATTTTAAATTATAGTCGTCAGGCTAATGCGTTTCAGACAAGGATGTGTGATGGCCGATAAAATTGACTATAAGTTTTTAAGTGAACTTGAAGGCGGGAGCAGAACGACAGGTTATGTCCCCGCCGCCAGAGTAAGTAAAAGTGGAGTTACGATAGCCACCGGATTTGATCTTGGCCAGCGCAATGAGAGTGATCTGAATAAACTCAAACTGGATGCTGATCTTATATCGAGATTGAAACCATATCTTGGAGTAAAGGGTCTGCCAGCATCGACTCTTCTTAAAACCTCACCGCTTGTGATAAATTCGGAGCAAGCCAAATCAATCGACATTGCTGTAAAGTCGGCGCATATAAACAGCTTGATGCAAGTTTATAATTCAGCTTCTAAGAACAACAAAAAATTCTCAGAGCTTCCTTCCGAAGCTCAAACAGTGATCGCATCTGTTTCATTTCAGTATGGTGTAGGCTTGAGTTTCAGAGCTCCTAAGTTTTGGAAGGCAGTTGTTGCACAGGACTGGGTAGAAACGGTCAAAGTGTTGAAGGCATTTGGAGATGCCTATCCAACCAGGCGTAAGAAAGAGGCTGCGCTACTTGAGAGGGTAAAGCCATGAGATATTTGATAGTTTTCACTCTTTTACTGGCAATTACTGCATGCGATAACCAATACCGCTCCACTAAATCTTTCATGGTTGTAGATAACTCCTTGAGGTCAGATATTGGTAATCCGGAAGTTGCAAATGCCCGGGTTCGTAGCGTTATTTCTTTTAATGAAGGCGTTGAAGCCCGCAACTGTGTGGAGTATTTAAATAACCTTAGGGTTTATGCCTTGGATGAGGCCGTCAATAATCAGCTGGTTAAAAGTGAATATCTATCTTGCGAAGCATTGGCCCTTATTCAGGCGTCTACTTTGTCTAGATTTAAGCCGATAGAAGCGTCTTTAATTGGAATGTCGCTCTTAAAATACCTCGATTTACGCACTTTTCCTTCCTCGTTAGGGATGAGGGCTGATGATGAGGCTCATACGCTGGATCGACTTTTCCCTGATCATTCCTATGTCAGTGGTTATTCGGCGGGCTTTGAGAACGCTGATTGGCAGTACGAAGTTAGGGTAATTGCACAAGGTGATCTGAACGGTAATGATCAGGTGGACTGGATAGTTTGGCTATCAGATAAATCGAAAACTGGAAACTACTCAGGATATTCGACATTGGTAGTTTTAGATCCCTCACCAGAATATGAGGTGGCTGCGATGACATTTGTTGAGTATCAGGAAAAACGGGAGCCGTAGCTCCCGTTTTTATCACTTAAGAATCAGCCCAACTCTTCCAGCTTCTTCTTCAACACTTCCATCACCACTTGCGGGTTCACCCCTTTCGCAGCTTTACGTGTCAGACCAATAAACGGCCCCATCGCTTTACCGCGTTTTTCTTCTGGGGTGGCGAGGTAGCCTTCCACCAGTTTCGGGTTGTCCGCCAGTACCTGAGCAACGATTTCTTCAATCGCGCCGGTGTCCGAAACTTGTTTCAAGCCGAGTGAATCAACAAGACCATCTACATCATCACCTTTGCCATCCAATAGGGCGTTAAAGACTTCTTTCGCGCCACCGTTGTTAAGGGTGTTGTCTTTGATCAGTTGCAGAATACGGCCCAGTTGCTCAGCAGAAATGTTCAGCTCATTGATACCGATCTCGAGTCGGTTGAGTGCCGCTGATACATCGCCCTGCACCCAGTTGGCGGCCAACTTGTAGTCACCCGTGCTTGTTGCAGCAGTTTCAAAGAAGTCTGCAAGGTCGCGGTTTGCAGCCAGTACGGCAGCGTCAGTCGCTGACAGGCCGTGGTCGTTCTCGAAGCGTGCTTTTTTCGCATCAGGCAGTTCCGGCAGCGTAGCCTTAACAGCGTCGACGTAGTCCTGATCAATGATGACCGGCAGCAGGTCCGGGCATGGGAAGTAGCGGTAGTCGTTCTCTACTTCTTTTGAACGCATGGCGCGGGTTTCATTTTTATCGGCGTCGTACAGGCGAGTTTCCTGCAGGATGACGCCACCGTCTTCGAGGATGTCCATCTGACGCTCGATTTCGGCGTTGATTGCGCGTTCTACGTTACGGAAGCTGTTTACGTTTTTGATTTCGGTACGGGTACCGAATTCTTTCTGGCCTTTAGGACGCAGGGATACGTTACAGTCGCAGCGCATGGAGCCTTGCGACAGGTCACCGTCACATACACCTAAGTAGGTAACGATGCTGTGCATCTTTTTAAAGTAAGCCGCAGCTTCTTTGGCCGTGCGCAGTTCTGGCTCGGATACGATTTCGATCAGTGGTGTACCGGCACGGTTCAGGTCGATACCGGACATGCCGCTGAAACCTTCATGTACGGATTTACCAGCGTCTTCTTCAAGGTGAGCACGGGTAACGTTAATACGGCGGGTTTCGCCGTCGTCCAGTTCGATATCAATGTGCCCTACACCAACAATCGGGTGGTGCAGCTGAGTCGTCTGGTAGCCTTTTGGCGAGTCTGGGTAAAAATAGTTTTTACGGTCAAACACGCTCTTCAGGCCGATTTCCGCATCAATCGCGAGGCCGAACTTTACAGCCATGCGTAGTGCTTCTTCGTTAAATACCGGCAGTACACCCGGCAGGCCCAGATCAACAGCGCAGGCCTGAGTGTTGGCTTCGGCACCGTATGCGGTGGACGCACCGGAGAAAATCTTAGACTTGGTGGCCAGCTGAGCATGAATCTCAAGGCCGATTACGACTTCCCATTCCATCATAAACCTCTCTTATTCAATGCCTTGTGGCGCTTTCAGGTGCCAGTCTGTTGCTTGCTGGAATTTGTGGCCAGCGTTCAGAATGCGCGCTTCGTCGAAGTAGTTACCGATCAGCTGCAGGCCAACGGGTAGGTTGTTCACCTGTCCGCACGGCACAGACATACCCGGCAGACCCGCGAGGTTGGTCGCGATGGTGAAAATATCTTCGAGGTACATGGCAACCGGATCGTCGGTTTTTTCTCCAAACTTAAACGCAGGCGTTGGTGAGGTTGGGCTCATGATGACGTCGACGTCTTTAAAGGCTTCAACAAAATCATTTTTAATCAGGCGACGAACCTGCTGAGCTTTTTTGTAGTAAGCATCATAGAAGCCTGCTGACAGAGCGTAGGCACCAATCATAATGCGGCGCTTCACTTCGTTACCGAAGCCTTCGCCACGTGAGCGACAGTAGAGGTCTTCGATGTCTTTCGGGTCTTCGCAACGATAGCCAAAACGAACTCCATCCATACGAGACAGGTTGGCGGAACACTCAGCGGGCGCAACCACATAGTAGGTTGGCACTGACAGGTGTGTATTTGGCAGTGAGATTTCTTTTACTTTTGCGCCCAGCTTTTCGTATTCGGCAATGGCGTTACGCACCTGCTGCTGCATCTCGGCGCTGATGTCGTCGCGGAAGTATTCCTTCGGCAGGCCGATGGTCATGCCTTCGATGCTGTCGTTGAGTGTGCTGGTGTAGTCCGGCACGTCGCGCTCAACACAGGTCGAGTCTTTTTTGTCGTAGCTCGCCATGACGTTCATCATCATTGCTGAGTCTTCGGCGGTACGGGTCATGGTGCCAGCCTGATCAAGGCTCGAGGCGAAGGCAATCATGCCGTAGCGCGAAACGCGACCGTAGGTAGGCTTCAGACCGGTAATACCACACAGTGCAGCAGGTTGGCGGATTGAGCCACCTGTATCGGTTGCAGTGGCACCCGGTACCAGGCGCGCTGCTACTGCGGCAGCAGAACCACCAGACGAACCACCCGGTACGCGATCAGTGTCCCATGGGTTTTTCACTGGGCCGAAAAACGAGGTTTCGTTGGAGGAACCCATGGCGAACTCGTCCATGTTGGTTTTACCCAGAGAAACCGCACCGGCATTGTTGAAGTTTTCGACGACGGTGGCGTCGTAAGGGGCTTCAAAGTTGCCCAGCATTTTTGAACCACAGGTCGTCAGTACACCTTTGGTACAAAAGATATCTTTGTGTGCCATCGGCACGCCCGTCCACGCGGTGGCATTACCTGCTGCACGGCGCTCATCAGCAGCTTTGGCTTGTGCCAGAGCCTGATCTTCGGTGACGGTGATAAAGCTGTTGATGCCTTTATCAAGGTCTTTGACCCGCTTAATCAGGTCAGTCGTGATTTCGGTGCTGGAGTATTCTCCGGCGGCGAGATCGCGTGAAATCTCAGCAATAGTTTTGTTGTGCATTCTCAATGTCCTGGAGGCAA
>PDUK01000152.1 GCA_006212115.1 Thalassolituus sp. | reverse complement strand
CCTCTGCCATTTTCTTCCATAAGCTCACCGCAGCATCTGGGTTGTATCCGGCGCGAGTAGCCAGCTCGATGCCTATTTCGTCGGCTTCTGATTCAGCGGTACGACTGTTTGGTAATTCCAGTGCGACCTTGGCTGCCATGGCGGTTCCTGTCAGTACATAGCCATTGTTGTCAGTGACAACGGCGGTTGCTGCCAGCGCGCCATTCATGAGTACTGCACGGGACATACGCTCAGCGGTGTGATTGGCCAGGGCGTGAGAAATTTCATGGCCCATGATCTGTGCGATTTCATCGTCATTCAGATTTAATTGGGTAACGATACCTGTGTAGATGGCCATGCGCCCGCCAGCCATACACCAGGCATTTAAGGTATCTGGGTCGTCAATAATCGCGACGCTCCAATCCCAGTCTTTGGTGTCGGGATCAAGTTTTATCGCTTCAGTGACCAGTCGCCCGGTGATTGTCTCAATGCGTTTTACCCAGGCTGGGTCCGTAACCAGCTGATCATTCTGATCGAGTTCACCTACGGTACTGGCGTACGCTTTCTGAGACTCAACAATAGCTGAATCGGGCGAGACGATCATAAGTTGATTGCGGCCGGTCAAAGTGGTTGCACAGCCTGCTATGGCTGCGCTGATCAACGTCAGGCTGATCACTTTCTTCATATCCGTATTCCTGAAGTAAGGTATGTAACGATAGTCTAAGGTGTTGCTGAGTGAGTGTGTAGTGCTAATGCCGCAGTCCTGCGCTTTAAGGTCTGGTATACTCGCGTTTTTTCTCCAGCGGGATTTCAGCGTGTTTGCCGGAACAGAATTACACCCAAGGCTAATAGCCGGGCTTGAAAAACAGTCCATTACAGAAGCGACAGACGTGCAGCTTGAGGTTATCCCTGAAGTATTACGCGGGAGTGACGTTCAGGTGTGTGCAGAGACGGGCAGTGGCAAGACCTTTGCCTACTTGTTGCCGATCATGCAGAAGTTACTGACTGTGGATGCGCCGGACAGTGCCACGCGTGCTCTGGTAATCGTCCCTACCCGCGAGCTTGCTCGCCAGGTGTTCAAGGATGCTAAGCGCCTGACCGATATGAACCACCTGGAGGCCGGTGTGTTAACTGGGGGGGAGGAGTTTAAGTACCAGGCTGCAGTGCTGCGCAAGAACCCGGAGATCCTTATTGCAACGCCGGGTCGTCTTGTTGATCACCTGAAGCGCGAAACGGCCGAACTGGCGGATATCGAGTTCTTAGTGCTCGACGAAGCCGACCGGATGCTGGACATGGGCTTCTCAGAAGATATGGAACATATCGTTGGTAAGTGCGGTTCCGAGCGCCAGACCCTGATGTTATCGGCAACCTTGCGTCATGAAGGCGTTGGGCGTGCTGCACGCTCGTGGCTGCAGGACCCAGTAGAGATCACCACTCAGGGTATCCAGGAGCGTCACGACGATATTACACAGCAGCGTATTCTGGCTGATGATAACGCGCACAAAGATCGCTTGTTAACCTGGCTTCTTGCCAATGAAACCTATGAAAAAGCGATTGTGTTCGTTAATAAGCGCACAGAAGCTGAACGTTTGAGCGAGTTCCTTCGCCGCCATAGAGAGGGTATTGCCGTATTGCACGGTGATATGACACAGGATGAACGTAACTATGTCATGCAGAACGTTCGTGAAGGTCGACGCAACATACTCGTAGCCACCGATGTGGCAGCGCGAGGACTTGATGTTGAAGGGCTGGATCTTGTGATCAATTACGACCTCGCCCGTAAAGGGGATGAATATATCCATCGTATTGGTCGAACCGGGCGTGCAGGGCGCAGCGGTCTCGCTATCAGCTTGATTGCTCCAAGTGAGTGGAATCTGAAAGCTGCTATTGAGCGCTACATTCAGCAAGAGATGGATTCTCGTACGATCAAGGAGCTTAAGGCAAAATATTCCGGGCCTAAGAAGGTCAAGGCCTCTGGCAAGGCTGTAGGTATTAAGAAGAAAAAGCCACGTGGACCAGCTGCGAAAAAAGCGGCCGCGAAGAAAGCTGCCGAGAAAAAAGGGCCATCTCCTAAGAAGAAAAACGGGCCTCGGCCGTCACGTCCAGCAGGTAACCTGATGGACAGTGAAGGTTTTGCGCCTATTAAGAGAAAGAAGTGAGTAAGAAAAAGAAGTAAGCCTGAAAACAGGCTGAAACTTTAAAATCAGCGGCCAAACTGGCCGCTGTTGTAATCCTTAATTGCCTGCTCAATCTCTTCATGCGTGTTCATCACAAACGGACCATAGTGGGCGACGGGCTCAAGGATTGGATCACCTGTCAGTACCAGAAAGTTCGCATCACTTTCAGCCTTAAGAGTAATCTCTTCCCCGTGGGTGCTGTAGATCAGTAGTGGTTTTTCTGGCAGTGACTGACCTGTTGCCAGCTGTCCCTTGTAGACATAGACGATAGCTCGTTTACCCGAACTGACAGGGAGTGTCAGAGTCTCATCTTCAGTAAGAGAGACGTCCAGATAGCTGGCGTTAGCAGCTAACTTGTCCAGAGGCCCCGCCACCTGTTGATCTTCGATCTGCCAATCACCTGCGAGGACTCTGACTTCGCCGCCCGTATTAAGCGCAACCACTGGAATCTCTGATTGCGGCACATCCCGGTAATCCGGTGGGCTCATTTTGTCTTTTGCAGGCAAGTTGATCCAGAGCTGAAAACCATGGAGGCCACCCTGATCGAGTTCGGGCATTTCACTGTGGATGATACCTCGTCCAGCGGACATCCACTGAGCGCCACCGCTGCGTATTTCACCTCGGTTGCCGATATGGTCTTTGTGGATCAGAGCGCCTTTGCGCAGATAGGTCAGGGTTTCCATTCCGCGGTGAGGATGGGGTGGAAAGCCACCCATGTAATCCGCTTCGTCATCAGAAACCAGCTCGTCGAGCATTAGAAAAGGATCGGCATCGCGTTGATTGAAGAGAGCCAGGCGCCTGATTTTGACGCCATCACCGTCCGAGCTTGGGTAACTACGAATGATATTTTCGAGAGAACGTTGTGTCATAAGTACCTCCGGTTAACGATTACTTTATCGCGCTTGCCGGAGGATAACGAGGGGCTAAGTTGGCATGAGTTGTTCTATTAATGTTTTAAATGGCAGGCTCAAACGGCAGATTGTTCTTCTACTTGCTCATCCAGCCCGTCTTCTAGTGCTTTGCATAGTTCTTCGCAGGAAGTCGGGTCTGAATAAGGTTCGCCGTTCGCGTTGACGATGAAGAAGATATCGGACACCTGCTCACCTTCCGTCAGAATTTTAGCCCCTTGCAGCTGCGCGCCGAAGTCCATAAGAATGCTGCCTACCCGTGCCAGCAGGCCAGGCCGGTCGGCTGCAGTAACTTCAAGCACGGTTCTGCGCATCAGGGGGTCATTACTGATGGTTACCTGAGTAGGCACATCGAATTGCTTGAGAACGCGCGATGTCCGGCGACGGATAATGGTGTCGAACTCTTCGGGCTCGTCGAGTGCGTCGCACAGAGTGTTGCGAATGACACGGATACGCTCTGGGTCGGTAATTGCTTCGTTATTTTCGTCGAGAACAATATAGGTATCGACCGCGTTATTCTCTGACTCAGAAGTCATGATACGCGCGTCCTGAATGTTCAGGTTGAGCTGATCCAGGGTTGCCGTCGTGACCGCAAAAAGATTGGGCTGATCTTTCATAAAAAGAAAGATCTGCGTGGCGCCCTCGAATTGACGGTCAGATGTCTGTCGTACAGAAACCAGCGGCTTAGCGCTGTTTCCGTGCGCATCTATTTCGCGGGTTTGCCAGACGATATTATCGACGCCTTCGCGCAGGAAGTAGTCTTCTCCCGGCTGCCCCCAGATCTCACGCGCGCGGGCTTCCGGCAGGCCGTAATCCTGAAGCTGCGCAATGGCTTCCTGCTGGATCTCTTCAATCACATCGTCTTTGTGGATGCGATTTTCCAGGCCGCGGCGCAGCGCTGCCTGGGT
>PDUK01000048.1 GCA_006212115.1 Thalassolituus sp. | reverse complement strand
ATTCGAACCAGCGACCAATTGGTTAAAAGCCAACTGCTCTACCAACTGAGCTAACGACCCGAAGGAGCCGCGTATATTACTGATATTTTCGCGGGTGACAACCCTTTTTCTGAAAAAAGTTTCAGATTCAGTAACTTAGAATCGCGGCAACCGTGTTACTGACCTGTCATTTTCTTCAGGTATGCCTGAGCCAGCGACACTGTGCTGTCTCTTTTTCCTGAATACTGACTGATCACTTCTTGCAACAACGCCTTACTTTCTGACTTCTTGCCCGATTTATCGAGAACGACAGCCAGCTTATACGACGCGTCTGCGGCTTTGGAATGATCGCTGTGATCGTCCCTAACCGTTCTGAAACGTTGTTCTGCAACGTCCAGCTTGCCTTCTACCATGCTGACCTCACCAGCCCAGTAGATGGCATTCACCGCCAGAGCATCACCAGAGTAGTTCTCTGTGAACTCATCAAACGCTACACGCGCTTCAGCAAACTTTTTATCCCGGACCAACTGCATAGCCGATTTGTAGGCTTCCGAGGCTGGAGGGAGCGCAGAATCCGTAGACTCAACATTCGGAGAAGCTTCAGAGGTCTCTGTCGCAACCGGAGTTGCCAGCGTCAGCGCTGAAATCCGGCTATCGAGGTCAATGTAGCGATCCTGTTGGGACGCTTCCATTCGACGTACTTTTGCCTGCTGTTCTTCCAGCTGGCCTCGTAACGATGCGATTTCGGACTTCATTTGCTCGACCTGAAGAACCAGTTCTGTAAGCAGGTCACTGCTTGGGCTGGTATTCGGAGCAGAGTATGGAGCTTGTGAGGGAGTTACGACAGGGGTTGAACTAGCCGGGGCAACCACTTGGGTTGACCCGACCGATACCCAACCGTCGTTCGAAAGAGCACTGGCGGAGCAGGATGCCAGTGCGAGAGCGACGATAAACCGTTTCATTAACGGCTCTGGTATTTAACTTCTACGCGACGGTTCTTAGCGTAAGCAGAGCTTGAGCTACCAGTAACCGCTGGCTTCTCTTCACCGAAGCTTACAACTTTGATCTGGCTTGCAGATGCACCTTTCGCCATCAGAAACTGACGAACTGCGATTGCACGACGCTCACCCAGAGCCAGGTTGTATTCTGGCGTACCGCGCTCATCAGCGTGGCCTTCCAGTACGATACGAGCACCAGAGTTAGACGCCAGGTAAGCAGCGTGTGCACTCAGAGCGGCTTTGCCAGACTCTTTGATGCTTGACTGGTCGAAGTCGAAGTAGAAAACAGTTACGTCAAGCAGAGCTTGCTGTGCCGCTTTCTCAGCGTCTGAAACCAGAGACTGACCTTGCAGTGAAGCTGAATCAACCGCAGTGGTTGCATTGTTTGCTGCTTCGTTTGCCTGCTGTTCGGTAGCAGTCGTTGCAGCGCCTGCACCCTCTTCCAGGTCACCATTGTTGGCACATGCAGTTACCAGTAGTGCGCCGAAGGCGATACCCAGTGCTTTGTACAGTGCTGTTTTTTGCATAGTTGCTTCTTCCCAATTGTGGTTAGTAGTTCGATTAATTCAGTATTGGAGACCAAGCTGGCTCGCGAACATCTCCGAATCTGGATGGCAGTCGGAATTTCACTTCCCCATCTACCGAAACTGCGGCCAGAATGCTTCTGTCTTTTTCAGTTGCTGCGTAAATTACCATACTTCCGTTGGGCGCAACACTAGGCGATTCGTCCAAATTCGTGTCTCGGGTCAGTATTCTTACCCGGCCACTTTCCATATCCTGTGAGGCAATATGAAATTGGTCTCCATTGCCATGCACATAGACCATTTTTCGGCCATCGGCCGTCATTCTCGCTCTTGCATTGTACCGGCCTTCAAAGGTGACCCGCTCAACCGAGCTATCGACAGTGTCCAGTTTGTAAATCTGCGGTCCGCCAGCGCGACTGGAAGTGAACAAAATGTGGCGTCCGTCCACCATCCATTGAGGCTCAGTATCGATACCGTAATGGCTGGTCAATCGTTCTGCCTTACGCGTGTTCAGATCCATCACGTAAATATCTGGGTTACCCAATCTTGAGTGCACAAACGCCAGTTTGGTTCCATCGGGAGAAAAAGAAGGACCGCTGTTTGATCCATCCCAGGCAACAACCTTCTCGCGTTGCCCGGTCGCTAACTCCTGGAAATAAATTTCGCTCTGGCCGTTTTCAAACGACACATAGGCCACCTTTTTGCCATCCGGCGACCAGGCAGGCGACAGAATCGGCTGATCTGAACGGAATATCAATTGTTCGCGCGCGCCGTCAGCATCGGCGAAATTAAGATTAAATCGGGAACGTTCGCGATTGGTCGTGACGTAAACCATTTTGGTGGAAAATACGCCGGGAATACCGGTCAGCTGACCAAATATGTGATCGCTAATGTAGTGCGCGAGATCACGCAGCTGCGTCGCGGCCCCTTTCACCCGGTGGTGAATCAGAGTACGCTGCTGATGAACGTCGAGGACCTGAAATTCAACTGCGTAACCTCCTTCATCAGAGGTGATCTGCCCAACGACCAGATAGTCTTGCTTCAATCGCTGCCAGTCGACGTACTTTACCTCTTCAGGCGTATGGGGCGTCGCCAGCATCAGCGAACGGTCTAACGTGCGGAAATAGCCTGAACTGCCCAGATCATTATTTACAATACTGCCGATATCTTCTGGTAAGCCCAGAGCACCATTCCATTCAAAGGGAACCACTGCAATTGGCAAGGCACTTTGTCTACCTTGCGTGACTTCAATTACTAACTCAGCATGAGCGGCCTGGCCAAACAAAATAGCCAGCACTAATAATACGCGTGTTACCAAGAGGCGTTCTCCGGTCTGAATTTCATTGTTAAACGTCGGAAGTTTTGTTCAAACACCCGAATGTCGTCTGGCACCGGCAAAGGCGACGCCTTCATAATGGCCTGCTCGACCGACCGATCCAGAGCGTCGTTTCCACTGCTACGCGTGACGTTCGCAGAGATGACCTCTCCCGTTGGCACCATAACCAACCGGACCTCGACCTCGAGTTCGGCACTGACATTGGGTGGATAGTTCCATACAGAGGCAACCTGCGCACGAATAAGATCCTGATATTCGGCTCGCATCTGAGCGGCCTTCTCTGCTTGCTCTGCCGCACGAGCCGCCTCTTCCTGACGACGAATCTCTGCCTCGGCTTGCTCCAGTGCTAACTGTTCCATCAGGGCTTGTTCCGCTGCAGCCTGCTCTCGTGCCGCTTTTTCGCGAGCCGCTTTTTCTGCTGCCGCTTTCTCACGTGCGGCCTTTTCTTTGGCTGCTTTTTCTTTGGCTGCTTTTTCTTTGGCTGCTTTTTCTTTGGCTGCTTTTTCTTTGGCTGCTTTTTTCGCAGCGGCTGCTTTCTCTTTTGCAGCCTTGTCCTTCGCTGCCCTTTCCTTAGCGGCTTTTTCACGGGCAGCCTTTTCTCTGGCCGCTTTTTCTCTGGCCGCTTTTTCTCTGGCCGCTTTTTCTCTGGCCGCTTTTTCTCTGGCCGCTTTTTCACGCGCGAGTTTCTGCTGTCGCAGACGCTCAGCCTCACGTTGACGCTGCAGATCACGCTCTTTCGCCGCTTTATTTTCTTCCTGAACGACTTTCGCAATCATGTGCGGCGGAACAGGCTCAGACATAACCGGCTTATCACGCTGCCACTCGGTCACCAGCAGGATAATAGCGATCAGGTGAATAACCACGGCACCTACAATTGGCAGCGTATAACTGCCGGGCTCGCGCCAACTCATATCAGGGGCGAGCCTCCGGGTCCGGCGCTTCGGTCACAAGGCCCACATTATTGATGCCCGCTCCCTGTAGGTTTCCCATAAGCAAGACGACTTTGCCATAGGGCACTGACTCATCACCACGAATCATATAACGGGTATCAGGTTGGGCTTTCAGTAATTTGCCGGCGTAGTCTGTCACGGCTGAGAGAGACATAGGCTCAGGGTCTTCGTCTCCGCGTTCGACGTAGTACAACCCGTCAGAGCTGACAGAGATCATCAAAGTCGTATCATCCGGGTCAATCTCTGTCGGCGTAGAATCAACGTCCGGCAAATTGACGGGCACGGACTGAACCAGCATCGGGGCCGTCACCATAAAGATAATCAGAAGTACCAACATCACGTCGATGTACGGGACAACGTTGATCTCGGCCATTGGACGCCGTTTGGTCATCTGTTGCTGAAGGGGTTCCATCAGATGGCCTCCGCCCCTGCGCGCTGACTCTGGCTAATTTTGTGAGCTTGTCGGTAAAGCAGTGCACTGAATTCATCAGCGAACGTGACCAACGAGGTCTGAAATTTTTCTGTTTTAACCACGTAACGGTTATAGAAAATAACCGCTGGGATCGCAGCTAACAGGCCCATGGCGGTAGCGACCAATGCCTCGGAAATACCAGGCGCAACCGTAGCGATTGTGGCCTGCTTAACGCTCGCCAGCCCCTGGAAGGAGTGCATAATCCCCCAAACAGTACCGAACAATCCGATGTACGGGCTGGTCGAACCAATGGTCGCCAACATAGGCAGGTGATTCTCAAGGTCTTCGGTCTCGCGGGTAATCGCAATGCGCATTGCTCGCTGTACGCCAGCCATCATAGCCTCTGGGTCACCGGGACTTTGTTGACGCATTTTTCCGAATTCTTTCAGACCGGCCATAAAGACTTTCTCTGCCGATGAATTTTCTGCCTGTTGCTGGCATTCACGGTACAGATCGTTGAGATCAATACCCGACCAGAATCGCTCTTCAAACTGTCTCATGGACTGCTCGGTTGCCGCGATCAGTCGACCACGTTGGATAATAATCACCCAGCTGATGACGGACGCTGCGACCAGAGTCAGCATCACAAGTTGAACAACAAAACTGGCGTTTAAGATAAGGTGAGTTATTGAAACCGACTCGTTCACTTTGGCTCCGTACGTGTCTGTTAAGACTTAGTCATTAGGGTGGCGACGTCTGCGGGAATTGCAGTGGGTCGTCCCTCGTTATTGATACAGGCAATGCGAATTTGCGCATCAACCAGAATTTCTTGTTTATCTTTCTGCGAATCAGACCGTTTTATTACGGTCTGGTTCAACGTTAAACCTGCTTTGGTCGCGTCGATCAGATCCACGGTCGCGATAACCTCGTCATCCAGTACGGCTGGCTTTCGGTATTGGATGCTGACATCCCGCACAACAAAACGCACTCCGTTCTCCATCAGGCTCTGTTGCTCAAAGCCAAGATGTCTCAGCCATTCACTGCGAGCACGCTCGAGATAACGCAGGTAGTTGGCGTAATAAACGATGCCACCCGCGTCGGTATCTTCAACATACACACGGATGGGCCATTCAAACGCCATCGCTGTCTGTTCCAAATCGGGCTGGCAGGTCAATGCCGAAGTGCAAGTAGGCAAGTTTCGTCGCCGTGCGTCCTCGTGGCGTTCGGGTGATGTACCCCTGTTGCATCAGATACGGCTCAAGAACATCTTCGATTGTGTCACGCTCTTCGCCGATCGACGCAGCCAGGCTTTCTACGCCCGCTGGGCCACCATCGTACTTTTCCATCAGAGTCAGCAGTAAACGACGATCCATATGATCGAACCCCTGGGCATCGACGTTCAGCATGTTAAGTGCCAGATCCGCTACCTCTTTGGTAACGCGCCCATCCGCTTTCACCTGTGCGTAATCACGAACACGGCGCAACAAACGGTTGGCAATACGCGGCGTGCCTCTGGCGCGGCGAGCAACCTCTTGCGCGCCCTCTTCTTCGACTTCAAGCTCCATCAGCCGACCTGAGCGACTGACGATGCTCGACAAGTCCTGAATGTTGTAGAACTCGAGGCGCTGCACAATGCCGAAGCGATCCCGTAACGGCGAAGTCAGCAGGCCCGCTCTGGTGGTTGCCCCCACCAGTGTGAACGGCGGCAGTTCTATCTTCATTGAGCGCGCTGCCGGGCCTTCTCCGACCATGATATCCAGCTGGTAATCTTCCATTGCCGGATACAGGACTTCCTCAACGGCGGGGCTCATCCGATGAATCTCATCAATGAACAGCACATCGCCTTCTTCTAAGCTGGTGAGAATAGCGGCCAGGTCTCCCGCCCTTTCCAACACCGGACCGGAGGTCGACTTAATCTGCACACCCATTTCTTCAGCAATGATATTTGCAAGGGTGGTCTTGCCCAGTCCGGGCGGTCCGAATACGAGTGTGTGATCCAGTGCTTCAGCGCGGGCTTTCGCCGCGCCGATAAAGATCTCCATCTGCTCTCGCACATGTGGTTGACCGATATAGTCATCAAGCATGCGTGGTCGGATGGCGCGATCCTGCTTCTCTTCACCCAGCTGAGGGGTGGGCGCAATAAAGCGATCGGTTTCTATCATTTGCCACCCATGGTGTTACGCAGTGCGACACGGATCATCTCTTCCGGTGTGTTACATTGGTCCGCAACCTTCATCAGCATCTTGGAGGCTTCCTGAGGCTTATAGCCGAGAGCAACCAATGCACCCTCCGCTTCTGCCAGAGCTTGCCCCTGAACGTCTTTTTCAGCTTGATCTGCGGCTGCCCACAACGGCGCAGGAGCCTGCCATTCTTTGAGTCGGTCGCGCATTTCGACGATCAGGCGCTCGGCCGTTTTCTTACCGACGCCCGGAAGGCGAGTAAGTGATTTGACATCTTCGTTATGCACGCAGTTCGCAAATGCATTGACGTCCATTCCAGACAGGATAGCCAGCGCGAGCTTTGGACCAACGCCACTGACTTTGATCAGAGTACGGAACAGTGTGCGCTGCGATTTATCGCTGAAGCCATAGAGCTGATGGGCATCTTCACGGATGGCGAGGTGGGTAAAGAGGGTAACGGGTTCTCCGATAGATCCAAGAACAGCAAACGTGGACAGAGGTGCCTGCACCTCGTAGCCAACGCCCTGAACATCTATCAGTAATTCCGGAGCCTGCTTTTCGAGGATAAAGCCTTGCAGTCGACCAATCATGTAGGAGTTTCGCTTGTTTCGCCGGGGCTGGTTAAATTAACAGGCATAGACTACCAGCAAAGGACTCCCCGGCTCAATCAGGAAGCTCGCCCACGGCGGTAGGTTTTCAGGCCAGCGCGGCTGATCAGGCTTGCATTGGTATGGGCATGACACAACGCGATAGCGAGTGCATCGGCAGCATCAGCCTGTGGTATGCCAGGTAGTTTCAGCAGGCGTTGTACCATGTGCTGTACTTGTTCTTTCGTCGCGGCACCTGTGCCAACAACCGACTGTTTAATCGTGCGAGGGGCATACTCATGGACAGGTAAAGACGCCAACTGAGCCGACAGAATGGCCACTCCACGCGCCTGTCCGAGTTTGATTGCCGAGTCGGCATTCTTGCCCATAAATACTTGCTCGATGGCAAACTCCTGCGGGCAATACTGTTGTATCAGCTCGCTAACGCTCGAAAAGATCACTTCGAGCCGTTCAGGCAACTCACCAGTTCCGGCACGAATACAACCGCTGGTGATGTATTCAATTTTCCGGCCACCAACTGAGTTAATCAATCCAAACCCTGTTGTACGAGAGCCCGGGTCAATACCAAGGATAATCATCAGTCGTTGGTGTTCTCAAATACCCATTGCTGGCCCGACTCCTGATTTTCGACCGATAAACGCTGCCAGCCTTCAGGCAGCACGATACGACTACATGGGCTGGTCATCATCTGGGCCATAAATGCCCCCTCTCGTGGAGTCGAGATCTGATAGCTGATCTTTACGTGGTCATCCTTGCGGGATTGATCACTCAACTGCACAGCATATCCCGGAGTAGGCTTTTCACCGACACCGATTGTGAGGATGTCATCCACTACGGTCACGCTAGGAATAGGGCCACAGTGCAGATCATTGGCGACGGCGAGATCCAGTTGGGTGGATGTACCGGCGCATGCAGTAAGAAGACCACCTGAGAGAAAAAGCAAAAACGAGGGAAGAATACGGAGTTGCAGCATGAGATTCCTTGCTAATCACAGCAGACGAGACGATAAAGTGAACTGAGTATACAGGCCGCTCCCTGGCCTGTCAGTGTACCTGATCGCTCCTTATATCCATCAACAGCAGCGATTCGCCAGGAAACGCTGCGATGGGTCAGGAGATGTCAGCTATCCCGTGACGTAAATACGAACTCATCATTCTCGACATCCGCAACAATGGTGCTGCCAGGCATAAACCGTCCGGAAAGAATGTCCTGCGCCAACGGGTTTTCGATCCAACGCTGAATCGCTCGCTTGAGTGGTCGGGCACCAAATACCGGATCATAGCCAACATCCACCAGCTTGGTCGTTGCAGCATCTGTCAGTTCGAGAGACAGGTCCCGCTCTTTCAGTCGTTCGTGCAGCATCTGCAGTTGAATACCGGCGATTCCACGTATCTGATCTTTCTCCAGAGGATGAAACACCACGGCCTCGTCGATACGGTTGATGAACTCCGGACGGAAATGACTACCCACCACTTCCATGACCGCATCACGCATCGTCTCGTACTGATCGTCCGCATCCGATGCCATAGCCTGAATAAGATCAGAGCCAAGGTTGGAAGTCATAACCAATACCGTGTTCTTAAAGTCGACACGACGTCCCTGACCATCAGTCAACTGGCCATCATCCAGCACCTGTAGCAGGATATTGAAGACATCAGGGTGGGCCTTCTCGACCTCATCCAGCAGGATGACGGAATACGGCTTACGACGCACGGCTTCAGTCAGGTAGCCACCTTCCTCATACCCTACGTATCCCGGCGGTGCACCAATCAGACGCGCAACCGAATGTTTTTCCATGTATTCGGACATGTCGATTCGGACCATGGCATCGCGGCTATCGAACAAAAAGTTGGCCAGAGCCTTACAGAGTTCGGTTTTACCGACGCCCGTTGGCCCCAAAAACAGGAAAGAGCCGTTAGGACGATTCGGATCAGACAAGCCTGCACGCGATCGGCGAACCGCATTGGATACCGCCGCGATGGCTTGCTCCTGCCCTACGACTGAATCGTGTAAGACCTCTTCCATGCGAAGTAACTTCTCGCGCTCGCCCTCCAGCATTTTTGAAACTGGCACGCCCGTCCATTTGGAGACGACCTCAGCAATTTCGTCCTCCGTGACCTTGTTGCGCAGCAGCGTAAACTCCTGCGTATCTGCGGACTCGGCTTCGTTCGCTGAGGCGACCTGTTTCTCCAGCTCTGGAATACGGCCATATTGCAGCTCTGACATTTTTTGCAGATCACCGGAGCGGCGTGCTGCATCCAGTTCAAGCTTTGCCTGTTCGAGCTCTTCTTTCGCTTTGCTGGCGCCTTCAAGGAGTGCTTTTTCTCTCTTCCACACTTCCTCAAGTTCAACGTACGCCTGGCCGGCTTTGTTAATTTCTTCGTTCAGGTCACTCAAACGCTTGCGCGCAGCATCGTCTTTTTCTTTACGCAGTGCCTCACGCTCGATTTTCAACTGAATCAAACGACGTTCCAGGCGGTCCATTTCCTGTGGTTTGGAGTCAATTTCCATACGGATCACAGATGCTGCTTCATCGACCAGGTCAATGGCCTTGTCTGGCAGGCGACGGTCGGCGATATAGCGTTGCGACAACTTCGCTGCTGAAACAATTGCGCTGTCCGTGATTTCTACACCGTGGTGAACTTCGTAACGTTCTTTTAAGCCTCGCAAGATGGCAATAGAGTCTTCGACACTGGGCTCATCCACCAGCACCTTCTGAAAGCGACGTTCGAGTGCGGCATCTTTCTCGATAAACTCACGGTACTCGTCGAGCGTGGTCGCGCCAACGCAGTGCAACTCACCACGTGCCAGCGCAGGCTTGAGCATGTTGCCGGCGTCCATCGCGCCGTCACTCTTACCCGCGCCTACCATGGTATGGAGCTCATCAATAAAGAGAATAAGTTGCCCTTCCTCTTTCGAGACATCTTTAAGAACAGCCTTAAGGCGCTCCTCGAACTCACCACGATATTTGGCACCCGCCAACAAGGCACCCATATCCAATGACAAAATGCGTTTGTTCTTCAGGTTCTCGGGCACCTCTCCATTAATGATGCGCTGTGCCAATCCTTCTACCACCGCTGTCTTACCGACGCCGGGAGGCCCAATTAATACTGGGTTGTTTTTTGTCCTACGCTGCAGCACCTGAATAGTGCGACGTATTTCTTCATCCCGGCCGATCACAGGGTCAAGCTTGCCCGCTTCGGCACGCTCAGTCAGATCGACACAATATTTGCTCAGAGCCTGTCGGCTATCTTCTGCATTTGCATCTGTCACTTTTTCACCGCCACGCATTTCCTTAATGGCTTTTTCTACTTTTTCGCGCGTTACACCCGCGTCTTTCAGGGCCTGACCTGAAGGACCACGTTCCTCAAGTGCGACTAACAGAAAGATTTCACTGGAAACAAATTGGTCACCGCCTTTCTGGGCCTCTTTGTCTGCAAGGTTGAGAAGACGTCCGAGCTCCGGTGCCAGTTGGACATTGCCATCGGGCGTGCTGACTTTAGGCTGGTCTGCAAGGATGCGTCTCAACGCCTGTTCTGTCTGACTGACATTCGCTCCACAGCGGCGCAGCACGTCTTTCACTGAGCTGTCGGTTTGCTCAAACAATGCCAGCAAAACGTGAACGGTATCGATCTGGTTATGATCCTGCCCCAACGCGATGCTCTGGCTCTCTGCAAGGGCATTCTGAAGACTGGTGGTTAATCGATCCATACGCATGTTTGTCTCTCCTGCCGTATCGGCATTTTCTTACATAACCCTTAGATGGCGTCGCCCGGGATAATTTCAAGCAGGGAGTAGGCTTACCTTGATACAGCTCAATTTGTTCCGCGTATAATGCTCAGCCTCACTTACCATAAGCGCTACGTTATGCACTCCAATTTACGACAGGCTGCATTATTCCTGATCGGCGGCGAGGCTTTGCTCGCAGTCATGGGAGGGTTGATAAAATACCTTTCGGAAAGCCTGTCCACTGAACAGATCGTCTTTTTCAGAAACGTCGCGGGTCTGCTCATCCTGATGCCACTGATTCTTCGCCAGGGTACGCATCTGCTGAAAACGTCGGTCTGGCATTGGCACCTGATGCGCGGTGTAGTTGGCGTCACGGCGATGTACTGCTACTTCTGGGCACTGGGTCACATGCCATTGACTGAGGCCTTTCTGGTTAAGCTATCAAGCCCATTCTTTATGCCACTCATCGGACTTCTCTGGTTGGGTGAGCGCGCAGGAAAGTACAGCATTGTCGCTGTATTTGTCGGCTTCGCTGGCGTTGCCTGCATATTGAGGCCGGACGACAGCACCTTTACCTTCATCGCTCTAGTGGCCTTGCTCGGGGCTTTTCTCGCCGCACTCGCAAAGGTGACCATACGGCGTATGTCGAGCACCGAATCCAGCCAGACAATTGTTTTTTACTTTGGGGTGATAGCCGCATTGCTCAGCGCCCCGGGCGCCGCTATGACTTGGCAACCGGTCTCTTCTGATCTGTGGGGCTGGATACTTCTGCTCGGTCTGGTCGCTACTCTTGGTCAACTGGCATTGACCCGTGCATATCGCACCGCACCAACCGGTAAGGTCGGTGTCTACGCCTACACCGCAGTGCTCTATGGTGCCTTGATGGGCTGGCTTATCTGGGACGAGATTCCAATGTGGACCACCTGGCTAGGTGCCGCATTGATTATTGCTGCAGGACTGATCAACCTCTACAAGCCCAAAGAGAAAACTGCCAGCAAGCATTGAGAACAGTGCAACAACGCTTTCGACCCGAGTGGCTTTTATTATTTCCTTTTGTTTAACTATGAAATCAATAAAGCGTTATTTTTATCCTGTCAGGCACAGTTAAGGAACATCTGATGTCACGCATTGATCCGCTCCAGACGTTTGTTTCTGTCGTTCGCGCAAGAAATTTCTCCAGTGCGGCTGAATCACTGGGCGTCACGCCCTCCGCAGTGAGCAAGCAGATCAGTGCACTGGAAGAGCGCCTGGGTGTTCGCCTGTTAAATCGGACCACCCGCTCCGTCAGCCCGACTGAAGCCGGCCAGATGTTCTATCAGCACTGCGAGAACATACTCGACTCCATTACTGAAGCAGAAAAACTGGTCACCGACTTTGACGACACGCCGAAGGGACGCTTACGAATCACTGCGATGTCTAACTTTGGCCGGAAAGAGTTGGCCCGCATTTTCAGTGACTTCTCGGACAAATATCCCGATGTCAGTTTCGACCTTCATATATCAGACAGGCCTCTGGACATTGTCAAAGAAGGATACGACTTTGCCTTGCGCATCGGCTCACTGGAGGATTCCCGGTTAATTGCCAAGCCGGTGGCGGAGCAGCGCATCGTCATTTGCGCATCTCCCGCCTATCTGGAGCGCTGGGGAACGCCGACCACACTCGAGGAAGTGATGAGTCATCGTATCCTGGTGGTGGCCAACGCGGAGTACGCACGCATCAACTGGCTACGTCAGTTTGAGAAGGAGAACAACTTCCTGTTGTCGAATATCGAAAGAAAACTGACGGTCAACGACATCGACCTGATCTACGAGGCCTGCTTAGCAGGAATGGGCATCACTGCCCTACCCACGTATATCGCCGAACGTCACCTGCGAAACGGCGAACTTGTGCGGTTATTCAGCGACATGGATATTCCTGTGCGGACTATCCGTGTCGTGTTCCCTCAAAATCGCTATCTGGCCAATAAAAGCCGGGCTTTCCTCGACTTTTTAACAGCCTATTTCAACAATGGCTGATTGAGGGCTCAACCATGCATCAGCCCTCAAGATGTCAGTCCGCAGTCGACGAGTTACTGGAAGCAGAGTCAGAGGTAAAGTCGGGAGCCGATTCAGGTGCACAGCGTTCATAGAAAATCCGCGGAACACGGCTGATGCGACGCTCATCGAAGTCAAAGAAAACGATACCGGTTTTTGCCTTGGCAACCACTTTGTCGTCCCGCTCATTGACGACGAGGTATACGAAGTCGCATCCGTACTTATTGAAGTCGGTAATTCCGACTTTAAACGTCAGCTTGTCCGCTACAAAGGACTCAGAAACAAAGGTAACAACAATGTCAGTGACCATCAGCCCTACGCCACCAATATTGAATTCGCTGAAGTCATAGTTGTGGAGATAGCGCAGACGCGCCTCATGCAGCAAAGAGATCATGCGGTCGTTACCCAGATGATTCCCGTAGTTAATATCGGAAACCCGAACAGTCAGATTCGTTGAAAAGGTAAATACATCGGGCAAATCTAGGTTAACGCGCGCCACAGCTGGCTCCTGTTGTCATGGGTTTGTTACAAATTCGACGGGAACCCGACGCTTCTTCACAAAACAGCGGGCATTTAGGTTGGTATCAGACTCTCTGTTAGGGTCTACTATTAAGTTGGTGGCCGTATAGAAACGGCAGGCGCGCATGGTAGCGACGCCGACGCTCAAAGACAAATCGCAAGAAACACAGGATCAGGTAACGCTATGAAGCAAACCGGCACACGTCTTCTTATCTCAGTGGTCACAATCGTTCTGGCTCTGGCAGGAGTCCAGGCACAGGCCTCAATCCCTGAGATAAAACCGGGTACGCCGTTCACACCACTCGAGCCCACCCGGGAAGAGGCGATCACGACGCAACAAATCATGAGTAATCTGTTGCGTGGCCACTATGAACGGAAACGTCTTAACAACGCGTTGTCATCTGAAGTGCTCGACACCCTTCTGGATGATCTCGATAGTACGCATAGCTACTTCCTTGCATCCGATATAAAAGAGTTTGAGCAATTCAGAAATCATCTCGACGAAGCATTGAGTCGAGGCGATATGAAACCAGCTTTCTATATCTACAATCGGTTCCAGCAGCGTATCAGCGAACGCCTGTCCTTTGTGATTACCGAACTGGAAAACAATGCCGCGGAGTTCAAGTTTGATACCCAGGAAACACTGGAGCTCGATCGTGAAGAAGCGCCGTGGGCAACGACCACCGCCGAACTCGACAACCTCTGGCGCAAGCGTCTGAAGAACTCAATGTTGAATCTCAGACTGGCAGGGAAAGAGGACAAGGATATCCTGGAGCTGCTGACCAAACGCTACCAGAACCAGCTCAACCGTGTTCACCAGAGCAGACCGGTAGACGCTTATCAAACCTTTATGAACGCGGTAACGCGGACGTTTGACCCGCACACTCAATACTTCTCACCGCGAAACTCTGAAAACTTCAACATCAACATGAGTCTGTCTCTGCAAGGAATCGGTGCGGTACTGCAGACGGAAGATGAGCACACAAAAGTAGTGAGACTGGTTCCCGGCGGACCTGCGTCAAAGGCAGGAAACCTGGAGCCTGAAGATAAAATCATTGGTGTCGCGCAGGGCGACGAAGACATGGTCGATGTCATCGGCTGGCGTCTGGATGAGGTCGTGGACCTGATACGTGGCCCCAAAAGCTCGACCGTTCGCCTTGAGATTCTCAGCGGTGAGGTTGCGACTGCCGAGCCAAAAACTATTTCGATCGTTCGTGACGAAGTAAAACTGGAAGAGCAGTCCGCTCAGAAAGAAGTCATTGAAATCCAGGACGGCAAAGAGACCCGCCGTATCGGTGTCATCGATATCCCGACCTTCTACATCGACTTTGAAGGCCGCATGAACAACCTGCCAGATTACCGCAGCACCACACGCGATGTAAGACGACTCGTCAATGAGCTGCTGGATGAAAAGGTAGATGGCCTGATCATTGATTTGCGTAGCAATGGTGGCGGCTCTCTGGAAGAAGCCATCAACCTGACGGGTCTGTTTATTCCCACCGGTCCGGTAGTTCAGGTCCGCGGTGCGCGTGGTGATGTTGACGTACTCCGCGATCGCGACCCTGAAGTCTTGTATGCAGGCCCGCTGACGGTATTGGTAAACCGCCTGAGTGCATCGGCATCAGAGATCTTTGCGGGCGCAGTACAGGACTACGGTCGAGGACTGGTTATCGGTGGACAGACATTTGGTAAAGGCACGGTGCAATCACTCCGCCCTCTTACTGAGGGACAGCTGAAGATCACTCAGGCCAAGTTCTACCGCGTGTCTGGCGATAGCACACAGAACCAAGGCGTGATCCCTGACATTATGTTCCCGTCTCTGTTCGATAAAGAAAAAATCGGTGAAAGCGCACTAGAGCGCGCACTGCCGTGGGACACGATCAAACCGGCCCGCGAAGTCAGCAGCAACCCGATCAGAAGCAAGCTATCACGCCTGAAAGAGCTTCACGAAGCTCGTATCAGCGACAATCCCGACTTTATCTTCGTTCGTGAGCAGAAGGCACTGGTGTCAGAGATGCGCGAAAAGACTCAAGTCTCTCTTAATGAAGCAGAGCGCCGTGCTGAGCGGGAAGAAAACGACGAGCGTCGCCTTGCCTTGGAGAATAAACGCCGTAAAGCGAAAGGATTACCAGTCCTTGCCTCCCTTGATAATGATGAGGCCGACAGCACAGAGAAGTCGGAAGGCGCTGAGGAAGAAAAAACAGATGACTCGGAAGAGGAAGAGCCGGATGCGATGCTGATCGAAGCTGGCAACATTCTGCTGGATTACATGCGCATGTCATCGCCCGGAATGACAGCCCAGCGCTAATTCCCCTCGAATTACTCAACAGCAAAATTAGAACAGGGCGGCCTTAGTTAACTTAGTTAAGGTCGCCCTGTTTTGGTTACCACCCAAGTTCTGACTTAACGAAAGGTATAGTGAGCTTGCGCTTTGCCTTCAGCGACGCCTGATCCAATTGATCAAGTACCCGACAAAGGCCCGCCATATCCCGTGGACCACGATTCATAATAAACAAAGCCACGTCATCAAGCAGGTCAAACCCGCGCTGACGTGCACGCAGAATCAGCGCCTGAACTTTTTCTTCATCCGTCAACGTATCGACCTGATACGTCACACCCCATGTCAGACGGGACAACAAGTCTGGTAGCTGACATCCCGATTGGGCTGGCGGCATTTTCGCGCCGATAAGCAGATGGCCCTGCCTATCGCGAATTCGATTAAACAAGTGGAAGAGCCCTTCCTCCCAGTCAGCGCGTCCCATTACCTGCTCCAGGTCGTCGATAGCGATCAACGGCAGCTGCTCGACACCTTCAAGGATACCCGGCCCTACCTCAATCAAATCAGCTAAGGGAAGGTACATACTCTGATGCCCTATGCCTTCAGCATAGTGGCAGGCAGCCTGCAATAGATGACTGACACCCGCGCCTGTAGATCCCCAGATGTAGATAAAGGGCTCTCCCGCGGTTGTCCACTGCCCTTGCAACGCCTGACTAACCTGCTCGTTTGCACCGCGGTAAAAGTTAGCAAACCGGGCGTCATCACGAAGTGTGACCTGTAGGGTCAGCTGCGACGGCTCATCCTGACGCTGATCAGCGCTGCCACGCATAGTCGCCGCCCTCTTCATTAAATAGGATTCGATTATCCAGCACCATGCTGTCGAATACCTGCTGCCAGCTTGTGGTGAGATCCAACGCGAGAGTCAATTGATCACGATCCGTAGAAACAACCACCACGTCGCGCACGGCAACGTGAGCATCAAGGTATTGAATCACAGCGTGGTAATCAGCGAATGAACTGACTCCACTGATCCGAATCAGCTCGCTGTTGTCGATGCCGGTGAGTGGGATCACCGCATAACGTTCTGAAAGCTTTTCTGCTACAGCGCCGGCCAACTCGGTACTCAAAGAATCAGGCGACTCTGCCTGTAACGACATCGCATGGTAGATATCGCCCTGGTTCAGATATCCTGTGAAGCTATACGCCCCCGGCGTTGCCATGATGCGCCCGGCGAGGTATCCATCGCTGCTGTAGCGTTCGGCTGCGCTGTCGATATCATCCTCAAAGAGTCCCCATAAGCTGGCAATAGGGAGTGCCATCTGGTCTTCAAGATCCCAGCTGGGAAACATCCAGGGTAAGCCACGATCATGCATCGCGGTGGCAAAGGTCTCTTTCCACTTTTCTGTATCTTCTGGTTCTTCCGGACCAATCGTGATGCGGCCGTCACTGGTATTAACGGCGAGAAGAAGCAACAGACGCGGACGGGATTCTCCCCATAGCGGTGCGGATGCGCGTTCGAGTAGCGCCTGAAGCTGATCAGGCATGAAGGTCACGCTCAGAAGAAGACCACCTTCTTCACTGCGCTCATAACGCAAACTACTCATGTAGTTTTGTGCGTTTGGCTGTTCGTTCACAAGAAGCGTGTTAACCAAGACAACACGTGTACCCGCCATGCGGACCAGAACACGCTGAAATGCCCCACCAATTGCATCAATGCGGGCTTCCTCGGTCTGATCTTCTACCGGAACCTTAACGTTGTACAGGTTCTTAACAGTTGCCGCAGAGGCCACCAAACTGCAGCACAACAGTGTAAAAAATGTCAGCAGACGCACTCTCTTTCCTCGGTCATTCGTCTCCGGCGCTATTGTGCCACGATGACCGTGGATAAACAGTCTGCAGTTTGTTTTTATTTGCGGGATGCAGGATGGCGGACAAATCGTTAGAATACGCAAATCGTTAGAATACGCGCCTTTCATAAGCCACTACCTGTGACAGACGGCATGAGTGATCAAAAATCCCTGAGCTACAAAGACGCAGGCGTCGACATCGACGCTGGTAATGCACTGGTTGACCGCATCAAAGGCGTCGCCAAACGAACCCGCCGCCCAGAGGTGATGGCAGGACTTGGCGGCTTTGGCGCTTTGTTCGAACTGCCGCAGGGCTACCGCCAGCCCGTTCTCGTATCGGGCACAGACGGTGTAGGCACTAAGCTGCGCCTCGCGATGGACCTGAACAAGCACGACACCATCGGCATTGACCTAGTCGCCATGTGCGTAAACGACCTTGTTGTCGCAGGTGCTGAGCCTCTGTTCTTCCTGGACTACTACGCCACCGGTAAACTGAATGTCGATGTTGCCGCAGCGGTTGTCGAAGGCATTGGTGAAGGTTGCTCTCAAGCTGGGGCGTCTCTGGTTGGTGGTGAGACCGCTGAAATGCCAGGCATGTATGAAGGCGAAGACTACGATCTGGCTGGTTTCTGCGTTGGTATCGCTGAAAAAGATGACCTGATCGATGGCAGCCAGGTCAAAGCTGGCGACAAGCTGATCGCTCTGGCGTCAAGTGGACCGCACTCCAACGGTTACTCATTGATCCGCAAAATCATTGAAGTATCAGGCGCAGACCTGAGCGCAGACCTCGATGGTCAACCCGTCGCTGATGCTTTGATGGCTCCGACCAAGATCTACGTGAAGCCATTGCTTAAGCTGATCAACGCCTCTGAAATCCACGCTCTGTCTCACATCACAGGCGGTGGCTTCCAGGAAAACATTCCTCGCGTCCTTCCAGAAGGTACAAAAGCCGTCATCGATACCAACAGCTGGCAGTGGCCAGATGTGTTCACATGGCTGCAAGAGAACGGCAACGTCGATACGTTTGAGATGTTCCGTACCTTCAACTGTGGCGTCGGTATGATCATTGCGCTTCCAGAAGAAAAAGCTGATGCAGCCATTGCATTGTTGAATGCAGAGGGCGAGCAGTCCTGGATCATAGGTGAGATTCAGCCATTGAATGGCGACGAGGACGCAGTTCAGTTTACGGGCAGCCGTGCATGAACGATGTGACGTCACGCTACCCAACGGAAGACGTTGAAAAGCCGCGCATTGTTATCCTGATTTCTGGCAGTGGCAGCAATATGCTGACCATTGTCGATCAGGTAACTAATGGCACCATTGATGCGGAAGTTGCAGGCATCATCTGCAACGAACCGGAAGCGGCAGGCGTCCAGAAGGCTCGGGATCGAGACCTGGATGTCAGCGTGATTGATCACCGCGGGTTCACCTCTCGTGAAGAGTTTGATATCGCATTAATGCGTACCGTCGATGATTACCAGCCAGATCTGGTCGTCCTCGCCGGTTTTATGCGCATACTCACTCCAGACTTCGTACGACGGTATGAAGGGCGAATGCTGAACATTCACCCATCACTTCTACCCAAGTACCAGGGGCTTCACACTCATCGCCGGGCTCTAGAAGCCGGAGATGAAACCCACGGTGTGACCGTTCATTTCGTCACCGAAGTATTGGATAACGGCCCGAATGTCGTCCAAGCCGTCGTGCCAGTGTTAGACGGAGATACGGAAGATACCCTGAGAAAGCGCGTGCAAATCCAGGAGCACATTATTTACCCCATCGCTGTGAAATGGTTTGTTGAGGGGCGACTGGAAATGATCTCAGGACACGCAATGTTTGATGGCACCGCACTTCCTTCAACCGGTGTGAAACTGCAGGGATAATCTGGGGTCATACTAGCAGGCTGACAGGGCCTAAATACGAAAGGATCGCACCATGCTCAGCCATAAAGCACCCATGCCGGTATACACCCTCGTAACTGCTCTCGCATTCCTTGCATTCGCGTTTGTTGCATCGAGCAACGCATCAGCGGGACAGTATGACAATAAAGCACTGATTCCATACTCGATAGACTACACCAGCGAGTACCGAATAGGATGGTTCAGTTTCGACATAGACGCAACCCGCACCCTTGAACAGCGCTCAGGTAACCTCTGGCATGTTGGCTTTGATGCAGAGGCCAGCATCGCCTCACTGCATGAAGAAAGCGATTTCATATTCAAAGATGGACAGATAACGCCGGTCAATTATAAGTACCGTGCGTCTGGCATGATCGATGAGCCAGATCGCACACTTCACTTCATCGCTGACACCCAAAGCATAGAAGACCTGGAACGAGAAAAAGACCGTGATCATCACTGGCAGGATGGTATTCAGGACAACCTGACCTATATGCTCCAAGCGGGATTGGAGCTTTCCGCAGGACAGACCGACTTCACCCTACCCGTTTTTGAAAAGTCCAAAACGAAGCCGTTCCGTTTCCGTGTCGTCAAAAAAGAAGAAATCAAAATTAAGGCCGGAACCTTCAATGCCATCAAAATTGAGCAGGTTCGAGACGATAAGAAACGCGAAGTTCATGCGTGGATCGCAGACATGCCTGGATATCCCCTGATTCGCCTCCGTGACAAAAAGGATGGCAAACTCCGGTATCAGATTCAGGCGACGAAGGTAAGCTACCCTGACAAGGTCACGGCTTCATCAGATAACACTGTACGCTAACGAGGCAAAATCATGAGACTCAGCGATGTAGACATCGAACAGAAAATAGCCTCTGGCGACATCATCATTGATCCACCACCGAGTACTGACGCCATTGCTGGTATCAGTGTTGACCTGCGTCTGGATCATCGCTTCCGCGTGTTCAACAACAACTCGGTCACCCACCTGGACCTCTCAGGTGATCGCGATCAGCTTAATCGCGACATCGACCGGATCATGAGCAAAGAAATTGAGATCCCAAAAGACGAAGCACTCTATATTCATCCCGGTGAACTCATACTCGGAGCAACTATGGAGTCCGTTACCATCCCGGACAACCTCGTAGGTTGGCTTGATGGGCGCTCATCTCTCGCGCGCCTCGGACTGATGGTACATGTCACTGCAGGCAGAATTGATCCCGGCTGGGAAGGACAGATCGTCCTTGAGTTTTACAATAATGGCAAACTACCTCTCGCGCTACGCCCAGAAATGGTAATTTGTGCCATGTCATTTGAGACACTGAGCAGCCCCGCTGCACGCCCATACAACAAACGTGAAAATGCAAAGTACCGCGGCCAGAAAGGCGCCGTATTCTCACGAATAGCAAAAGATTAACTGAAGGTTAACTATGAGCAAAACGATTCTGGTAACCGGTGGGGCTGGCTATATTGGAAGTCACACCTGCGTTGAACTGATCGAAGCCGGCTACAATGTGGTCGTTATCGACAACCTGAGCAATAGCTCACCTGAAG
>PDUK01000151.1 GCA_006212115.1 Thalassolituus sp. | reverse complement strand
GAAATAAGGCTGAACTTAGAAACTACAAACCGAGGTATTACAGCTAACTGACATCGAGATGGAGTATTTAGACAGGAGACTTTCTTTCTTGCCAACGGGACTATGGGCTCGGTTCGGCTATCTGTCAATATTTATCGGCTGAACAGCCCGTCTGAGTAACGAAAAATTCACTTTTCCTGCCAGTCCATAGGAATAAAGGACCGGCAGGGGTACGAAAAGCAGCGTAAGAGGCGAGCAGCTTAGTCGATCAGGCCGAAGCTGACGATGTTCCAGAAGCTACGACGATCCACATCCGCGAGGCCACTTTCTTCCAATTTTCCATCAACCAGTTGCGGATGATCTGGGTAGTTTAGTGTCAGAAGTGCCAGCGATTTATCTGCTTGTTCGTTCATTTCCAGTAGTTGATATGCCTCAGTCATGATGGCCAGAGCATCTTTCACGGCTTTGGTTTTCTGATAATGAATCAGAACTTCCTCGCAGCGATTCGCCGCTGCCAGATAGGCATGACGCTTCATATAGTACTTAGCGACGTTGATCTGATAGCTCGCAAGGCGCTCGCGCAGGTAGATCATTCTCGCGCGGGCATCCGAGTTGTATTCGCTATCCGGGAAACGACGCAGCAGTTCTGCAAAGTACGCGAAGGAATCCTGCAAAGGCACTGGATTTCGGTATTCGGTGTCATCACTCAGGTAGCGCTCAACGAACGCAAAGCCCAGTTCGTACGTTGCAAGGCCGCGCATGTAGTAGGCGTAATCGACTTTTGGGTGTTGCGGGTGCAGGCGGATAAAACGCTCGGACTTTGCCAGCACGCCTTCCATATCAGACATCTTGAAGCTGACGTAGATCAGTTCCAGCTGCGCTTGCTCGGCATACTGCCCAAACGGATATTGGCTTTCGAGTCTCTTGAGACGATCTTCTGCAATCAGCATATTATCGTCGTCGATGGCCTCGCGGGCTTCCTCGTAGTATTCAATTTCCGTCAATACCTGACGTTGTGGATTGGACGAACACGCCACCAGAAGAGTAGCGGCAAACAACATCAGAACGATGGACTTTATGGAGTGCATTCTCATACATCTATATAATTTCGCGATACAGCGTATTAGAACACACCTGCGCGTCATCATCATCCGTCGCGCGCACAGACAGGTTTACTATGACCAATCAGATTGACCTTACCGTTGAAGTCCCGTTTGAACAGGGCAATAAACGCCTCGACCAGGTGGCCGCCGTCCTGTTTCCGGATTACTCACGTTCGCGCCTGCAGCAGTGGATCAAAGATGGCCAGTTGCTCGTGAACGGGAAAGCAGTTCGCGGCCGGGATAAGCTGGTAGGGGGCGAAACACTGACTCTGCTGGCCGAGTTAGAGGCAGAGGGCGAGTGGCAGCCAGAAGACATCCCGCTTGATATCGTTTACGAAGACGACGACATACTGGTATTGAACAAGCCGACTAATCTGGTGGTGCACCCTGCGGCGGGTAACCGTACCGGAACACTACTGAATGGCTTGCTGCACCACTGCCCTGATCTGGTCAATATTCCCCGTGCGGGCATCGTACATCGACTGGATAAAGACACCACTGGCCTGATGGTGGTAGCGAAAACACTGCAAGCGCAGACGCACATCGTTGCGCAGTTGCAGGATCGCAGCATGGGCCGCGAATACGAGGCGGTCGTGCAGGGGCACATGGTGGCAGGTGGCACAGTTGATGAGCCAATTGGCCGTCACGGTACACAGCGCACTAAGATGGCGGTCAGCCCGACAGGCAAAGAGGCTGTCACGCACTATCGGGTGTTGCACAAGTTTCCGTCGCATACCTACATTCGTTGCAAGCTGGAAACCGGTCGTACTCACCAGATTCGTGTGCACATGGCGCACATCAGTCATCCTCTGGTTGGGGATGCGACATACGCTGCCCGTACTCGCCTTAAAAAAGGCGTCAGCCCGGAATTACGGGTCATGTTGGCGACCTTCCCACGGCAGGCGCTGCATGCAAAAGCGCTGACCCTTATCCATCCACGTACAGAAGAAGTCATGGAGTGGGAGATCGAACTTCCCGATGACTTTATCGAATTACTTAACACCCTCGCAGATGATGAAGACCAACAGGAAGACTACACCTGATGGATCTCCATCGCCCCGACTGGCCACTCCCTGACGGCGTGCACGCATGTTTTACCGGGCGTCGTGGCGGTGTATCTCTGCCTCCCTATGATTCTCTCAATCTGGGTGATCATGTTGGGGATGCTCCTGAGGCTGTCATTGCGAATCGAACTGCGGTGCAGCGTGCCTTGTCGGGTATCGATCGGATTCAATGGCTTACGCAAGTGCATGGCACCGTCGTGCTGGATGCGGATGCCAATCATGGTGCTGAGGGCACAGAATCCGAAGCACCGGTTGCAGACGCGAGCACAAGTCAGCAGCCGGGGACGGCGTGTGCAGTCATGACCGCTGATTGCCTGCCGGTGCTGTTTTGTAATTCAGATGGTAGTCGTGTGGCCGCCGCTCATGCGGGCTGGCGTGGACTTGCAGACGGTATCTTGCTGGAAACGTTAAAAGCATTCGACGATGTCTCGCAGGTGAGTGCTTACTTATGCCCCGCGATTGGCCCCAAGGCGTTTGAAGTTGGGCCTGATGTTCGCGATGCCTTTGCTTCTGCTCCCGAAGAGTGCTTCAAGCAGGGTCGTGGAGATCGCTTGTTTGCTGATTTGTTTGGGCTGGCGCGCTGGCAATTAAAAGGCGCTGGTGTGGCCCAGATCTACGGTGGTGGGGTGTGTACCTACGAACAGTCTGAGGACTATTTTTCTTACCGCCGCGACGGCGTCACCGGGCGACAGGTCAGTCTTATCTGGATTCATGCCTGAGCCTTGATTTTACTGGGGTTTAGTGGTTCACAGGCTAGCCAAGTACTGGTAGAATAGGCGCCATAAAATGACGGGGGCTCGAAGCTAACCATCCATAGCAGGGCAAACGTCATACATGGCCTTTGGTACGGTTACCCCCCGTGTCCGGCCCTGACCCCGGTTTCCTGAACCAGGCACCGGTTTCTGATGACGAACTAAGAGTGACTCATCCAGCCTTTTCAGTGTTGGCGTGACGGTTTCGATTAAGCCCGAATGCAACACGACTCGTACATACGTAACTCGTGCTCAACGGTGAGCACAAGAAAAGAGGATATTACGGTGGAATTAATTTCCGGCGGAGACATGCTGGTTCGTGCACTTCACGAAGCAGGTGTTGAATACGTTTATGGTTATCCGGGCGGTTCGCT
>PDUK01000150.1 GCA_006212115.1 Thalassolituus sp. | reverse complement strand
CGGTAGTCTGCAGTCGCATTCATGTAGTCTTCGATGGTGGTTGCTGTGCGGTCAGCGGCGTCCATTTTACCTTGCAGGCTTTTAAATTCGGCGAGGGTAATGTCGCTTGTACAGCAGGTGATATCGGCGGCATTGGTGAGCATTCCGTTGCTGTCGAATTCAGGCGGTACTGAACATTTCTCAGCGAGTGGCGTCGCCAGAATATCCGTTGTGGTATGAAGGTCGCATTGTGAATGACGACATACCAGCTCACGGTCTTTGGTAAATGTTACGTCGCATTCGAGAATGCCTGCGCCCATTTTGGCTGCCGCTTCGTAGGACTCTTTTGTGTGCTCGGGAAATTGGAGTGGCGCACCACGGTGCCCAATCGAAAAACGGCTTTTAAAAAACGGGCCACTCTCGCAGCTTTTAAGTTTCTCTTTTAGTTCACCCTCGTCCATGTCCTCGACAAGGTAAAAGGGGCGTGGACCAATCTGGGTTTCGGAAAATTTTCCGTAGAACCACTTTCCAAAATGGCTGGAGCGATGATCGGGACCAGCGTGTGTAGCGCACCCTGCCATTAGGACCAGGGATGCGAATATATAGGTAATCAGGGACTTCATTAAGAACCTCCAGAGACAGTGAATAACGGGGAGGTTCAGGCTAGACGCCAAGGATGTCAGTTTTAAAACTGCTGGGTGACGGTCTTGTTGCATTTGGTCTTCCTGATGACGTGGCGTACCTTGTCGATATCCTATCATCAGGAAGAAAGAGTGCGTTATTGGTCGAGTGTCCGATGCTCGCCGTATTTTTCAGTAACCCAATCCGGGTGTTTCCACATGATGCGTGGATCTTTGTATTTTTTCAGATCCCGGAACATATTCTGCCAGTCGTATACTTGCGCATGCCATGGGTTGTTCGGTTTTGTCGGCATACGTTTTACGCCGTATACAATTTCGCCCGCGGTCTCTTCTGCCTGAAATGTACCGAACAACTTGTCCCAGATAATGAATACGCCGCCAAAGTTTTTATCTATCTGTTCTGTGTTGCTTCCATGGTGGACTCGGTGGTGCGAAGGTGTGTTGAATATCTTTTCCGCCCAGCCCAGTGTTCGGACTTGCTCTGTGTGCAGAAAAAACTGGTATACCAGGTTGGCTTCGATAGCGATCAAGGTCCACGTTTTATCGAAACCAACGAATGCAGCAGGAATCCACCATAGAATCCACGTACCCGAAAACGCATAGGTAAAGTTCTGGCGTAATGCGGTCGAAAAGTTCATGTGCTCGGAACTGTGGTGCGTGACGTGTGCGTTCCAGAACCAGCGGACCTTATGCATCATAAAGTGTGCCGCGTACATACACAGGTCAATAAACAGAATCAGCGCAATAATGCTGACGACACCGACTTCTGGGTTCCACTGGAAGCCGTACTGATACACCCAGTCGTAAAACAATTGGATAAACAGTGCGATCGCGATGCCATCGACAATTTTATACGACGCTCCTGTAATCAGGTTGGTGAAGGTTTCCGGGAAGTGATAGAGCTTTGTCACGCCACGGCGTCTGGCCCAGATATTTTCAGCAACCATAGTGCCGATAAATACACCGGCAAACAGTCCGATAAAGAGCAGGGCACGCAGTAAATCTTCCATTGGTGTCTCCAGCGTTAGTTCTATTGTGTTTTGCTTTTGTGTTTTTGTATCAGCAATAGAATAGCTCGCTAGGGTCTCTCGATATTGACATATTCAGACTATCTATTGATATTATCGGACATGGGGCGTCTCTGCTGGTGCTGCCAGTGAGCATCGACAAAGGCGTAAAGCGGCGGAGGTCGTGTAAATGGTGGAAACAGCAAAACAGAGGACCAGTTTCAGGTGAGAGAGCGTGATCCACGGTTAGCGGGCCTGTCCGTTGCCGGTGACTTGATGTCATTGGTAAGCACTTTCGTCGCAGAACGAGGGCTTTCTGTGCCCGTGGTCGAGAGTCGTGCGCAGTCGGCGAAGCGATTGACCTTTGACGAATGGTGGCACGTTTTAGAGCAGGTTCAGCTGAGTTCGTCTGATGATGCCATCGGCGTAGAGTTGGCAAGACGAGTCGGCCCGGAGCATGTCGGTGTGATTGGGTATCTGACATTGTCTTGTAAAACGGTGCTGGAAGCGTTTCAGCACTTTGAGCGTTTTCAGAAACTGTTATACGAAGGGCCGCGTGCGCGATTGGAATTGAAAGATGGGCTGGCGGGGCTGATATGGGATACCGGCTACGGGGCTTCGACTCGGCTTTCTGATCAAGTCATTCTGGCTGGCTTTGTTACCTTCTTGCGTCGTATGACCGGACAGCAGGTCGAAGTTGAATGGGGTGAGGCTGAGCGGGTTGAGGCAGAACGCGTAGAGGTTTGGTGGCATGACGTGCCCGCCGCACAGGCTTTTGCCGAGTTAACCGGTGGTGAGCTGGTCACCGGAGCAGCTGCGAATGCGCTCTGGTTTGATGCCCGTGTCCTGACTATGCCGTTGGTCAGTCATGACGATAATGCATTTCAGCAATTGCAGCAGAATGCCACGGACGCGCTCGCCAATATGCCTGATCTCGGGCAGTTCACTGCACTGGTCCGTCAGCAGATCATTGAACATTTACCACTGGGAACCGCTTCCCAAACTTGTATCGCACAAAAACTCGCGATGTCAGAACGAACGTTATTACGCAAATTGCGCCAGTCTGGCGTGGGTTTTCGGGACTTGGTGGGCGACGTTCGCATGGATCTCGCCCGGATGTACCTGCTGGATTCGCATCTCACCCTGAGTGAAATTGCGCTACTTCTTGGGTATGCCGAACAGGCACCATTCAATCGCGCGTTCAAAAAGGCGACGGATAAAACACCCGGGCAGTGGCGAACTGAGTTTATGACGACCTGATGCCTTGGTCGTACGGTCTGGCATCAACTGTTTACAGGGCTTTTTCCGGTCTGTAGAGTACGGCCTCTTTATTTTCACGTGGCCTGTCGTGGGGGCCACCACTGACAAGGATCTATTATGCCTGTTGTTACCCTTCCTGATGGCTCCAAGCGCGAGTTCGATCAACCTGTTACTCTGATGCAAGTGGCCGAAGATATTGGCCCAGGTCTCGCCAAGGCGACCGTATGTGGCCGTATTAATGGCGAGCTGGTCGACGCATGTGAGCTGATTACCGAAGATGCGGATGTCACTCTGATCACCGGTCGCGATGAGAAGGCCTTGAGGTGATTCGTCACTCTTTTGCACACCTCGTTGGTCACGCAGTGAAGCAGCTCTATCCAACTGCCAAAATGGCAATTGGTCCTGTGATCGAGAACGGCTTCTATTACGACATCGATTACGAACGTCCTTTTACACCAGAAGACGTAAGCGCGATTGAAAAGCGCATCAAAGAGCTGATCAAAAAAGACTATCAGGTCATCAAGAAGATGACGCCGATCAAAGAGGCGCGTGACGTTTTTGTTGAGCGCGGCGAAGACTACAAAGTTGAGCTGATCGACGATCTGATCGAAAAAGGTGAAGAGGCCGTTGGCCTGTATCACCATGAAGAATACACCGACATGTGTCGCGGCCCACACGTACCGAATACCCGTGTGATGCGTATCTTCAAGCTGCAGCGTGTATCTGGCGCCTACTGGCGTGGTGACTCGCAGAATGCTCAGCTGCAGCGTATCTACGGTACGGCGTGGAACGATAAAAAAGAAATGAAAGCGTATCTCCAGCGTCTTGAAGAGGCTGAGAAGCGTGACCACCGTAAACTGGCCAAGCAGCTGGGACTGTTCCACCTGCAGGAAGAAGCGCCGGGTATGGTGTTCTGGCACCCGAATGGCTGGACCATTTATCAGGTACTCGAGCAGTACATGCGTAAAGTCCAGAACAGTGCCGGTTATCAAGAGATTAAGACACCGCAAGTGGTTGATCGCACTCTCTGGGAAAAGTCAGGTCACTGGGAACACTACGCTGACGCGATGTTTACTACTGAGTCTGAGAAGCGCAGCTACGCGGTGAAGCCGATGAACTGTCCTTGTCACATTCAGGTGTTCAACCAGGGTCTGAAGTCCTACCGTGAATTGCCATTGCGTCTGGCGGAATTTGGTTCTTGTCACCGTAACGAGCCATCGGGTGCGTTGCACGGCATCATGCGTGTGCGCGGCTTTACTCAGGATGATGCGCATATCTTCTGTACCAACAGCCAGATCCGTCAGGAAGCGGCTGACTTCATCAAGCTTACCCTCGATGTGTACCGCGACTTTGGTTTTGATGCCGTTGAGATGAAGCTGTCAACGCGTCCGGAAGGTCGTATTGGTGATGAAGCGCTTTGGGATGAAGCTGAAGCGGCTCTGGAAGATGCTCTCAACGACGCCGGCCTCGACTGGGAACTCCAGCCGGGTGAAGGTGCGTTCTACGG
>PDUK01000149.1 GCA_006212115.1 Thalassolituus sp. | reverse complement strand
AATGTTTGATTGCGTACGTTCTGGGGATATGCCAGAGCCCGCAGAACAAAGTTTGCTCGACAATTTGCATCATCTGGCACTGCCGGAAGACGAAGCTCCAGCAGTTGAAGCTCCCGCTGCAGAGGCCGTCATCGAAGCTCCAGCGCAAGAAGCTGATACGGCGTCGGAAAACGCTTCAGATGCAGATAATAGCGACATCACCGACGATGAATTTGAGCAACTGCTGGATGCGTTAGACGACAAGGCAGCCTCTGCTCCTTCTGAAGAAGCTGCGCCTCAGGCCAGTGGCGATGACGATCTGTTCGGTGGCGATGATTTGTTTGATACCGACAGCGCGCCAGCTGCCTCCGCTTCCGATGATGAAATCACTGAGGATGAATTTGAAGCCTTATTGGATCAGATTCACGGCAAAGGCAAACCCGGAGCTTCTTCGGCATCGACTGCGCCTGAAACTTCCCCTCAGGCGGAAACAGAAAAGACGGAAGTACCATCGGTTTCAGCATCTCCTGCTACTGGAGGCGACAGTGATCTGATCACGGATTCTGAATTTGAGGAATTGCTTGATCGTCTGCATGGAAAAGGAAAGCCTGGTGCCACAGACAGTGCAGTGCCCGCAGCTCCAGTCAGTGCGGCTGCAGAAACACCTTCTGCAGGGGCTAAAGCGTCTGGTTCTAAACCAGCAGTAACACCAGAGGATAAGAAGCCAGAGCCCGCTGCCTCTAAACCGGCTGCGGCACCTTCCGCTAACTCGGCCGCGTCCAAGCCAGCCGCAGCTCCCGCGGCGGTAAAAGCGAAACCAGAGGCGCGTAAAAACGAGAAAGAAGCGATGGCCGAAGCCACCGTTCGGGTCGATACCAAACGCCTCGATGACATCATGAATATGGTGGGTGAGTTGGTGCTGGTGCGCAATCGTCTGGTTCGTCTTGGCCTCAAGAGCAGCGATGAATCCATGGCGAAGGCCGTCGCGAATCTGGATGTTGTGACAGGCGATCTTCAGTCGTCCGTGATGAAAACGCGAATGCAGCCGATCAAGAAAGTATTCGGTCGCTTCCCTCGAGTCGTCCGGGACCTTGCCCGCCAGTTGAAGAAAGAAATTAACCTCGAACTTCGTGGTGAAGAAACGGACCTCGATAAGAACCTGGTGGAGGCGCTCGCAGATCCTCTGGTTCACCTTGTGCGTAACTCGGTAGACCATGGCGTTGAGCAGCCAGAGATTCGAGAAGAAAGTGGTAAGAGCCGTGTCGGTACGGTCATTCTATCCGCGGAGCAGGAAGGTGATCATATTTTGCTGCGAATCCAGGATGACGGCGCTGGAATGGACGCCGATGTGCTGCGACGAAAGGCGGTAGAGAAAGGCGTTATGGATCAGGATGCTGCCGACCGTCTGACCGACAACGAGTGTTTTAATCTGATTTTTGCACCGGGCTTCTCAACCAAAGAGCAGATATCAGATGTCTCTGGTCGCGGTGTTGGGATGGATGTTGTTAAGACAAAGATCACCCAGTTAAATGGCACGATATCTATCGATTCGTTCAAAGGCGAAGGTACCACGATCAGTATTAAAGTGCCTTTGACGCTTGCTATTATGCCGACATTAATGGTGATGCTGAAAGATCAGGCATTTGCTTTCCCTCTCGTCAATGTCAATGAAATTTTCCACCTGGATCTTACTCAAACTAATGTGGTTGATGGACAGGAAGTTGTGGTTGTACGCGAACGTGCGATCCCACTGTTTCACCTGAAACGCTGGTTGGTTAAGGGCGAGCAGTTTGCCAAAGCCGACGAGTCTGCTCACGTCGTGGTAGTCTCGGTCGGTACTAACAAAGTTGGATTTGTCGTAGATCAGCTGATTGGCCAGGAAGAGGTGGTGATTAAGCCGCTTGGAAAAATGCTCCACGGTACCGCTGGAATGGCAGGAGCAACAATTACAGGTGATGGCCGCATTGCGTTGATTCTTGATATTCCGAGTATGCTGACGCGCTACGCTACGCGACAATCCAGCGCGGCCTGACACAGGAAGTAATATGGCTTTAAAAGTTCTGGTGGTGGATGATTCAGGTTTTTTCCGCCGCCGGGTGACCGATATTATCAATGCGGACCCTCGCCTCGAGGTTATCGGTGTTGCTGAGAACGGACTTCAGGCCATTGAGTTGAACGACAAACTCAAACCTGACGTAATCACTATGGATTACGAGATGCCAGTGATGGATGGCATCACGGCCGTACGTAAAATCATGGCATCGAATCCGGTGCCTGTTCTTATGTTTTCTTCTCTGACTTTCGAAGGCGCCCGGGTGACTCTGGATGCGCTGGACGCTGGCGCTGTCGATTTTCTACCTAAAAACTTTGACGCCATTGCTCGCAATGCAGCATCCATCCGTAAGCTATTGGCTGAAAAGATCCTTGCGGTAGCGAAAGGGCAACTGAAAAGCTCATCACACCCGATAACACCTTCTTCGAAAGCTACTCCTAACGCAACGTCGGCGACAGGCTCCAATATGGCGCCTCCTCATCATCTTGAAATAGTTGTAATCGGCACGTCTACCGGCGGTCCGGCGGCTTTGCAGAGTATCTTTAAGAGCCTGCCGGCGGGGTTTAATAAGCCCATTATTATCGTTCAGCACATGCCGGCCTCTTTTACTGCCGCGTTTGCCGAACGACTTAATAACCTTAGCGCGCTAAGTGTGAAAGAAGCTGAAGAGGGCGATGTATTGAAGCCTGGTCATGTCTATGTTGCTCCGGGCGGAAAACAACTGATTGTTGATAAACGCCACGGTGGTTCTATACATATATTAGAAAGCGATGAACGGGTTAGCTATCGACCTAGCGTTGATATTGCACTGGCGTCGGTGGCGAAGCACTACGGCAATAAAGCGCTCGGTATTGTACTGACAGGTATGGGGGCGGATGGACGGGAAGGGGCCCGCTTGCTCAAGCAATCAGGAGGACACTTGTGGGCGCAGGATGAACAGAGCTGTGTTATTTACGGAATGCCGATGGCTGTAATCAATGCGGGATTAGCTGATCGAGTACTGCCTCTCAACGACGTCAGTAAACATATGAGTCAGCTCTGACTCTGTTCTGAATTCTTCCTGCCCGGCACGCTTTTGCCGCTTCCTTCTGCACTCTGCGTTTTTATTGTTTCAAAAATCGCTTTCACTGCGCGCGACCATGGAAGATAGCCGTGTTTATGACCGTAAATACCTGTTTATTTAAAAACTGACATGATATTTGCTTAGACTCAGGTATGGCATTGAGATTCATGCGATGAGTGGGTGGTCTGCTCTGAGCGGAGAGGAAT
>PDUK01000047.1 GCA_006212115.1 Thalassolituus sp. | reverse complement strand
AAAAATCCATTTGGCCGCATAAAAGAATGGATTAAAGATAATTTTTAATATTAAATATACTCGCGCGGAAAATAGGAGATAATGCTATGTCTCACACGAGAGAAGGTGACATGTTCGAGCTTGCGGATGATGTACAACAAAATGCAGTAATTAAAGTAATCGGTGTCGGTGGTGGTGGCGGTAACGCTGTCCAGCATATGGTTGAAGGCCAGATCGATGGCGTCGACTTTATTTGCGCTAACACAGATGCTCAGGCACTGCGAAATGTTGACTCACGTTCAGTAATTCAATTGGGCAACGGCCTGACCAAAGGTCTGGGTGCGGGTGCAAACCCGAACGTTGGTCGTGAAGCGGCAATGGAAGACCGTGAGCGTATCGCAGAAGCTCTGCGTGGAGCAGACATGGTATTCATTACTGCTGGAATGGGTGGTGGCACCGGTACTGGTGGTGCACCTGTCGTGGCAGAGGTTGCTAAAGAGTTGGGTATCCTGACTGTAGCGGTTGTGACTAAACCGTTTCCTTTCGAAGGTAAAAAGCGCATGGCCATCGCGGGCCAGGGGCTGGAGCAGTTGTCGGAGCATGTTGACTCTCTGATCACCATTCCTAACGAGAAGCTTCTTTCTGTTCTGGGTAAGAACACCTCTCTGCTGGATGCATTTAAAGCAGCGAATGATGTTTTGCAGGGTGCAGTACAAGGTATTGCAGACCTGATTACGCGCCCGGGTATGATCAACGTCGACTTTGCTGACGTTCGTACTGTTATGTCCGAGATGGGGCAGGCAATGATGGGTACCGGTAGTGCGACTGGTGAAAACCGTGCGCGCGAAGCCGCTGAAAAAGCAATTGGTAGCCCACTTCTGGAAGACGTCGATCTGCGCGGTGCCAAGGGTATTCTGGTAAACGTGACCGCTGGCTTCGACCTGTCGCTGGGTGAGTTCAGCGAAGTGGGTGAAACGGTTGAAGAGTTTGCCTCGGAAAACGCTACTGTTGTTGTCGGTACAGTAATTGATCCTGACCTGACAGATGAATTGCGAGTTACTGTTGTTGCAACGGGTCTGGGCGAAGAAAAAGTCGCTGAGGAACCAAAGCCGACAAAGGTTGTCGATAACACTGCACAGAGCCGTGCTCCAGAAACCACTTCTGATTATCGCGAGTTAGACCGTCCTGCGGTAGCTCGTCAGGCAGGAAACACTGCCCGGAAGCTGGATTCAGGCGAGAACCCGGATATGGACTATCTCGATATTCCAGCGTTTCTACGTCGCCAAGCGGATTAACAAAAGGACACTAGCGTGTCCTGAATCTGCTGCTATAATGCACGGCATTGTACGATAAATGTCCAATAATGTCAGGAATGTCAGATGATCAGACAACGCACACTTAATAACACCATCCGCGCGACCGGCGTGGGGCTGCACTCAGGGGAGAAGGTATACCTGACTCTCAAGCCTGCTCCGGTGGATAGTGGCATTCTCTTCCGTCGCGTTGATCTGGATCCTGTCGTTGATATTCCAGCGCACGCGCTTGCCGTGGGTGAGACAACACTGTCCACCACACTGGTTAAAGACGGTGTGAAAGTCGACACAATTGAGCATCTTCTGTCAGCACTCGCGGGCTTGGGCATTGATAACGTTATTGTCGAACTTAGTGCGCAGGAAGTGCCGATTATGGACGGCAGTTCCGGCCCATTCGTGTTTCTGATCCAGTCAGCAGGTATTGCTGAACAGGATGCGCCGAAGAAATTTATCCGTATTAAAAAGAAAGTAGAAGTACGTGATGGAGACAAGATTGCTTCATTCGTACCGTACGAAGGCTTCAAAGTAACGTTTGAAATCGACTTTGATCACCCTGTTTTCCGCCAGAGTGTTCAGACCGCAAGCCTCGATTTCTCCTCGACGTCATACGTAAAAGAAGTCAGCCGTGCCCGTACTTTTGGTTTCACCAAAGACCTGGAGTATATGAGATCTAAGAATCTTGCTCTGGGAGGTAGTGTTAAAAACGCTATCGTTGTGGACGACTACCGTGTTCTGAACGAAGACGGCCTGCGCTACGAAGACGAGTTCGTTAAGCATAAGATCCTTGATGCAGTGGGTGATTTGTACCTGCTTGGTCATAGTCTGATCGGTGAGTACATCGGCTACAAATCAGGTCATGGCATGAACAATCTGTTGTTGCGCGAGTTGTTGCAACATGAGGATGCTTGGGAATTCGTTGAGTTCAACGATGCCGAAACGTCACCAATTACCTACATGAGACCTGCAGCCGGTTAACGTAACGTCACAAAACTGGCTTGTTTCATTGTTTATTGAGGCCATACTCATCTAATCATCGTTAACAGGATGGTTTATGATATGGCCTTATTTGTATCTGCCGGATTGATATCCGGGCAATTAGAGTGGCAAGCGCCAGAATAAGGTACCTATTCAGTAACTAGTGTATCCATGAACATCATTATTGTTGGCCGACGCCACGGCGAATCACGCAACATTAAGCTTACCAGTGCGGTTAAACACCTCGTACTGGGGCTTTTGTTCGCCTTGCCAATGGCTATGGGCGCAGCAGGTTACTGGCTGGCTGAACGGCTCAGTGGAGACATAGCACTCGCTCCGGATGCGGCTAAGGCTTGGGAGCGTGATCTGGTCGAGCAGCGGGAAGAGCTTCAGGCACTGCGACATTCCGCCGAGCAGGAAATGGCCGCGCTGACTGTCCGTTTGGCTGAAATACAGAGCCGGGTCATGCGTCTCGACGCGGTGGGTGAGCGGCTCGTTGATTCTGCAGGCCTGCATCCTGATGAGTTTGATTTTGCAACGGCCCCTTCTGTAGGTGGGCCTATCGCTGCTCCAGAAAGTAACTATCTGGTTCCAGAGATCTCAGAAGCGATTCAACAACTGGCTGACAGGATCACCAGTCGGGAACAACAACTTGAAGTGCTCGACGATTTGTTTGCGGCACAGAAGTTCAGTGAGGATACTTTCGTAGCGGGTCGGCCTATCACAAAAGGCTGGATGTCATCTCGCTATGGATATCGCGCTGATCCATTTACAGGCCGCTCCGCATGGCATGCAGGTGTGGATTTTGCCGGTAAAGATGGTTCGGACATCGTGTCTGTTGCTGCTGGCGTAGTCACTTATTCCGGCGATCGATATGGCTACGGCAACCTTGTCGAAGTTAATCACGGTAATGGCTATACAACCCGTTATGCGCACTGCAAAGAGATCAAAGTTGCAGTGGGCGATATTGTCCGCAAGGGCGATGTTGTAGCTCTTATGGGCAGTACTGGGCGCTCCACCGGTCCTCATGTGCACTTCGAGGTGTATAAGAACGGACGTACGGTTGATCCCGCTGCCTATATTCATCGCCGACCACGCTAATAAAACCTTCCCCCATCTTGTCAACTCCCCGGCAACTCAGTAGCCTTTAGCACTTTGTTTCGCGCTCTGCCTGAGCCGGTGCACCAGAATTTTATACGGACAGACTAAACCTCATGATTGGTAACATTTTCCGCAAAGTTTTCGGCAGTAAAAACAGCCGCGAACTCAAACGTATGGGCAAAATCGTCGCTCGTATCAATGCCCTAGAAGAAGAAATGAAGGCGCTGAGTGATGAACAGCTGGGTGCCAAGACTGCTGAATTCCGTGAGGCTTTCCAGAAAGGCAAAACGCTCGAAGCTCTGATGCCAGAGGCGTTCGCGGTTTGTCGTGAGGCAAGTCGTCGAGTTATGGGGATGCGCCATTTTGACGTGCAATTGATCGGTGGTATTACACTGCATGAAGGTCGAATCGCAGAGATGCGTACCGGTGAAGGTAAAACTCTGGTTGCAACCTTGCCGTCCTACCTTAATGCCCTCACCGGAAAGAGCGTTCACGTTGTGACTGTGAATGACTATCTGGCTCGTCGTGACGGCGATTGGAACCGTCCTTTATTCGAATTTCTGGGTATGACAGTCGGTACTGTTGTTCCGGGTATGGCGCCTCAGGATAAGAAACCACAGTACGAATGTGACATCGTTTACGGCACGAACAACGAGTTTGGTTTCGACTATCTGCGCGACAATATGGCCTTCTCCAAAGAGCAGAAGGTTCAGCGGGATCTGGCTTTTGCCATCGTTGACGAAGTTGACTCCATTCTTATCGATGAAGCTCGTACACCATTAATTATCTCCGGCCCAGCGGATGATCACTCTGAGCTGTATCGTAAAATTAACGAACTGATTCCTCAGTTGCGTCAGGGCGAAGCCTCTGAAGACGACAGCCAGCCGGTTGATGGTCACTTCTTTGTTGACGAGAAGAGCCGTTCAATCGAACTGACTGAAGAAGGCCACGAGTACGTCGAAGAAATGTTGACGAAAGCAGGCGTATTGGAAGAAGGCGATAGCCTCTACGCGGCTGGCAATCTGACACTTCTGCATCACGTACACTCTGCATTGAAAGCACATGCAATTTTCCAGAAGAACGTAGACTACATCGTTCAGAACGGTCAGGTCGTGATTGTCGATGAGCATACTGGGCGTACTATGCCGGGGCGTCGCTGGAGCGAAGGTCTGCACCAGGCCGTGGAAGCGAAAGAAGGCCTTAAGATTCAGGCCGAGAGCCAGACTCTGGCATCGACCACGTTCCAGAATTTCTTCCGCTTGTACGACAAGCTGGCGGGGATGACAGGTACAGCAGATACCGAAGCCTTCGAATTTAATCAGATTTACGGGCTGGATGTGGTTGTTATTCCAACCAACCGTCCGGTTCAGCGTATCGACTATAACGATGTTATTTACGCGACTCAGCGTGAAAAGCACGACGCTGTGGTAGAGGAAATACGCGAGGTTACGGCTCAGGGGCGTCCGGTTCTCGTGGGTACCGCATCAATTGAGTCTTCCGAATATATCTCCGGCGTTCTTAAAAAAGCGAAAGTTGCTCATAACGTACTTAACGCAAAAGAGAACGAGCGGGAAGCTCAGATCATCGCGGACGCTGGTCGTCCGGGTGCAGTCACCATTGCGACTAACATGGCCGGCCGTGGTACCGACATTATGTTGGGTGGTAACTGGGAAGCAGAAGTAGAAGCTCTGGGTAATCCTGATCCCGTGACCGTTGAGCGTATTAAGTCAGAGTGGCAAGAGCGCCATGATGCCGTACTGGAGTCTGGTGGTTTGCACATTATCGGTACGGAGAGACACGAATCCCGCCGAATCGATAACCAGCTACGTGGTCGTGCCGGTCGACAAGGTGATAAAGGTTCTACGCGCTTCTTCCTGTCTCTTGAAGATAGCCTGATGCGTATATTCATGTCAGATCGTATGCGCAACATGATGACGGCGCTGGGTATGAAAGATGGTGAATCCATCGAGCACCGCATGGTGACAAATGCCGTTGAGAAGGCGCAGCGTAAAGTAGAAGGTCGCAACTTCGATATTCGTAAGCAGTTACTTGAATACGATGATGTGGCAAATGATCAGCGTCGCGTTATTTATGGTCAGCGCAATGACCTGATGGAAATGGGTGATATTTCTGATGTTATTGCCAACGTTCGTGAAGATGTGGTGAATGAGGCGATCAGTGACTACATTCCACCGCAGAGCCTTGCTGAACAATGGGATATCGAAGGGCTTGAGCGCCAGCTAAGCACTCAGTTCGCAATCGAGTTACCTGTGCAGCAATGGCTGGATGAAGACAGCAAACTGTACGAAGAAAATCTGCGCGAACGAATTCTGAAGGAAATCACAGATGCGTACCAGGAAAAGGAACTCTCTATTGGTTCCGAAACCATGCGTCAGGTTGAGCGTCAGATGATGCTGCAGGTGCTGGATAATCTTTGGAAAGAGCATCTGGCGACGATGGATCACCTGCGTCAGGGTATTCATTTACGTAGCTACGGTCAGAAAAACCCTAAGCAGGAATATAAGCGTGAAGCATTCGGCTTGTTCCAGGAGTTATTGGGGAATATCAAACACGACACCATTCGTGTACTGAGCCATATCCGTGTGCGTCGTGAAGAAGAGATTAAAGAAGAGGAAGAGCGTCGCCGCCTAGAAGCCGAAGCTCAGCTGGCTCGTGCACAGTTCCAGCATGAGGAAGCGGATTCTGCACTGGGCAACGAGGAAGCACCTGTTGCAGAGGGTGAGGATCAGGCTAAGCCGTTTGTTCGTGATGGACAGAAAGTCGGTCGTAATGATCCTTGTCCTTGTGGATCAGGTAAAAAATTCAAACATTGCCACGGTAAAATTTCTTAAAGGTAGATTGATCGAAAATGGCCGTTAATTTCACTGTTTTTGAAGACTTTGCAGTTGTAAAAGGTGTGCGCATCGGTGTGGCACAGTCGGCGGTTCGCTATAAGGATCGCGACGATATGGTAGTTTTCGAACTCGCGGAGGGCACTGAGGTTGCCGGTGTGTTTACCACCAACGCATTTTGCGCGGCGCCTGTTCACATTTGCCGACGTAATCTCGAAAAGGCCAGCCCACGTTATCTGCTGATTAACACAGGGAATGCAAACGCAGGCACTGGACCTAAGGGGTTCAAGAACGCGGAATTATCTTGCGCTATGTTGGCGAAGGCGGCCGGGGTAACTGCTGAGCAGGTATTGCCTTTCTCTACTGGCGTCATCGGTGAACCGCTCAATATGGAAGCCTTTGAACGAGGCATTCCTGCGGCACTCGACAATCTCAGTGAGAGTAATTGGGCGCGTGCAGGACGTGGCATTATGACCACGGATACCTTGCCTAAAGGTTACAGCAAGCAAGTCGAGATCGATGGTAAAACCGTAACCATTACCGGCCTGTCGAAGGGTGCGGGTATGATCATGCCGAACATGGCGACCATGCTCGGCTTCATCGCGACCGATGCGAGTATTCCTGCCTCTGTTATGCAGGGGTGGGCCCGTAAGTTAGCGGATAAGTCCTTTAACCGTATTACGATCGATGGGGATACCTCTACTAACGATTCCTGTGTGCTTATGGCTACAGGGCAGTCTGGCGTCACTATTACAGACGGCACTTCGGAAGCAGCAACTATTTTTGCTGCGCTCGAAGAAGTATTTCAGGTTCTGGCGCAGGCGATTGTGCGTGATGGCGAAGGTGCCACTAAGTTTGTCACTATCGATGTTGAATCAGCCGCCAGCCAGAAAGAAGCCCTCGATGTGGGTTACACGGTGGCTCATTCGCCACTGGTTAAAACGGCACTCTATGCCTCTGACGCAAACTGGGGACGAATTCTGGCTGCGGTCGGACGCTCTGGTGTTCAGAATTTCGACCTGGATAAAGTACAGATCTACCTGGATGACGTTCAGATAGTGGAAGACGGTGGACGCTGCGATTCCTACACGGAAGAGAAGGGCGCTGCAGTGTTGGCTCAGTCTGAGTTTACTATCTGTATCCAGCTTGGTAGAGGCGACATTAATGAGCGCCTGTGGACCTGTGATTTGTCACACGACTACGTTTCTATTAACGCGGATTACCGTTCTTAAAGCCACTCGGTTGAATCATGAAACAAGTACACGTTGCAGTCGCCGTGGCGGTTGTTAATGAGGATGTTCTCATTGCCCGTCGACCTGATGATAAGCACCAGGGCGGCCTTTGGGAGTTCCCCGGTGGGAAAGTTGAAGCCGGGGAAAGTACTGCAGCAGCGCTCGTACGGGAGCTCGACGAGGAGGTCGCGCTTCCGGTGTCGGACGAGCACATGTCCCCATTGATGGAAATCCCGTTTAATTACCCGGATAAGTCCGTACTTCTTGAGGTTTTGTGGGTCGACGTGCCCATGAATAATGCCTTGTTGGCTCATGGTGCCGAGGGGCAGGAAGTGCGTTGGGTTCATTACAGTAAGCTGAATGACTTTCAGTTTCCTGAAGCGAATGGCCCAATCCTCGATGCGGTTACTGCGCGGCTCAGTTATTGAGATCAGTTACTGAAGTTAGTCAGTGGGATTAGCCAGTCGGATTAGATCTGACAGGAGAGTGGATCGCTATTTCGCTTTGCGATTCGTAGCTGTTTTTAAAGGATGATCCGTGAACCAGATTCTCAGAATGTTCTCTTCATACTGGTGGCTGTTATCCCTCTCCTTTTTGGTTGTTACGACAGTTGCATCACTGTATCCAGCAGATAGCCTGCCGACTGTGCCGGGTACGGATAAAACCCATCACTTAATTGCCTATGCCGTTGTGGCATTTCCTGTGGCACTGGCCAGACCAGCGTGTTGGCTTAGTTATATTGTTGGTATCGTCGCGTACAGCGGTGCAATTGAGTTGATTCAGCCTTACGTGAACCGATATGGAGATTGGTACGATCTTGGTGCAAACAGCTTGGGCGTATTAACCGGTATTTTACTTGCGTACGTTCTTCGTTGGCTGGTCTTTAGGTCGAGTGAGAATACTCACTAAGAATCGAATGCCCCGAGAAACGGCAGTATTGATAATCCGAGAATTGCCGCAATTGCAATGATGCTTAATATGAAGCGGGTGGGGCGTTGGTAAAAATTCTGTCCCAGAGTCGGGATAGGCTGCTGGCGGACTTCTTCCTGCCATTCCTCTTGTATTTTATCGAGTAACTCCCGGGCCTCTGGGTAGTCGCCTTCTTCTCTCAGCCAAATTGCAGCGAGAGATATTCCCCAGCGACCCTGGTCGGTTTCATAATAGTTTACGTCCGCTTTATCGAGGGACGCTCTGACAAAGTCGGCTTCCTCTTGGGTAACGCCGTTGAGTTTAAACAATAGTTTAGCCATGACGTTTACCTCGAATAAGTGTTGCAAGGCCCGTAAGTCCAAAGGCCAGTATCAACAGAGGGGTGAGTCCCGTCTTCATGTATAGAGTCTCGCCAGTACGGCGTTCTGCTACGGCACTGAATCCCGTGCGCTCTCCAACGGGAATTCGCTGAACGATGTCACCATGATGATTAACGAGTGCAGATATGCCTGTGTTGGTTGATCTGAGCACCCATCGACCGGTTTCAAGCGCACGCATCTGTGCCAATGCCATGTGCTGCTTAGGGCCTAGTGAGTCACCAAACCAGGCGTCGTTGCTGATGGTGACCAGCAGATCCGCATGTCTGGCGGTTTGTAAAACCAGATCAGGGTAGGCGATTTCATAGCATATATAGGGCGCGATCAATGCGAGATCGTTTTGTTCACCGCTATGCACTGTTACTTTCAAAAGGTCTTGTTCGGGGTCCCCAGCGCGGAAGCTCGACATGGGTAAATCGAAAAATGGGATCAGTCCCCGGATGGCACTTTCGAGGGGAATGTATTCACCAAACGGCACAAGGCGTTGTTTATGGTACACCCCTTCGCCATCACCAAAAGCGATAATACTGTTGTGATATTCGCCTTCGAGCTCCGTGCCACGTGGCCAGCGAAAGGGAATGCCGGTAATGACTGTGCTGTTGTGCGCCTGCAGTTCTTCAGCAAATAATTCCATGTACGGCTGATAACGTTGGTATAGCAGGGTAATGGCAGTTTCAGGCCAAAGGATCAGGTCATTCCCAAATAGTGAGCGGGTGTCTTCCTGGTATCGATCAATGGTTGGAAATATCTCTTCGTTTAGCCATTTTCGATTTTGTTCCACATTCCCTTGTACGGCCCCTACTGTCATCGTGCCAACGTTGTGTGTCCAGTTTAGGTTCCGGAGCGCATCACCCGCTGGCCAAAGCAGCAGTGGAATCAGGTAGATCCAATTGCGTGTCTGGGCGACGACAACGATGGCAGCAGCGGTTAACGCCAGTATAAAGGAAATACCGTAGGCGCCAGTGATCGGTGCCCAGCCTGCCAACACAGTAGATAGGTGTGCGTCGCCGGCGTACAGCCACGGAAACCCGGTAAGAAACCAGCTGCGGCACCATTCTTGAAGAAACCAATATGCGGCAAAACTGAAGACCGCAAGAGACTGGCTGCTGAGCTTTTGTCGTAGTGCGAACCAGGTAGCGGGAATAAGAGCGAGAAAGCCAGCGAACAGCCCGACGGCGGGAACCGCGAGCCAGGCGGGGGTACCGCCATGGTCGTGCATGCTGACATAGATCCAGGAAACCCCCAGACCAAACTGAGCAAATCCAAACAACCAGGCACGCTTGAACGCGGCACCTGTTGTCGCACTATGTTGTAGCGAGAAAAACAGTGCCGCCAGACTGATCAGGCCAAGTGGCCAATAGAAAAAGGGAGCCAGTGCAAATGGGAAGACAGCGCCTCCCAGTATCGCTATCCAGGAAGGCAGGGCGGCGCGTGTGAACATAATCTGGCTCTTAAAGAATCAGTCTTCTTCGACGTGCACTTCGAGCAGATTGATCTGTCGGCTAGTGCTGTTCAGAACTCGGAATTTCATCCCTTCAATGCGGATGTTTTCATTGCACTCCGGCACTCGACCAAAGTGGTGCGTGACAATACCACCGATGGTATCGAAGTCGTCGTTCTGCAATTTGGCACCGAGCGCTTCATTAAAATCAGAGAGAGGCGTCAGCGCCTTCACAGTGAAGATACCTGGGTCCACTTCTTTGATGTGGTGCTCTTCTTCGTCGAAGTCGTGCTCATCTTCGATATCGCCGACTATCTGCTCGAGGACATCTTCAATGGTAACCAGTCCGGCAACGCTGCCAAACTCGTCGAGAACGATCGCCATATGATTGCGATTGGAGCGAAACTCTCTCAGCAGAACGTTCAGACGCTTGCTCTCTGGCACGAATATGGCCGGGCGCAGGATGTCTTTGATATTAAAATCGTCGGCACTGGCCTTGGCCAGCAGCGGTAGCAGGTCTTTTGCCAGCATGATGCCGCTGACTTCGCTTTGGTGCTCGGTCATGACCGGAAAGCGGGAGTGGGCAGATTCAATAATGCGAGGAAGGTATTCCTGGAGGGTTTCATCTTCCTGAATCGAGGTCATTTGCGAGCGAGGGATCATAATGTCCCGAACCTGCATGTCAGATACCTGGAGTGCACCTTCGATAATGGTCAGTGTTTCGGTATCAACGATGCTGCGCTCAGCAGCCTCGCGGACTATGTCTTTCAGGTCCTGACGGGTACGCGGTTCGTCAGTAAACAGGTCGCTTATCTTTTCCAGCCAACTTCGGGGTTGGCCCGATCGGTCTTCGCTCATGATGCCTCTTTGCTCCGGTTTGGATACGGCTCACCGGAGGTATATTCCTATTTAGTACTGCTTACTCGGTATCCGCAGTATATGGGTCAGGGTAGCCGAGTGAAGCAAGCAGGTCGCGCTCCAGCGCTTCCATTTCTTCTGCTTCGTCGTCCTTTATATGGTCGTACCCCAGTAAATGCAAGCAACCATGGATAACCATGTGGGCCCAATGTGCTTCGGTTTTCTTATTCTGTTCCAGCGCTTCGCGCTCTACCACGCTGACGCAGACGATGAGATCGCCCAGTAACTCAATAGGAACCCCCGGTGGCGCCTCAAACGGAAACGACAGAACATTCGTCGGTTTGTCTTTTCCGCGATATTCGAAATTCAGTGCCTGACTTTCTTCTTCATCTGTCAGGCGGACGGTTAATTCCGGTACGGAGAAGTCGGTGCGACCGGTGAGAGCGGTCTGCGCCCACAAAGTCAGCTGTTCTTCGGATGGTAGATTCTGGATGTCCGTCAGGCTTTCGGCGAATTGCACGTCAACGTACAGGTTCATTGGCTGTTGTCGCCTGTACTCTGGCTATCGGAGGCCTGCTTAGCCAATGCCTGAGCTTTTTCCTCAGCTCTACGCGCTTCCTCTTTTTCATCGTGCTTGTCGTATGCATCGACGATGCGTTGAACAAGAGGGTGGCGAACAACATCCCGGTTGTTGAAGCGGGTAATGCCGATACCGTCGACGCCATCGAGTACTTCCAGACCGTGCTTGAGGCCTGAATAAACGCCCCTTGGCAGGTCGACCTGAGTGATGTCACCGGTAATAACGGCTTTCGAGCCAAACCCAACGCGGGTCAGGAACATCTTCATCTGTTCCTTGGTGGTGTTCTGGCTTTCATCAAGAATGACGAAAGAATGGCTGAGTGTGCGTCCACGCATGTAGGCCAGTGGAGCGATCTCAATCTGGTTACGTTCAATCATCTTGGTCACGGCTTCGAAACCAAGCATCTCGTACAACGCGTCGTAAAGGGGGCGCAGGTAAGGGTCAATTTTTTGTGCCAGATCGCCCGGCAGGAATCCCAGCTTTTCGCCGGCTTCCACGGCTGGACGCACCAACAGAATACGTTTGACGTCGTCGCGCATCAGCGCTTCGACCGCAGCTGCGACAGCGAGAAAGGTTTTACCTGTTCCGGCAGGGCCGATACCAAAGTTGATATCGAATTCACGCACCTGCGCCAGATATTCCAGCTGGTTATCGCCGCGCGGCTTAATCACGGCAAGCGGTGTTTTGATGATGCCCTTGTCGGCGTCGTAACTGCGCTTGCCGCGTTGAGACGGACGCGCACTGTCTTCTTGCAGAAACAAATGAATCAGGTCTGGGCTGATTTCGGTGCCTTTACCGGTTTCTTTATATAGTCGCTGCAACAGGTCGGCAGCCCGCTTCGCAGGGCCAACGTTTCCCTCGATCTGAAAGCGGTTACCCCGGTTGAATATGTCCAGGTCGTAGTGATCCGCGATCTGTTTGATGTGGCCGTCTAAGTTCCCGCACAAGTTGGCCAGGCGGGGTGCATCGTCGGGTTCCAGAGTAAAACTGATGGCGTGCTGTTTTTCGGACAAATTGACCTCGGTAATCAGGTGATCAGTAAGCAGGATGTTCTTGCAACCAGACGCCGCGCAGGCTGTTCGGGTAGGCATCGACGATTTCAACGCGCAGGAACTTGCCGATCATGGAGTGATCATCGCACTTAAAGTTAACTACGCGGTTGTTTTCAGTACGCGCTTGTAATTCTCCCGGGTCCTTTTTGGATACGCCGGTAACGAGAACGACTTCTTGTCTACCGACCATGCGGCGGCTGATGGATTGCGCGTTCTGGACGATGCGATCCTGAAGAATCTTGAGTCGCTGCTTCTTCACAGCTTCTGGCGTGTCATCTTCGAGATTGGCCGCTGGTGTTCCCGGACGTGAACTGTAAACAAAGCTGAATGAGGTATCGAAACCGATTTCATCGATCAGCTTCATGGTGTCCATGAAATCGTCCTCGGTTTCACCCGGGAAGCCGATAATGAAGTCGGAAGATATCGAAATGTCCGGACGCAGTTCGCGGATACGACGAATTTTGTCGATGTACAGGTCGATCTCATGACCGCGTTTCATGGCCGCGAGGATACGGTTAGAGCCACTTTGCACAGGAAGGTGCAGATGGCTGACCAATTCTGGTACTTCGGCATATACATCAATCAGACTGTCTGTGAACTCAACCGGATGAGACGTGGTGAATCGAATGCGGTCGATGCCGTCAATCTCCGCCACCTGAGTGATCAGTTCTGCAAGGTCTGCCGTATCTGAGTGATCACCGTCACCGGTGTCTCCACGATAAGCATTTACATTCTGACCCAGCAGGTTAATTTCGCGCACATTCTGAGCTGCGAGTGTTTCGCATTCTTTCAGAACATCAGCGAGTGGGCGGCTGACCTCTTCACCGCGGGTGTAGGGCACCACGCAGAAAGTACAATACTTGGAGCAGCCTTCCATCACGGAGACGAAGGCCGAGCTGCCCTCTGATTTCGGAGCCGGCAGGTGATCGAATTTTTCGATTTCAGGGAAGGTTACATCGACGACCTGGATCGAGTTGCTTGCCTTGTTCACCATTTCAGGTAAGCGATGCAGTGTTTGCGGGCCAAATACCATGTCAACGTGTGGCGCGCGTTTCATGATGGAGTCGCCCTCTTGAGAGGCAACACAGCCGCCTACACCGATTTTCAGATTCGGATTGGTAGACTTAAGCTGCTTCCAGCGACCGAGTTCATGAAAGACTTTCTCCTGCGCTTTTTCGCGAATGGAGCAGGTATTCAGCAGGATGACATCAGCGTCTTCCGGGTTGTCTGTAACAACCATCTGGTGACTCTCGCCCAGCATATCGGCCATGCGCGATGAATCGTATTCGTTCATCTGGCATCCGTGGGTCTTGATGTACAGTTTCTTTACCGGTTCGTTCATGCTGCGGCGTCGGCCTCAATCGTCTTAAATAGCGTCGGAAAACGCGCCATTATACCGTCTCTGAACCCCACATCGCCAGTGTTGCCGGGTCAAGAGTCTGCAGTGTCAGGATGGCCATGGAGACCCCAGTGCAACAGTCCGTTTCAGCAATCCGTGCGCTCGCATCATCTCTGGCCGCTTTGACGCTTTGCGATGTGAACTGGTTAGGCTTTACACATTTTGGGGCTTGTACCCGGGATAGTCGGTTGCTATATATCAATAAGACACATTATATCCACGTGTAAGACATCGCTGCTGAACAGAAGCTGAACAGAAAGGGGAGGGCTGACTATCCAACTGCCTGTCACAGGCATAACCCGATTCAGGTGAATAAGGAGTTGACCTTATGAACGCAGAAATGCAACCGCTATACTGGCGTCTACAGAATAACGATAACTCAGGTTTCGATGCGGTCAGTCTGCTCATGCCCGCGGCGGAAGGTGAACCCGCCACTCTCGTTCCAACCGAAGTAAGCTTTTGTTCCCGCCGCTCCGGAAGTCAGGATGTGGATGTGCGCTGGACGGAAGAAGATTCTGATTTATTCCTGCAACTTCTCGACCGTGTCTCAGATGATCACGCTGACGAAACCGATGAAGGTGTCGTTCTCGATATCAATGACGGTGTTGTGCAAGGGATCGTGCAGCTGGTCGCATTGGCAAGGTTTAAGACACCCTGGCCGAGTGATGAGTTGGTCGCTGGGGGCGTTAATACGGTCCGCGACGAGCTTGAAATCGGCGATCTGGTTGGTATTCACACCCACACAGCGACCCCTATGGCCATTGTGGTCGGGATGGATTCAATTGACCTTACCTGCATCCTGTTGGAAGACATTGAGGTAGATGGCAAATCGATCGTGCCAGAGCACAGCGTATTTGTGATTAACCGGGACAGTGCACTTCCACCGGAATTTGCTGAGAGTTACACCGATGAAGAGGCTGTGCTGCACTGATGTGCAGCACATGATTCGGTAATACTCAGTCGGCCGTCGCGGGGGGTTGGTTACGCTGGCGACGGCGTTCCAGGACAAGACTTCCAATCAGATCGTAGTAGTCTGTGCGGGCCTTAGCACGGCTGTTCAGACTCATTGCTTCGTTAGCAGCAGTCGATGCTGTAGTGCTGGTTTGTTCGGACGTACTCAGTGCTGTGGCCATGACGGTCTCCTTGAGATCAATCGCGTTTTTCAATTGCCCCCCAGCAAATGCTGAGTAGCATGTCATCCGTTACAACCGTTGGGACCACACATGGTGCGTTCCGGTCGGTGCGTAACAGTGTTGATATTCCGCCGTAAACAAAGACGCCTAACACGTCATCGGGGATATCCTTTATCGAACCTTCCTGTCGACCGCGTGTGAAAATCGGATCGATGGTGGTTTTCAAATCCCGTTTACCCCGTTCCTGCAACTCTGCGCTGATCGCAGGTGCAACGCTCAACTGGTCCAGTAGCAGTGCATCACGCGGAACTTCGCGCATGTAGTGATACAGGTTCAGCCATATCGTGTTCAGCTGTTCGCGTACGCTCGCTGTCCGGTCCAGATTCTCGAGGCATGCGCTCGTGAAGCGTTCCATCAAGCTCAGGTAAACCGCTTCAATTAACTCTTCTTTCGTTTCGAAATAGCGGTAAATAGTTCCCGCTCCGCAACCAGCCTCCTTCGCAACCGAAGAAATAGGGGTGGCTTGCAGGCCATTCTCTGCAATCAGATCGCAGGTGGCATCGATGATGAGTTGGTGCTTTTCCATAGGCGTTATAAAACGGAATGAACGTTCATTCTGTTCCTCGTTGATGAATTACTCAAGCGTTTATTGTTGTTCTCGTGGATCAGTCTGTTGCCGTAGCACTCTCTGTTGCCGTATCAGCCTCTTTTGCTGCGTTATCAGAAACTTCGTGCGAGTCTGCCCGCCGCGCCATAAGCAGGAATATCAGCGCGAGTGTGGCGGTCAGCAAGGAGACTTCCATCATTGGAATCGGCGTATGGTCGTGGAAGTGCCCCCAGAGAAGTCCGGCGAGGGCACCTCCGCTGAACTGAATCACGCCCATCAGTGCGGTTGCTGAACCAGCAACCTCACGGAAGTGCTGCATGACACTGCCCATGGTATTGGCCGTGATCAGGCCCAGTGAGCCGACGTAGATCATCAGCAGTGGCAGAACGACGGGTAAAACAAAGAAAGGAGACAGTGCCAGAGCGAGCAGCGCCAGCGCCGAACTGAACTGCATTACGATGCCCAGTGTAAGTAGACGGCGCGGTGACCAGAATTTGAGCAGGTATATGTTCAGCCGATTCATCAGCATGATTACGATGACGTTGGCACCAAACAGCCACGGAAATACTTGCTCGCTCTGCCCAAAGTGCTCCAGGTACAGGTAGGGCGAAGCCGTGATAAATACGAACATGCCACTGTAGGCGCTGGCCAGCATCAGAATGTAACGACGCGCGGTACGATGACGCAGTACAGTTGCGTAGCCAGCCCAGGGGGAGCGTTTTATGCGGCGGTGAGGAGGGTGACTTTCCGGCAGTTGCCAGACCAGAATCCCAATCAGCAGAAATGCGTATCCACTCAGGATGCCAAAAATGTCTCTCCAGCCGCTGAAGGTGAGTACCAGTGAACCCAGCATTGGGGCAAGAAGTGGCGCGGCCATCATAATCATGGCAACCATAGACAGCACCCGGGCTATGTCCGCGCCTTCAAAATGATCTCGCACAATCGCGGTTGAATTGACGACTGCGAGGCCTCCCCCGATCGCCTGCAGACCACGCAGCAACAGCAGCCCATCCAGTGACGACACATATGTTAAGGCCAGGCTCGCCAGACCGAAGAGTCCGAGGCCGATAAAAATAACTGGGCGACGTCCGAGCCGGTCAGATAAGGGGCCGCCAGTAATCTGTCCGAGTGCAAACCCCAGAAGAAAGGTGCTGACAGAGAGTTCAATATGATGGATATCACTGGCTAATGATCCGGCCATCGCTGCCATGGCAGGCAGGTACATGTCGATCGATAAGGGCCCTATGGCAGCCAGTAGCGCCAGCAATACGGGAAGTGGGAGTTGAAGGCGTGTCGCGTTCATAGATCACCAGAGAGTCTGCTATCCGAGTAGGATAGTTGTTTCTCTTAGTGGAATAAATTATAGGAATATGAATTGATTGTTTCAAAAATGGGGTTAAGTACAGCCTGAACCGTACTTAACCCCATTTTCTTGGTGGGAGACTCGTCGCAGCACACTCCGAGCCCCCGAAAGTCAGTCGAGAGGGCGTTAAACGTTGAAGCGGAAGTGAATCACATCGCCGTCTTTAACGATGTACTCTTTACCTTCCAGGCGCCATTTGCCTGCTTCTTTCGCGCCGTTTTCACCCTGATACTCGATGAAATCGTCGTATCCAACTACTTCGGCCCGGATAAAGCCACGCTCGAAGTCAGTGTGAATCGCTGCGGCCGCACGCGGTGCCGTTGAGCCTACCTTGATGGTCCAGGCGCGTACTTCTTTAACGCCGGCTGTAAAGTAAGTCTGCAGGCCCAGCAGTTCGTAACCAGCGCGGATAACGCGGTCTAGGCCGGGTTCTTCCATGCCCATCATTTCAAGGAAGTCGGCTTTTTCATCGTCTTCCAGTTCTGAAATTTCCGCTTCAATTTTGTTACAGACGACCACCACAGATGCACCTTCGGACGCGGCAACCTCGCGGACCGTATCGAGATACGTTATCCTCAAAGCCTTCTTCAGAAACGTTGGCAATGTACATGGTTGGCTTTGTGGTCAGCAGGTGGAACTGACGGGCGATACGTTTTTCGTCGTCGTCCATGTCCAGCATGCGTGCGGTTTTACCTTCCTCAAAGTGAGGAATCAGTTTTTCCAGCAGCGCTTTCTGAGCGATGGCGTCTTTATCACCACCTTTTGCTGTGCGGGTAACCCGCTGTAGTTGTTTCTCACATGAGTCGAGGTCAGCCAGCACCAGTTCGGTGTTGATGATATCGATGTCGGCAGCAGGGTCTACGTGGTTGGCGACGTGAATAACATTGTCGTCTTCAAAACAACGCACAACGTGGGCAATTGCGTCCGTCTCGCGGATATTGGCCAGGAATTGGTTGCCCAGTCCTTCGCCTTTGGAGGCACCAGCCACAAGACCGGCAATATCAACGAACTCCATCGCTGTCGGGATGACTTTCTCTGGGCTGACAATAGCGGCGAGAGCATCAAGGCGTGGGTCAGGCATGTTGACCATGCCGGTGTTCGGCTCGATAGTACAGAACGGGAAGTTCTCAGCTGCAATGCCTGATTTGGTCAGCGCGTTGAAGAGTGTTGATTTACCGACGTTGGGCAGACCAACGATTCCGCATTTAAAGCCCATTTCTGTTTCCCGATCGTGATGTAGTTGGTGTGTCTGTTTTAAACTGGCGGGTATTTTACCCTTTAAAACTATGAAGTCGATTCATTGCTTTCGGTAAGTCACCGCTGATGGCATCTGGCAGCACGCGCAGTGCTTCATCGATGACACTGTCGATGGCTTGTTGTTCTGCTTTACTGGCACGCCCGAGTACGTGGCCGGTGACGAGATTCTTATCACCCGGGTGGCCAATACCGACGCGCAGGCGATGAAAATCTTTCTGATTGCTCATTCGTGCAATGATATCCCGCAATCCATTCTGACCACCGTGTCCTCCGCCGGTCTTGAATTTAGCAATGCCGGGCGGCATATCCAGTTCATCATGAACGACCAGCATTTCACTGGTTTTTATTTTATAAAAATTAGCGAGCGCTGCTACTGACTGGCCGCTGCGATTCATAAAGGTGGTCGGTAACAGCAGATAGCATTCTTGTCCGCCAATGCGTCCCTTGCCAGCAAGGCCAAAGAATTTCTTATCGGGAGACAGGCTTATGCCTTCCTGTCGGGCGAGACGTTCAACCAGCCAGAAACCAGCATTGTGACGGGTGTGTTCGTATTCGGCTCCGGGATTGCCAAGGCCTACGATTAAGCGAATTGGATCAGCCATACAATGTCCATTCGATATCAGTGCGATAAATAGCAGACAATAAAAAAGCGGGGACAAGCCCCGCTTTTCTCTGAGCGCAACGATTACTCGTCGCCGCCTTCAGCTTCAGCGTCTTCTGCTTCGTCTTCTTTCGAACCTTTAGGCTCGATAACAGAAACAACTGATGTATCGTGTTCTTCACCGTGTGACAGTGCCAGAGACTCAACGCCTTTAGGCAGCTTCAGGTCAGACAGGTGAATTACACCGCCGACTTCAACGTCAGCCATGTCGATTTCGATGTATTCTGGCAGGTCGCCAGCAGCACATACGATTTCAAGGGTGTTCATCTGGTGCATGATCTTACCGCCACCCAGCTTCACGCCTTTGCAGCTTTCTTCGTTCAGGAAGTGCAGAGGAACAGTAGTGGTGATCTTAGAAGACTTGCTTACGCGCTGGAAGTCAGCGTGCCAGATCAGTGCTTTTGCAGGGTGACGCTGCAGATCTTTCAGGATTACAGTTTCGTCTTTGCCATCAACAGACAGAGTGATGATTGAACTGTAGAAGGCTTCTGATTCCAGAACCTTGTTCAGTTCATTCGCCTTCAGAGTGATAGGCGTTGGCTTACGGTCGTTACCACCGGCTTTACCGCCGTAGATGATTGCTGGTACGCCATTCTCGCGACGCAGGCGGCGGCTCGCACCTTTCCCCGCATCTTCGCGAGTTACAGCAGACAAAGTGAAGTCTGACATAGTATTTTCCTCATTTCAGGATGTAAAAACCGCCGGAGTTTGCGACCAACCCCAGCGGCAAAAATAGCAACAGTTTCTCTGTTGCTGTTAACCAGCTCGTTGTGTTTAAGCCTGCGGCTTAACGGAACATCGCGCTGATGGATTCTTCGTTGTTTACACGACGGATTGATTCGGCCAGAAGACCTGCTGTGGTCAGCTGACGGATTGCACCGGTTGCGCGTGCAGCTTCAGACAATGGAATGGTGTCGGTAACAACCAGTTCGTCCAGCTGTGCGTTTGCAAGGCGCTCAATCGCGGGCCCGGATAGTACAGGATGTGTGCAGTAGGCGACAACCTTTTTCGCACCAAACTCTTTCAGTGCTTTAGCGGCCTGGCACAGTGTGCCAGCGGTATCGACCATATCATCGACCAGCACGCAGGTGCGGTCTTTCACATCACCAATGATGTGCATGACTTCAGATACGTTTGCTTTAGGACGGCGTTTGTCGATGATCGCCAGATCAACATTTAATTGCTTAGCGATCGCACGAGCGCGGACTACACCACCGATATCTGGTGAGACAACAATCAGATCTTCGAAATTTTGGCGTTCGATATCGTCGAGCAGGATTGGAGAGCCGTATACGTTATCAACAGGGATATCGAAGAAGCCCTGAATCTGGTCCGCATGAAGATCAACGGTCAGTACACGGTCAATGCCTGCGCCTGACATCATATCGGCAACTGCACGCGCAGAAATCGGCACTCGGGCACTACGTGGACGACGGTCTTGACGAGCGTAGCCGAAGTAAGGGACTACGGCAGTAATGCGGCTCGCTGATGCGCGGCGCAGGCCGTCAGCCATCAGGAGGATTTCCATCAGGTTATCGTTTGTAGGAGCACACGTAGGCTGCAGGATGAAAACGTCTTTACCACGCACGTTTTCATTGATCTCAACGGTGATTTCACCATCGCTGAATTTACCCACAGTGGCTTCGCCAAGGGAGAGATCGAGACGCTCGACGACGAGCTTTGCCAGTTCCGGATTTGCATTACCGGTAAATACCATCAACTTAGACACAGTCGTCCCCTTGATGCAGTAGATTCAAAGATGGAGAGTATAGAATTGGCTGAGGTGGCAGGGATCGAACCTGCGAATGACGGGATCAAAACCCGTTGCCTTACCACTTGGCGACACCCCAGCATTTAAGACGGTCTGAATAATACCTTATGCGTTTTTGAAAGGTTAGTTCCTTTCGCAACAAAGGCCACATACTCAGCCGGTAACTGGTCAGAAACCTGTCTGGCTTCTGTCTCAGAACCGAAGCTTGA
>PDUK01000148.1 GCA_006212115.1 Thalassolituus sp. | reverse complement strand
TTCCCCAGGCACTAGTGCGCTCGTCATCGACCGTAATCAGAGCTTCGAGTCCAGTATCTGTACTATCTACGACATTAAACATTACCTGATTTCCTGCAACGATTTGCAGGTTAAGCGATGCGGCTGGCGCAGAACCGAAGCTAGCCTCTGCAGCATATAGACCTGGGGCGGCTTCTGCTGCATTGATATAAACGGTAGCGGGATTGTTAGTTACAGAGTTATCCGCTGCAGTTGCAGTAGTAACCGTGCTGCCCTCACTATTAGTGAACACGGGGAGCGTACGACCTTCAGGCCCCTCGTCACTATTGATGGAGAAGGTTACATCCGAGCCTACGGTACCACCGGTTGCGACAAGCTTGGTCTGACTAGAACCAGCCATCACTGGGGTTGCCGAAGGAGTAAGAAGCAGAGGGCGACTGAGTGTAATTGTTGCCTCATCTACGCTCGCCAGGCCATCGTCGATAGTAATGAGGTACTCACCAGCAAATGCACTGGTTGTTGGCAATGTAAGTTCACGGTTGTTACCTTCCCCGACGAGGAGATCAGGGCGGTTGCCTTGATAGAAAACCTCAAAGTTGTATTGTCCGTTACCTCCGGATACCTCGAACTCTACGGCTGAAAGAGAGTCCACTTCAATACGCGAGCCAGATGCTACGACCTGATCATCAACCATAAGGGAGAGAGGGGATGGCTCGACGCCATCTGTCACCGTTGCGATAAAAGTTTTCGTATCAGACAGTTCACCGTCAGTGATAGTTACCGATACTGTTGCGCTGCCGTTGAATTCATCCGCGGCAGCCAGTACCAGTGTGCCTCCTTCGACTGTCGCGGTTACTAGTTCTGGGTTAAGACTTTCTGCACTAAAACTCAGAACGTCGCTATCGACGTCGCTACCACTGAGTGCAACCGTAGCTCCCGACGCCTGTTCGAAAGAGCGATTTGCTATAGCATCGAGTATTGGCTCATCATTTTCTGGTGTAACTGTCAGACTGATCGCAGTTACACGATCTGCGATTCCATCACTGACGATCACTGTCAGTGACGAGCTACCATTAAAGTTTTCATAGGGAGTAATTGTAAGTTCTGCACCAGTGATGACTGCGCTGACACCTTGACGAGTTCCCAGTATTGAGTAGGTCAGAGCGTCACCATCCAAATCCACTGCAGTCAGTGTCAGTGTAAGAGGGGTGTCCTCTGTTAACGTTTGGTGTGGCTCCGTCAAAAGAACCGGTTCGTCATTAACGTTGGTGATCGCGACACTAAAGCTCTGACTACTTTGTTTCTGTCCGTCGCTTACTGTCACAGTTACAGAACCCTCTCCGAAGTAATTTTCGTCCGGAGTAAATGTAACTTCACGACCGCTCAGGCTCATTCCTAACTCAGAGTTTGTTGTCGTCGCAGAAATATTTAACTCATCCAGATCGTGATCTACATCAGAGACTGGGATCGCGAAAGATCTTGTTCCCCCTTCAGGGAAGGTGATATCGGTAATTTCTGCAATAACCGGCTCATCATTCACGGGTGTTACTGTCACATTAAAGCTCGTGGTAACTGTATTTTCGCCATCGTAAACAGATGCAGTGACAGAACCTTCACCAAAGAAATTTTCTTCGGGTGTTACCGTTAAGGTTGATTCGCTCACGATTGCTGACAAGCCGTCGGAAATGCTTGATACATCAAAGATCAGCTCGTCTTCATTGATATCGCTTGCGCTTAGCTGAACGATGAACGAAGTATCCTCTGCCGTTGTTTGGGCCGGTATTTCTGTGAATACTGGTGGAAAGTTTAGCGGGTTATCGGGGTGAGTAGACCAGCCGATATCGATAAGAGCTTCCCGGGCTAGTCCGATGTTTGAAATGAAACTCGTATACGCATATTCCATTATTTCGTCAGGGTCGAGACTTGTGTCGAAGTGTGAACCGCTACTTGATGGAGCGTAAAGTCCAGGAGCATAAAGTCTCGCCCGACCATTAGTAAAACCGTCCGAATAGTTGGCGGATTTACTATTCACCAGCTCGCCCGCCCAACCGAGGTTTTGCCCACTGCGCAATAATTGTAAGCGACTACTCTTCGAAATTTCGGTGATCGATTTTCCGGTGGTAGCGTTGACCATATTTAAGGTAAAAGGATCGAATAACTCTACTCGCTCGCCGCTTTCAGTTTCTTTCCATACATATGAAGCACCATCTTCGGCCAGCCACGAAGAAAACCCCATGCCGTGAATAATCTCATGTAGGGCAACGGAGAGTAGAGAAAAACTGTCATCTTGAGGCTCATCCAGACCGTAATACCAGGTGGTGCCATTCAGACAGTTGTCCGATTCATCGAGATCACTATTAAATTCCGTCCATATCTCTACTTCAGAAGGAAAAGTATCTGAGCCAACAAGCTGGTTATGCAAGGAGTTTGGTGTCAGTGTTCTTGATGGGATATCCGCTTGATAACCAACTGGACCGGCGACGCCAAGAATAGTACTCGTGCTACCATCATCCGACGTTATACAAGGGAGGCTTTTAAAATCGATAGAGATCTCAAGAGGCGCTGATATATCCAAAGCGTCTTCGATGATGTCTGCCGCTGCCTGCAACACGATTGCGCGTTGTTGGCCTATCGTTTCACCAGAGTTACCTCCAACGGGCTCGGCAGGTGTCCGATCATTGAGTCCTTCATTAGCCTCATCCAAATTAACGAAAACTATTTCGGCCTGCGCTCCGCAGGCTACCAAAAACAATAGATTAATTAGCTTCTTCATAAGGTACTACCAAGGTTCCTTCTGGAGTGATTTGTCGTTCAACCATTCGGCGGGTGCCGTCTTCGTCGATCACCATCATCATGACGGTTGAGTACTGTTTCTTCGTGTGGATGGTTGCTGTCCCGTCACCGTGTACCGTAATCGGGATTTCGCTTGCAGGTATACGCTGGCTTTCTATGTATTCCTCAAGCTCAGCGGGAAGTTCGCCGTCATGATCATGATCGTGCCCATGATCAATGTGTGCGTGAGATGAGGCTGAATTTTGAGCAGCTGGGGAACTGCTTGTCTTATCCACTGTTTCGTCTGTAGTTGTCACTGCATCCGGTGAGTTATTGAGTCCTTCGATGAGCCTTGGCTGGGTGAACCAAACGGCAGAAAGAACGGCAATGATGATCGCAGCGGCCAGTATGAGCTGTCGCATGGGGTCCCTCCATCGTTTTTTTATAATAGTTGTGTCGCATTATATCCGAATAATTAATGGAGTACTTTACGATGGTTCACGATTCCGGTCGACGTTTTGTAAATCTGGTTGCCTCAGCCGACAGAGGGTCTTCTGGCCATGGATGCTTTGGATAGCGGCCGTGCGCACATCGGCGTAAGTATGACGCCAGAAGTGCGGCAGATCCTGGGTGACCTGTAACGGCCGCTGCGCCGGTGACAGCAGGTGAATCATCAGTGGTAGTTGGCCATTGAGTATGGAGGGCTGGCCTTCGAAACCGAACATTTCCTGTAGTTTGACGGCCAGTACTGGCGGGTTCTGGCGGTAATCAATGCGGATATTCGAGCCGCTAGGGACCTCAATATGAGTGGGAACGAGAGAGGACAATGACTGTTGCTGATTCCATTCCAGCAAAGAGAGCAGAGCATCATCCAAGTTAAGCTTTTTAAGATCCCGCTGGTGGCGGGCACCGGTTAAGAAAGGCATAAGCCAGTCATCCAGCCGTTCAAGTAGCGCGGTGTCAGAGACGTCCGGCCAGTTCTCATGCTGATATTCGTAAGCAAGTCGCAGGCGGCTCAACAGGTTCATTGCGGAATCATCCCAGTTCAGGACTTGCAGGCCCTTAGCCAGAATCAGATCTCGCCACGCTTGTTGCCAATCGTCGGCGCTCATTGTATCGAGCTTCTTCGCCGACAGAATCAGTTTCCCAAGCCGCTGTTGCTCTTGCGTCTGAAGTTGACCGTTATCCAGCCAGCGCACGTCGATATGACGACTTACCATATGGGGATGCAGCTCTGCTAACTGCTCCAGTGCCTGTTCCGTCAGTGCTGCAGCGGCACGAATACGATTGGGCTGCCCGGCGGTAACCTCTGCGCTGGCAATCCAGGGCCGCCCGATTAACGCACTGTTCTCCGACAATGAAGCACCGGCTCCAGAAGCCATCAAGTATTGAGTATCCGCACCGCGCTGTTGGCCGATACGATCGGGAAAGGCACAGCCAAGAAGAAACCCGATGTCAGCGGGCATACTGTCTTTCTTGATCCGAAGTTTTTCTATGAGTCGCTGAGCCATGGGGCGCACGCGACTTTTCCATCGAGAGGAGCGGCGTGCCTGCGGTAACAGACGCTCAATGTCATCGTCTTGTCGCAGTAGAGCAGGCTCTTGTAACAGGGCTGCTAACTCACATGCGCTCTGGCCACAGTTGGTTTCAACAGCGCGTATTACCATGTTGGCCAGACGAGGCTCGAGACCCGTACTCAGACAGCGCTTGCCATGTTCAGTGAGTTGCTGGTTTTCAAGAATGCCCAGTGTCGAAAGGAGGCTTTTCGCCTGACTTAGATGACCGTGAGGCGGGACGGTTAGCCAGTCGAATTCGTCTGCAGTAGCCCCCCATTGCACCAGATCGAGAAGAAGTGGCGCCAGGTCCGCGTCATTAATTTCGGGACGAATATGTGCGGGGCGCTGTTGCATACTGGTTTCGGTATACAGGCGAAAGCATACACCGGGGGCTTGTCGGCCGGCGCGTCCTGCACGCTGCACAGCACTGGCCACTGAAATGTCCTGAGTCACCAGCTCCTGCATACCAAGTGCTGCGCGAAAACGAACCCTCTTTTCCAGACCGGAATCGATGACGACTCTTACTCCGTCGATGGTGACCGAACTTTCAGCGATATTAGTTGAGAGAATAACTTTGCGCTGTCCGCCGGCCGCTGGGGACAGTGCCAATTTCTGGTCTTGATCACTAAGTTGGCCGTGGAGTGGAGTGATCAGAATATCCGGATGGACCTCAGAGAGTGTTTCACTAACACGATTGATCTCACCTGAACCGGGAAGAAACACCAGGATATCGCCAGTCGTGGTGCGAAGCCCCTCGCCTATTACACGACAAACATGGGGAACTAAACGTTCATTTGCATCTCGGGCCGGTCGGTACTGCGTTTCCACAGGAAAGCTTCTTCCGTCAGATTCAATAACGGGTGCGTCCAGTAATTTTGCCAGCTCTGGTGCCTCCAGTGTTGCTGACATAACCAGCAGTTTTAACTCTGGATTAAACAGCTGTTGGGCCTGAAGGCAGAGTGCAAGCCCCTGATCAGATGCCATATTACGCTCATGGAATTCGTCGAAGATCACGAGGCCTACGTCGGTCAGCTCGGGATCATCGAGGAGCATGCGGGTCAGAATACCCTCCGTTACTACTTCAATCCGGGTAAGCTCGGATACCTTATTCTCAAGCCGCATGCGATAGCCAATGGTCTCGCCGGGTTGCTCGCCTAATTGTTGGGCCATAAAGGTCGCGGCATTTCGCGCGGCAACTCGGCGGGGCTCCAGCATCAGGATCTTCTTGTCCGTCAGCCAGCTTTCATCCATAAGCGCGAGCGGTACGCGGGTGGTTTTCCCTGCGCCGGGCTGGGCAATCAGTAGTGTATTTGCGCGCTGGCGCAATGCCTCTTTCAGATCGTCAAGAACGGCGTCAATTGGTAAAACTGTGGACATTGCACTCTTTTGCTACTGGAACTGGCGGAGCCTGATGATAGCATGAAGGTAATCATCGGATTGGCTTCAGTGGAGGCAACGTTGGCAGACTCAAAAGTCGTAGATTTCGCAAAAGCGGGCGAGAAGCACCGCGCAGAGCGCTCACACAAAGACAAAGAAGAAAAAGTCGAAGAAATGCGTAAGCGTTTCGAAGGGGCTTTGCCTACAAAGAAAACGCCTGTGAAAGACTTCTTGCGCAAGAAGAAAGCGAAGAAAAAGCGCTGAATAGATTACTAATTTAACCGTATATCAGACACAAAAAAGCCGGCAATCGCCGGCTTTTTCAGTTCAGTTTCTGGAGGCTCATGCGATTACGCACTCACCTCGGTGTGTCGCTTACGCACCAACCAATGACTGACCACATACACGTACCACGTTACCGCTTACGCCGTTAGACGCTGGGTTACCGAAGAACGCGATGGTTTCTGCTACGTCGACTGGCTTACCGCCCTGAGACAGAGAGTTCAGACGACGGCCAACTTCACGAGTCATGAACGGAATGGCGTCAGTCATCTGAGTTTCGATGAAGCCAGGTGCTACTGCGTTGATGGTGATGCCTTTCTTGGCCAGTTCAGGAGCCATGTACTGAACGTAACCCTGCTTTAGACGCTGCGTAGTTGGTCTGACCAAGCTGACCAGCAATACCATTCATAGAAGATACGCAGATGATGCTTGCGCCTTTGTTGATGGTCTTATTGGCGATCAGCGCATCGTTGATGTGCTCTTCAGCCAGCAGGTTGATGTCGATGGTCATGTTCCACCAGTGCTCAGGCATGTTTGCCAGCATCTTGTCGCGGGTAACACCTGCGTTGTGAACGATCACGTCGCCGCCGCCCAGCTCTTTCAGCTTGTCTGAAATCTGCTGAGGAGCTTCTTTAGAAGAGATGTCAGCCAGCAGCATTTCGCCACCGATTTCAGCCATAACGCGGCTCAGGTCGCCCTCTGCTGGTGGGATGTCCAGACCAACAACTTTAGCGCCGTCACGTGCCAGAGTACGGGCGATCGCTTCACCGATACCACGAGCTGCACCTGTTACCAGAGCAACTTTACCTGCCAGAGGCTTGTGCCAGTCTGGGTAAGCGTTTGCGTCGGCTTTCAGTACAGTCAGGATCTGACCATCCATGTATGCAGACTTAGCAGAGATAACGAAACGGAAAGTTGAATCCAGGTTCGCTTCTGCGCCTTCTTCTACGTAGATAGAAGTCGCGTTGGCAGACTTCTTACCAATTTCTTTCGCAACAGAACGAGTGAAACCTTCAAGAGCACGCATTGCTGCAGCCTGTTCACCTGTTTTTGCTTTCATGTGTGGGCGACCCAGAACGATCACACGACCGTTGCTGTTCAGCTGACGCATTACTGGATTGAAGAAGTAGTACAGCTGGTTCAGGTCAGCACCGCTTTCGAAGCCAGACGCGTCGAATACAAACGCATCGAACTTCTCAGTCATACCTTTCTTGGTTTCAACGCCGATAGCGCGAACACCGGCTTTGTCAGCAGCAGCCAGGATGTCGGCAGCAGTCTGAGCAGCGGCTGGGAAGTAAACAGTCGCTTTAGCATCCTTCAGGTTACGCATCAGGTCAGCCAGTAGCGCGCCGCCCTTGCTGGTACCAACCAGGACTTTACCTTCGAAGTAAGTTTCCTGGTTTGGGTTGTAACGCTTCAGTTCGATAGGGGTAGGCAGGCCAACGTTTTTCAGCAGGCTGCGGCCCAGATTGTTGTTCAACAGAGTTTCGTAAAAGTTGCTCATGGTCCGTTCCGTTCGTTTCTTACATTCGTTTGGGTTACGGGAAATGATACTTGGATCACATCGGCGCGGTGTACAGCGCCGGAAGGTACCAGATTAGACCAACATTAATAACCCCTGAAATTGACCTCAGGCGTGTGGCTTGATGTCACTTCAGCCAATGCTGCCAGTTGCTGGTTCTATAGACTTGCGCAGCACTGGGCAGAATATTGTGATATTTTGCGTTCTGCCGATATATAGGCAAGTTTTATACAAGCTCCCGTTTTGTACACCGACAGGATTGAGACATGACACAGACTGTTCGTCGCGTCGCTATTATTGGCGGCAACCGTATTCCTTTCGCACGTTCTAATACTGCGTA
>PDUK01000147.1 GCA_006212115.1 Thalassolituus sp. | reverse complement strand
GCGGGCAGAACGCGGGTTTATCGTGGTGCTCCATCGAAGCCAGTTCCTGGAATACACCGTGCTCAGGGCATTTATAATCATAGAGTGGCATAGTGAAATCCCCTTATTAAAGATCCGGTGCTTTTGGAATATCGATGCTGCCATCGAGATGTTTCTTCGGCCCTTCGGAGTTGGGCTGAACGTCAAATTCGAAGATATCCGTTGGTAGCCAAAGCGTGGCGCACGAGTTTGGAATATCGACCACACCACTGATGTGCCCCTGAACCGGCGCACAACCGATAATGGCGTAACCCTGTGCTTCGCTGTAACCAAACTGGGTTAAGTAGTTAATGGCGTTGTGACAGGCCTGACGATAGGCGATGCTGGTATCCAGGTAATGCTGTTTACCATCTTCATCAACAGAAATGCCTTCAAAAATCAGGTAATCGTCGTATTTCGGTACCATCTTACTTGGCTTGAAGATTGGATTTTTAACCTGATATTTCGCCATGCCGTCCTTAATGATATTCACACGCATGTGAATCCAACCGGCCATTTCGATTGCGCCACAGAAGGTAATTTCGCCGTCGCCCTGTGAGAAGTGAAGGTCACCTACCGACAGGCCCGCACCATCAACATACACAGGGAAATAGACTTTAGAACCGCGTGTAAGATCTTTAATATCACAGTTACCACCGTGCTCACGAGGTGGCACAGTACGTGCCCCTTCTGCCGCGGCTTTATCTTTTTCGTCGCCGGTTAAACGACCCATGTGGGCGGTCTCAGCGTAGGGTAGGGTAGCCAGCTCCGGAACGCGTTCAGGGTCAGTGTCGACTAATGCCTTCTCGCGGGTATTCCACATATCCAGCATCTTTTTATCGGGCAGGCAGCCTATGAGGCCGGGGTGAAGAATACCGGCAAACTCAACGCCGGGTACGTGACGTGAGCTGGTCATCATGCCGTTGAAGTCCCAGATGGATTTCTGTGCTTCCGGGAAGCGATCAGTCAGGAAGCCGCCGCCATTCTTCTTGGAGAAGAAGCCATTAAAGCCCCACTGATTATCTGGGAAGGCTCCGATGTCCAGAATATCGACTTCAAGCAGATCACCGGGTTCTGCACCTTCGACTTTAATTGGGCCGGATAGAAAGTGGACCTGGCTCAGGTCGACATCACGAACGTCGGATGCGTCGTCGTTATTTTCAATCTGACCACCGGTCCAGTCGTAACATTCAACAATGAAATCATCACCGGGTTTTACCGTCGCTACCATCGGAATGTCCGGATGCCAGCGGTTATGAACCTGGTCATTGTCATAAGCGGATTTACTGAGATCAATTTTAATGATGGTATCAGTCATGGTTAGCTCCTTCGGTAGCCTTTGGGCTTTTAGGGGTAAGGTTTGAACGATTGCGAGGCACTGACACGGGCAGAAACTCCAGATGACGGTCCTGAACGATGCCGTGGTAATGTGTGCCGGCGGATAAGTCGTTGGTTCGGGAAATCAGGGTGGCCAGGTCGGTCACCACCAGATCGCGAAAAGTGCGCTCAATGGCGCGGGCGCCGTACTTTTTGTAGTCAGAAAACTGGACGATTAAATCGCGAGCATTCGGTTCCAGTTCGAGACTGATGTTGTGGCGTTTAAGCTGTTGGTTAAGCAGATGTTCGAGGTTCTCTACAAGGTTGGGAAGATCGTTAAAGCGCAGAGCCGAGAAGTACTCAACAATGCCGATACGATTAAGAAACTCAGGTTTGAAGTGACGCTCCAGCGCACGTCGGTAGATGCTTCTCCGGCTCACACCCGGAATCGCATCCAACCATGGCAACGCTTCGGCAGTTCGGCTTCCCAGATTACTGGTCATAAATACCAGTGTGTTGGTGAACTGGATGGTTTTTTGTCCGGATGCCAGTTTCAGCGTGCCGTTATCCAAAATGTTCATCAGGGTCAGTACAACGGAGTGGTCAGCTTTTTCTATTTCGTCGAATAACACGATGCCGGGACGGGAAGCGGTGCCCTTTATCAGGTCTTCGTTCAGCAGGCTCAGATTTTCTTTACTGCCAACATAACCCGGCGGCGCCCCGGTAATGGCTGCACTGTAGTGGCTTTGCGACAAGGTATTCATATCAATGCGACAGAATGCATCGGAGCGACCATGGATGGCTTGCGCTATTTGACGCACCATCTCGGTTTTTCCTACTCCGGTCGCTCCAATAAAAAGCGCTGTCAATAAGGGTCGGCGTGGATCACTGAGTCCGGTATGAACAACCTTTAACTGAGATTCGATATGATCGATGACCTGGTTCTGGCCGCGAATGGTCTTCCTTAAGTGCTCTGCTAATGCCTCAGGCTTAAACACAAAGCGTGACAGCGGCGGCGTTGCCGCCGGACTGTTTTGCTGTGACTTAATGCGCTCGTTGATGAAGACCATACTGTTCAGGCGATTACTCGCCAGCCTCCATAGGGCGCTCTTCAACGGGCAGGGTGCCGACCGGGCAGTCAGCAACCCCTACTGTAGTGCGCGTCATAGCTTCGACATCGGCCTGCGCTTTTTCCGCATCGGTTACCCAGGTGCGATAGAACTCGAATGGGCAATCGGCAATGCCTTTGTCACCATCGCCTGAGGCGTGTACGCCGCTGTAGCCACGGTGCAGGAGCTTGAATAAATGATTCTGAGACTGATCGTTTTTACGTGCGTCACGGATTTGCGAAACGGACAACTGGGCGTACTGCACTCCCATGTCTTCTTCGCCACACTCACCGAGTGTGCGGCCATCGAAGCCGATCAGGGCAGAATGACCAAAGTAGGAGTACACACCATCGAAGCCCGTTGCATTTGCAACAGCCACGTAGCAGTTATTTGCCCACGCCATGGTTTTCGCCATCATGATCTGCTGTTCTTTGGCTGGGTACATGTAGCCCTGACAACGAACAATCAGTTCTGCGCCTTTCATGGCACAGTCACGCCAGATTTCTGGATAGTTACCGTCATCGCAGATGATCAGACTGATTTTTAATCCTTTTGGACCTTCACTTACATAAGTACGGTCACCGGGATACCAGCCTTCAATCGGACACCACGGAATACACTTGCGATATTTCTGAACAATTTCGCCTTCGTTATTGATCAGGACTAGCGTGTTATAAGGCGCTTTATTCGGGTGCTCTTCGTGCTGTTCGCCCGTCAGTGAAAAAATTCCCCAGGTATCGGCCTCTTTGCAGGCAGCTGCGAAGATGTCCGTTTCATCACCGGGGATAGTGGCAGCAGTGGCATACATTTCCTCTTCGTCGTACATGATTCCCATCGTTGAATACTCTGGGAATACGACCAGATCCATACCGGGCAATCCGACTTTCATGCCCTTGATCATGTCGGCAATTTTGCGGGCGTTGTCGAGGACTTCAGCTTTAC
>PDUK01000046.1 GCA_006212115.1 Thalassolituus sp. | reverse complement strand
TGGAAGCGAACGAAAAAGCAAGTCACTCACCCGAGGTTATGACCGCCGGTGAATTCCATGCGCGCGAGAAGGAAAAGCAGGAGCGCCATGCCCATAAGCATGGTAGCAACTGCGGTTGCAATGCGAAAAAACGTCGGAGCAATCTGATGTATACCGCAGAAGGCAACAAGATGTTCCCCTCGATGCGGCCATGGATGATCAGTCACTGACAGCTCAATGTCATTCCGGCGCAACCCTGCGGTTGCTCTGGATGATGTCTGAGACGATCAGTGTTTTGAGCCTTCCCGGGCATTTGCCCGGGGCTTTTTACTCAGTCAGGCTTACGAGAAGGCCCATTGCCACCTTTACGGTGTGGCTTACGTGGCTTGTCGTTGCCATCTTTAAACTCGCGCTTATCTTTAAAGTCGCGCTTATCTTTAAAGTCGCGCTTACCGTTGAAGTCACGCTTCCCTTTAAAGTCGCGATCCTTGCCTTTGAAACCGCCGTCACGACGTTTCGAGCCACCCGGCTTGCGCTCAGGAACACCCGCTTCGCCTTTAAACTCTTTGATTTCAAGTGCACGACCACATACGCGTGCATTACGCAGCGTTTTCATTGTTTCTGGTGGCATACCCGCTGGCAGGTCAACGATGGAGTAGCTTTCCAGAATCTCAATATGACCGATATAACGGCTTTCAAGATCGGCTTCGTTAGCCACAGCACCAACGAGGTTACCCGGACGCAGACCGTCGTCGTAACCCACAGCGACCATGTAACGCACCATATCCACACCTGGCTGACCTTTTAATGGCAGTGGGTTAATGTCTGGTGTTGCCTTACGACTACGGTTGCCACGATCGCCTCTGTCACGAGGTTCACGCTGCTGACGAGGTTCACGATCATCGCGGTCGCGCTTCTTACGCTCCTGCATTTTCTGATCGGCTTTTTCGTCGATAAACAGCGGCTTATTACCCTGTACAAGACGCGCGCAGGCAGCAGCCACATCGAGTGCATCAACCGGATGTTCGGTCAGGATACTTTCGATGATGTCGCGGTAAGTCGCGTTTTTCTCGGTATTCAGTGCATCAATGATGCGCGCACGGAAACGTTCACTGCGCTTCTCATTGACCTGCGCAGCAGTAGGCAATGGCATCTCTTCGATTGGCTGACGCGTGGCTTTTTCGATATCGCGCAGCATGCGCTTTTCGCGACCACGGACAAATACAATCGCTTCACCTTCACGACCGGCACGGCCAGTACGACCAATACGGTGTACGTACGACTCCGTGTCCTGAGGGATGTCATAGTTGATTACGTGGCTGATACGTTCAACGTCCAGACCGCGAGCAGCGACATCAGTCGCAACCAGCATATCCAGTTTACCGGCCTTCAGTTTTTCAACGGCACGCTCGCGCTGCTGCTGAGGAATATCACCATTGAGAGGTGCACAGCGGAAGCCGTTCGCGGCCATAAAGTCAGCGACTTCTTCCGTCGCTTGCTTGGTGCGCACAAAAATCATCATGGCGTCGAAATCTTCGGTTTCCGCCATACGCAGGAGTGCATCGTTCTTATGCACACCGCCCACAAACCAGTAACGCTGACGAATACGGTCGTTGGTTGTGGTTTTGGATTCAATCTTCACCTGCACAGGATCTGTCAGGTGTGTCTCTGCAACGCGCTGAATTTCTTTCGGCATGGTGGCAGAGAACAACGCAACCTGACGCTCGGCAGGGGCCTGCTCGAGAATCCAGTTAACATCGTCAATAAAGCCCATGCGTAGCATTTCGTCGGCTTCGTCCAGTACCACGGCCTTAATGTCCGCAAGGCTAAGCGTGCCGCGACGCAGGTGGTCCATAACACGACCCGGAGTACCTACCACCCACTGAGGGCCGCGCTTCAGTTCACGCAACTGGCTGCCGTAATCAGCACCACCGTAGATAGCAGTTACATTGATGCCGCTGAGGTGCTTGCTGTAGGTTTTCGCCGCTTCGGCAACCTGTTGAGCAAGTTCACGGGTTGGCGCAAGAACCAGAACCTGTGGAGAGCGGAAATCGGCATTTGTACGCACCAGCAGAGGCAACGCAAACGCCGCAGTTTTACCTGTACCCGTCTGGGCCATACCCAGCACGTCTTTGCCTTCCAGCAAGGGCGGGATACTGTTTGCCTGAATGGCGGATGGTTTTTCGTAACCCAGTTCTTCAAGAACACGGAGTACAGGAAAAGGCAGGCCCAGGCTAGCAAAGCCTGTGCTATTTGAATCGGTCATATTTTCACCTGTGTACAATCGCTTAGGGGCTTACCGTTACGGTCACTTCTCTGCTGTCCGTGCGACGCGATAAACGCATCTACTGACCCCGAACACCCCCGAGGGATGCTGCTGACACGGTGTAGCCCGACGATCTGATTTTCTAAGGGCCGCGGAGTATACACAAATAAGGCCGCTTTGGCTCGTCTATTTTGCTCTGATGGGCAGTGCCTGCGTATAATCGCCCGCCAGATCCACAGGAGAATCTAATATGTTGAAAGTTAATGAGTATTTTGACGGCAAAGTGAAGTCTATTGCCCTGCAAACCGAAACCCTGCCAGCCACTGTTGGTGTCATGGAGCCGGGCGACTACGAATTTGGCACCAGCCAGAAAGAAGTGATGACTATCGTATCAGGCAAAATGGATGCACTGCTGCCGGGTAACGACGAGTGGCAGAGCTTCACCAACGGCGAGTCATTCGAAATCGACGCAAACGTTAAGTTCAAAGTACGTCTGGCTGGCCAGACTGCGTACTTCTGCACTTACGAGTAAGAACACAGCAGTAAAAAAGATAGAACCTCCGGCTCAGCCGGAGGTCCTTTTATTGCCAGACCAGTTCCTCAACCGGTACCGGCCGGCTGAAAAAGAAGCCCTGACAGGTTTCGCAGCCGTTATCCCGCAGGAACGCCAGTTGCCCCTCGGTTTCGACCCCTTCTGCCAACACCTGTAAGCCCAGTCCTTTCGCCATCTGAATGATGGTACGAGTAATCACCTTACCCTCGTCTTCGACCTCAACACTTTGCACGAATCCGCGGTCAATCTTCAGTTTATCGACCTGATAACGATGCAGATAAGACAGAGACGAATAGCCGGTACCAAAGTCATCGATGGCCAGTGCCACGCCCAGCGCTTTCAGCCCCGAAATAGTATTCAGCACCTGCGAGCTGGGTTCCAGCAACGCACCTTCAGTGATTTCGAGTTCCAGCCACGTTGGGTCAATCCCAGTTTCGTCCAGCAGTGTAGAAAGACGTCCTACCAGACCACCTGCCATAAAGGTTGGCTGAGTAATATTGACCGCAACGATGATTTTCTCTTTGCCCTCCTGCTGCCAGACGGCAATCTGACGACACGCAACCCCTAGTACGTAACTGTCGAGATCGGGCATCAAGCCGCCCTCCTCAGCTACCGGCAGGAAACGCCCGGGAGGAATGACCTCGCCTTCTGGAGTGTGCCAGCGTATCAGGGCCTCGACACCGACAGTCTTAGAGTCCGCAATGCTGACCTGAGGCTGATAATAGAGCCGCAGTTCATTCTGAGCTTTCAACGCCCGTCGTAGCTGATTACCCAACTCCAGACGATCAGCCACCACCTGCGTCATTTCGTTGCTGTAAACCCGATAGGAATTCCGACCTTCGTTTTTTGCCTCGTACATCGCCACGTCAGCGTTGCTGAGCAGTTGCGTCACGTCCGCTCCGTGATCCGGAAAAAGTGTGATACCAATACTGGCGCCAATGTAGAAATCTTTACCAACTCCCACATCGAACGGCGTTTTAAGCAGTTCCAGGATAATATCCGCAACCTTTTTGACCTGCGCTTCATTGGCTACGTTTTCGAGGACGACAACGAAGTCATCACCACCCTGTCGGGCAACCGTATCGGAGTCACGCAGGCGCTGACGCATGCGTTTTGCAAAATGCTGCAACAAGCGATCACCGGCTGGATGACCAAGGCTGTCGTTGATGTGCTTAAAGTGATCGAGGTCGATAGCAATCACCCCGACCTTACGTTGATTCACGGTCGCGTCGGTGATGGCACCCTCAAGGCGGCTCAGTAATAAATGGCGGTTCGGTAGATTGGTTAATGAATCGTAATTGGAGAGGTGCTTAAGTTGTTGCTCATGCTCTTTTATCCGTGACATATCCGAGAATACGCCCACGTAATGCGTAATCCTGCTTTGATCATCCCGTACAACGGTAATGGTCAGCCACTGCGGATAGGTCTCGCCATTCTTACGGGTGTTCCAAATTTCACCCCGCCAGTATCCACGATCCTGAAGCTGTTTGTTTATGCGCTCGTAAAATTCTTCGTTATGACGCCCCGATCGTAAAAAGCCAATGGGTTTGCCCATTGCTTCCCGCTCGGAATAGCCGGTAATCGTACTGAACGCTGGGTTCACCGCCTCAATTTTCTGATCGGCCCCTGTGATCACCACCCCTTCCATAGAAAATTCAAACACAGTCATCGCCAGGCGCAGGCGGTTTTCACGAGCTTGCTGCTCGGTGATATCCTGCACCGAGCCAACACGGGCAACCACGCGTCCTTCGGCATTAACAATGACTTCCGCACGACCATGAATCACTTTTTCGGTACCGGAAGGCAGGCTGATCCGGTACGTCATGTCTGAGGGCTTACACTCGTTCATGCTTTCCGCCAGAGTGCGTGCAACGCGTTCCATGTCCTCGGCGTGAATGTACTCAAAATATTGCGAAAGACTGACGACCTCTAGATTTTCGTCCTGCTCAAAAATAGCCGCTGTCTGAGGTGTAATCGTAATCTGATCGTTTTCGACATCGTCGTACCAGGAGCCTATTTTCGCCAGGCGCTCAGTCTGACGCAGCAGACGCTCACGGTCCTCTAGCACCGTCATCACGTGCAGGCGTTCCTGCATCAGTAAGCAAAACTGGGCAAAGGTCCCCAGATGCGCCAGTTTACGTGCCGATAACTTCGTCGTGACATCATCAAAACTGACGAATAACCAACCGGTTACGCCTACGTCATTGAGCAATGGAATAGTCGTCAGTACACGTCCGCCAAGAACCAGTCTCAGCGCTTCTTCGGCGGGAGTTTCTTCATCGGCGGTGGAACAACGTGGAGCGCGCCCCGCCTCCGCGGTATTCCAGCTGTCCTGAAGTACAGACGCCATGTCTTCGGTGCTGTTGCGCGATACTGCCACCAGTAATTCAGGGCGTGTTTTGTGTTCGTCTGTCGATATATAAAGTGCCGTCGATGCGGCTTTAAGAACGCGGGCAATCTGCAACAGTGCACCCTCGACGTCAGTCGAGAACGTCGACGCCCGCGTCGTTATAAAGACCCGCATAGTGCGTTCTAAAATAGTTTCGAGACGTAAGTCAGTCGCACCAAAGCGACCCGCTTTCACCGTTCCGGCTTTTCGACTTTCGTCCTCTACGCGCTTCCATCCTTCGCTTGGCTGATACGTCCCTTCCGCTGCGGAGGTCAACACACCCATACAGATACTCTGGCTCCTGTGTACATCGTACTCACTATTGATTGCTCACTACTCTCAACGCAAACAGTGCAAATAACTGAAGCCGGAGATGTCTTAAAGTGTAGACTATCAATATAAAGTGCAACTGACTTTTTAGTATTTTGAGTAAGATTGCGGAACTTATGTGGAATTATTCAACCATCGACGCAACCATCTTTCCGGGCAGGCCAATATGTACACCAAAGACAATCTGATCCAGCTTGTGCGCATGACAATGCCGTTCGGCAAATATCAGGGAAAACGCTTATGCGATGTCCCCGAAGAGTACCTTCTCTGGATGCAGCGCAAAGGGTTTCCTCAAGGGCATCTGGGCGAATTGCTGGCAATGATGCTTGAGATTCGGATACACGGTGTGGAAGACGTTCTGTTACCTCTGAAAAAAGCCTATCCTGCTAAACTGATACAACCAGAGGCAAAAGGAACCCACTGATCTATGGCCACGCTCGGTATCCTCGAATGCGATGTACTCTATCCCGACCTGATTGATGACTACACCTCATACGGCACTATGCTCGCCGATTTATTGAGGCGCTTTGATCCCAACCTGAATATTGAATATTTCGATGTTCACAACGCCGAACTACCCGGTCAGTCTCAATGTGATGCTTATTTGCTGACAGGCTCCAAAACGGGTGTCTACGACGACGAGCCCTGGATCACTCCCCTGTCGGACTGGCTCCAGAGTGCGCATCGTCGTCAGGAGCGGCTGATGGGTATTTGCTTTGGGCATCAGATGCTGGCGCACGCCTTGGGCGGCCATGCAGGCCTCAGCGATAAAGGTTGGGGAGTGGGAAATCACATGACGGAAGTCGATCACCGCCCGCTGTGGTTGAATGACGATCTGGCGGCGTTTCAGCTGATCTACAGTCATAAAGATCAAGTAACGCGGCTACCGGAAGGTGGCAAGCGTCTCGCTGGCAGCCAATTCTGTGAGTTTGCAGCCTGGTATCTTGAAGATCAGATCCTGAGTTTTCAGGGGCACCCAGAATTCACGCCCGAATATTTCGAACGCCTGTTAGGGCGTCGTCGGGAAGATGTCGGCGAAGCGAAACTGGATGCCGCGCTGAACAGTATTCACCAGCCAAACGATGACGAGACCATCGCTCGCTGGATGTTAGAGTTTATTCATCTGCCGCGATAACGTCAGAGAAACTTTTTCACATAGGAACAGCTGGCAGTGATGTCGAGAGATTCGTCTTTCGCCCATGTTAACCCTGCACTGACCAGCTCTTCCGCCAGTCCTTTACCACGCAGTCGAAATGGCACATACGTATGCGTGAAGTTAACCGTGTTACCACTGACGACATAGTCCAGCACACTCTCTTTGCCATCCTGTTCTATCACAAAACGGGATTTTTCAGACTCATGTTTTACCATTGCTACTTACTCTATTTCTCGCTCTCTCTGCACAGCTAACACGACAGAAACCGGGCGATACCCCTCCAGAACCAAGGAACCCGGATATCGGTCTCCGCCGTCGACGCTGAACTCAAAATCGTAACTACGAACCAGTACTGGTCTGCCTTTGATTACTTTCAGCCGCATCCGGGAAAGGGATACAGTGTCATCCAACAACTGCAACGCCTCCTGCTGACATTGCTTACGCAGGTAGCGTAACGCCAGCACTCTCGCTGCCTGCTGTCGCTGAATAGCCGGCCAGCCAAGTAATCCCAGACCTGCCAGAACAACAATAACCAGTAACTCCACCCATACCTCGACAAAGCGCTGTGATAATATCCGCCCGAGAGTAACACAGCTGAACTGCATCCATCAGCACCCCGGAGGTTCCGATCATGGCCCAACGCGCCTGCGCCTGTCACATCCTTGTCAAAACACGAGAACAAGCTGAGTCGCTGCTGAAACAGCTGAACCAAGGAGCAGAGTTCGACAAGCTGGCTCGTAAGTACTCAACCTGCCCGTCCGGCAAATCCGGAGGATCACTGGGCGAGTTTGGCCGCAAAGATATGGTCAAACCCTTTGCTGATGCCGTGTTTAAGGGTCCCCTGCTGAAGGTTCAGGGCCCAGTAAAAACGCAATTTGGCTGGCACCTCATTAAAACCCTTTACCGTCAGTGAAGATGCTGACGCCCACGACGATACGGAGAACACCATCATGACACCCGGCCTGTTTTACACCCTGACCGCCGCCGACCTGCAACCACAAGGGCTCTACCTGAGTGATGACGCGGGCGAGCGTGTGTTGTTACCTAAACGCTTTGTACCGGAAGGTATCGAAACAGGCGACACACTGGAGGTGTTTGTGTATCTGGACTCAGACGATCGTATCGTTGCCACCACGCAGCGTCCCAGAGTTCAGCTTAATCAGGCCGCGAGTCTGATGGTGAAAGACGTCAATCGCACCGGCGCCTTTCTCGATTGGGGCTTACCGAAAGACCTGTTCGTTCCCTTTGCAGAGCAAAAGCAACGCATGGAAGCGGGACAGTCTTACGTTGTCTACGTCACCACAGACAACACCGGACGACTCATCGGTACGACCCGCCTCAATCGCTACATCAAAGATGAAGCCAGCGCGAACTGGCCGGGTGCGTCCGATCCTTATGAAATGGGCGACAAGGTTAAGTTACTGATCGCTCAACGCACGGACATTGGCTACAAAGCCATCGTCGACAACACCTACTGGGGTGTCCTGCACAGCAGCCAGATTCACAAAGCCATTCGCGTCGGTATGAAAACCGAGGGCTACGTGCGCCAGGTGCGTGATGACCAACGCCTCGACCTCAGCCTTGAGCCCATCGGACATCAACGTGCTGATTCGCTGTCAAAGCGCATTCTGCAGAAGCTTCAAGAATCAGGTGGCAGCCTGGGGCTGAATGATTACAGCCCGGCAGAGCTGATCGAAATGCACTTCGGCGTCAGCAAGCGAGCATTCAAAATGGCGGTCGGCAAGCTCTACAAAGCACGCGAGATCGTTATCGAAGACGCCGGTATTCGTCTGGCCAGCGAAGAAGAACGGGCAAAAGCAATTAAAAAGGCTGGGGGCAAAGCGAAGCGTCAGGACAAGGGCCCACGGCGAGACCAATCCCAGACTAAGCAGAAAACTAAGTCGAATGAGGCGCAGCGCAGTAATGGTAAAGATAGGGCTAAGCCAGCGTCCGACAAGCGGGACACAAACGAAGGAACAGCTGCCTCACCCGCGCGGAAAAAGCAGGTCTATCGCAACCCTAAGAAAACCAGCGCCAACACCCTCAAACTGAAGAAGTAAAGACAGCCCCCATCGCGGGCGTGGACTCGTTTTCTACCCGGAAAACGCGTATAGTCCCGCCCCTGATTTCCGCCAGTCTTCTGGCCCACGTTTTTTCAGGTAATGCCCGTGATTTCTACCGCTAATATCACCATGCAGTTTGGCGCTAAGCCACTGTTCGAAAACATCTCTGTTAAGTTCGGCGACGGCAACCGTTACGGTCTTATCGGTGCCAACGGCTGTGGTAAATCCACCTTCATGAAAATCCTCGATGGTTCACTGGAACCGAGCGCAGGTAACGTCAGTATTTCTCCGGGTGAACGTCTCGGCAAGCTGCATCAGGATCAGTTTGCCTTTGAGGAGTTCACGGTGCTGGATACCGTCATGATGGGCAACAAAGAACTCTGGGCGATCAAAGAAGAGCGTGATGCTATCTATGCCAACCCAGAGGCCAGCGAAGACGACTACATGCGCGCCGCTGAACTCGAGGGTGAATTTGCCGAAATGGACGGGTACACCGCCGAAAGCCGTGCGGGTGAGTTACTGCTGGGCGCCGGTATCGAGACCGAACTGCATCAGGGCCCAATGTCTGAAGTGGCTCCGGGCTGGAAACTGCGAGTGCTGCTTGCACAGGCACTGTTTTCAAACCCAGACGTTCTGCTGCTCGACGAACCGACCAACAACCTGGATATCAACACGATTCGCTGGTTGGAAGGCATCATCAATGACATGAAGTGCACCATGATCATCATCTCGCACGACCGTCACTTCCTGAACTCTGTTTGCACGCACATGGCCGACATCGATTACGGTGATATCAAGATTTATCCGGGTAACTACGATGACTTTATGATCGCCTCGACCGCAGCGCGCGAACGCCTGCAGTCTGAAAACGCGAAGAAGAAAGCCCAGATTGCTGAACTTCAGCAGTTTGTGTCGCGCTTCTCTGCGAACGCATCGAAAGCTAAGCAGGCGACCAGCCGTGCCAAGCAGATGGAGAAGATCAAACTGGACGACATCAAGCCGTCCAGCCGTCAGAACCCATACATCCGCTTTAACCAAGAGAAAAAGCTCCACCGTCTGGCGCTGGAGATCGAAAGCCTGGCGCACTCTTATGACGGTGAAGCACCGCTGTTCAAAAACACTAACCTGCTGATTGAAGCAGGCGAAAAGATTGCAGTGATTGGTGCGAACGGTGCGGGTAAAACTACCTTCCTGAAATGCCTGGTGGACGACGTCACACCAACAGGCGGTACCATCAAGTGGGCTGAAAACGCCGATTTGGGTTACTACGCTCAGGACCACGAGTACGAGTTCGATCAGGGTGGCAACCTGTACGACTGGATGGAGCAGTGGAAAACAGAAAAGCACGACGATCAGGCTGTACGCGGCACACTCGGACGCCTTCTGTTCAACCAGGATGACATCAAGAAGTCAGTAAAAGTCTGCTCCGGTGGTGAAAAAGGCCGTCTGTTGTTCGGCAAACTGATGATGAACGATCACAACGTCCTGCTGATGGATGAACCGACCAACCACATGGACATGGAATCGATCGAGTCTCTGAACATGGCACTGGAAATGTACGAAGGCACTCTGATCTTCGTCTCACACGACCGTGAGTTCGTATCCTCTCTCGCTACCCGCATTATTGAAATCCGGGATAACGAAATCGTCGACTTCCACGGCACCTACGACGAGTACCTGAAGTCTCAGGGCATCGAATAACATCCCCGCCTGTACAAACCGAAATTCGTGCGCTGATCGCGTCAGCGCACGAAAATCGTGCACAAACCCCTCACTATAACGACATTTTTCTGGCGCACTACTTGCTATTCACCCCATGCACTGCGAAACCTTTCAGTGCATCCCTGTCGGGTACAGGGAGTTTTATTCTCTAATCAGTGGAGTACTTACCGTGAGAGCACTCGTTTTCGCTCTGGTAATGGTTCTGATGCCATTAGCCGCGCCCAATGTCAGCTGGGGCATGACCGATGCCGAAGCGATTAACGTTTCCGGACGCCAACGTATGTTGTCGCAACGCATGATGAAGAGCTACCTCATGCTGGGTGCGGATATCAAAGCCGATGAGGCCCAGAAGCAACTAGATCAGTCGGTTGCCCTGTTTGAATCTCAATTTCTTGCCCTGCGCGATTACGCGCCTGACGAGGGTATCAATGCACTTCTGGACAAGGTAGAAGGCATTTGGCTGACCCATCGTCAGGCCATTCTGCAATCGCCAGATAAGAAAAACGTCGATGAACTGATGCGGGACAACCTGAAGTTGCTGACCGCCTGCAACGACGTCGTAAAAGCCATCGAAAACTACTCTGGCATCGCCAGTGGACGACTGGTGAATATTTCCGGACGCCAACGAATGTTGTCCCAGAAAATAGCCAAGGTATACATGGCACTGGCCTGGAACATTGATGACCCCGGCCTGAACGACGAGTTTGATGCGGCGGTCAACCTGTTCGAAGAGTCGTTGAATGAGCTGAAAGAAAGCGATTCCAATACCGAAGAGCTTGCTGTTGCCCTGACCCGCGTATCCAATCAGTGGAGCTTCTCCCGCTCGGGCTTCGAACTGAGTGAGGCGGGCCGATATGTACCGACTGTTATCTCAGTCACCACCGAATCCATCCTTAAGAAAATGGACGCCATTACTGGTCAGTATCAGACGGTCATGAACAAGCAACAGATGCTCGCTGCAGAATAGAGTGAGCGGCACCCGGGTAAGCACCTGAAAGTGAGCTATTCTGAAGAGAATGAGATGCGGTAATGTGGGCCTATTCTCATTCCTGACAGGTCGGGGCTGGTATGCTTCGCCTGTATTGTTCAGACACTCACGACAGGATTTTTTATGCGCCCCGTCACTCGGGAAGAATACCCGCTCGACAGCTTGCACCGTATTGTCTCTGGCGTCACCTTCTTCAAAGAACTGCTGAAAACAGACGCCGAGCAATTTGAACTGCTGATGACCCAGGCACGATTTGTCACAGCAGATGAAAGCGAAATAATCCTGCACAAAGGCGACGGCGCAAACGTTCTGTACTTTCTACTCCGTGGCGAGCTGGAAGTCATGAGTGACGATGACGGAGCAACCACCATTGGCACCATTAACCCCGGAGAACCCTTCGGTGTGATGGCCATGGTGCTCAATTTCAAGCGTTCAGCATCTATTCGGGTCAAATCCAAGCAAGCACTGTTAGCCGGTATCGAGTTTGATCATTTCCGGCACAACGACAATGCCAGTATCTTCAGCCTCGGTACCCGGATCACATTTTTCCGAATGTTGAACAGCAATATCCGCTGGGCCCTTGAGCGCTACAAGATCCAACACCCCAGCCATGATCTGGTTCACCGTATCCGCGCACTCCCAATTTACACCGGTGAGAAAAATACAGCGGCGGAACTTCATGCTCTGATGGAGCTGGCGCACCTGCAGGCCGATCTTTTACGCGATTGGAATGACGCCTGATATCCAGGCGTCTATCTTATCAATACATCCAATTGATTCGTCGTTGTCACAAATCAATGTGTTCAGCAATTACGACATTAGCAGTCTTTCACCGTGGCCTGCATAGGCATAGAATTTAACTATCCCTGAATAATTCAGTCCCGTCTTTCGGCGTTTAACCCAAACTGGAACGCGTTTGCCTCATGCCCGACTATGTTTCCTGGATACTGATTTCTCTGGCAGTACTTGCCCTGATCAGCATTATTTTTGAAGAAGTTATTCACATTAACAAAGCCCAATCGGTGCTTTTCTTCGGATCGTTCTCATGGGTGATCCTGTTTGCGGCGACATCCGGAACCGACAGCCATCATCTGGTTGAGGAAGGCCTGAAAGAGAATATCGGAGAGATTGCAGCACTTTGGCTGTTCCTTACCGCCGCAATGACATTTGTCGCCTACCTGAATAAGAAAGGGCTGATTGAAACCGCGATATTTAAGGTTTTACCCAACAAAATCTCCGAACGTAAACTGCTTTTCCTGACCGGATTATTTGCCTTTATCTTTTCTTCTCTGGCCGACAACATCACCGCTACCCTGGTCTCTATCGCGCTGATCCTGTCTTTGCAGATGCCCCCTTCCAAGACGTTGCGCTTTGCCGCCGTCGCAGTATTCGCCGTCAACTCAGGTGGTGTTGCCATGATTACCGGCGATGTGACAACCCTGATGATTTTTCTGGCTGATAAGGCTGAAATTACCAGTCTGTTGCTGCTCGCGGTTCCTGCATTCTCAGCCGTGTTAGTACTGATGGGACTGCTGATGTTGCCGCTATCAGGTCGAGTCGGGATCACCAAGACCTCCCACGACCTGCAGACCATCGATTTGATTATTGCGGGTATCTTTCTGTTTACCATTCTCACGACCATCGCCTTCAATATCGTTTTTGGTATCCCGCCCGTGCTGAGTTTCCTGACCGGACTGGCGACCATGTTTCTCGTGGCGAAGTTTATGGGCGAAGATACAGAAGACGACCCCATTATGGATTACATACGCCGTATCGAGTTTGATACTTTGATGTTTTTCTTGGGTATTCTTTTGGTAGTGGGCGCCCTGAAGGAAGTCAAAGCGCTGGATTCTTTTGTCGCCATCTACGACTACCTGCCCGCCTGGCAGGCCAACTATCTGATGGGGCTGTTCTCTTCCATCATTGATAACGTGCCACTCACGGCGGCGCTGTTAAAATCTGACGTCACCATGAACGCTGGTGAGTGGTTGGCGCTCACCTATGCAGTCGGCGTGGGGGGTTCCTTGCTGATTATTGGCTCCGCCGCCGGTATCGTCGCCATGAGTAAAATCGAGGCGCTGACCTTTGCCAGCTACCTTAAGTTTATTGTCGCACTGTTGATCGCCTATACCCTTGGATATGGACTGACATTGCTATTGGGAAATGTCATTTACAGCTGAGCGATCAGCGGTTTTGCTCATAGCGGATCGCTAATGATCTCAGTGCGCGCTCGTGAGAGTGCTTCCACTGTGTCATTTCCTGCGGTTCGTTGTGATCGGATGGCCATTTGAGTCCATAACCATTCGGACGGAACAGCGGTGCGAATAACGCACAGGCAGTCAGATCCGCACGGCTGAATTCGTTACCAACAAGATAGCGGGTATTGGCGTAGATCTGACGAAGTTCATTCAGGATTTCGTCCATGTCGTTCATGGCTTTATGCGCACTGACTTCATTAATATTCATCCAGCCACGCATGGTGTTAGCCAATTTACGGTATCCGGCGTAGAACATAATACGCACAAGAACGTTATGCTTAGCCGTAAGCAAAGGAACAATGACCGACGGATACGGCAGCAAAAAATGGTAGTTAAATGTTCTGACAGCCGGACCAGCGATGGCGTCCAACCGTGCCTCCCAACCGCGAGCCTGCTCGGCAAGCGCGGGATCTTGAGGGGTCAGGCGACGTTCAGGAAATTTCTCTTCCAGATAATCGATAATTTCCGCACTGCCCTGAATAACATCCGCGCCGTTCTCCAGCACCGGAACCTGCGACTTTGCAGCCAGCTGTAGAATCTTACGCACATGAGGGCCGGGAACGAGATTGATCTTCTGGTACTGAATTCCTTTAAAATCCACTACCCAGCGTACTTTCTCGCAGTAATGTGAAACCGGAAACTGGTATAACTTAATCATCGGCTCTCCTTAGCGGAGATCCGATGCACTCCGGACTTCCGCTTGAAAACGCTGCCAGCTCTCCACGATACCAGCAGCACTTTGTGGACTTTCACCACTAAAAATATCGTTGGGAGCAACCACTGATCCTTTTACGACACAGGCCTCCTTAACCACTCCTGTCGCTACCAGCTTACTCCGCACATAAAAGTCGTGTCTGAAATACACGTACTTGTTGTCCCACCCAACAAGGGTGGTATCCATCGTCAGTTTCGCCAGAAAACCAACGGGTCGGATGTAGACAACATCCTGAGCAGCAATCAGGCGCATCCCTGTACTGCTTTTGAGATCACCACGAATCCCTCTCCAGAATTCAAAGCGTCCCAACTCCATAAAACTCAGAAAGCGGAAGTTCGGCAGATGATTGCGCCACCCCATGTCGTGGGGCTGAATCCGATAACTCTGCCGGACTACCGCGTCTCTCTGGTGTCGCACATCGCGACTGGTTATCCATAAAAGAAAAAAGCGTATTAATAAATTCATAGTGATCCACTCATGGAAGGTAAAACTGCAGCTCGACTTCGGCGCCTTTTATGGTGTCTTCGACCGACATCTGGCGAGCTTCTTCTGATTCATCCCAGTGGATTTTACCGGATAAATTTAACTTCGACTCTGATGGTATCTCCCGAAAGACATTCGGAAGATAACCCTGAGAGCGTACTCGTTCGTCTGAGTCTTCCCAGGAAATAGAGGGCAAAGCTAAATTAAGGGGCTGTCTATTTTTATTATTGTTCTCTTCTTCTTTTAACTTTTTTGCTTGTGTCACTGTTTTCAGAAATTCTTCTCCTGCGGTGTGTTCGTCATCTGACAACTCACTCATCGCAGCATCGTATTCAACCGTCGCGTTCAGCGATGGCATATCTGAATCTTTTTTCCCGCTCTCTTTATCACCTGCTTGGGATAAAATACTCGCATTCCCGTCAGAGCTTTTCTGAGAGGCAGTCGCCACTTTCTGAGATGTGGCCTGCACTTCACCTTCACCCTGCTCACCGACTGAATCGTGCATAGGCGTTGTTTCAGTCGACTCTGATGTCGCGTTTTCTGTGCCCTTCGCACTTTTTCCTGTCAGCGTTTCAAGCGACTGAGACACACCAGACACCGTGCTGGATATCTCATCGCAACCTGTCATCACTATCGAAAGAAAAATCGATACTGCCAACGTCGCAATAAATTTGTATTTCCCGCTTATTGATAACTTCATCATACCATTCAGTCAGTAAAACTATGTAGCGTCACTCAGCCACTCAAGGCTCAAATTGTCTACTTCATCACACAATAAAGAACACTCATTCACCAAACCAATTACCGCGACAATTTCTTCGTCAAAAACCAGTAAAGGCCAGTGTTCCCGCAACCATGGAGGCACATTATTCGCTTGCCAGATATTCTTCAGCGACAACGAATGATTCGGCTTTCTCTGCACTCTACGACCGGCCGCGAGCTTTGCCGGAATCAACTGGTAGCCGTTCGGTAAAGCACGTTGATCGGCCGTCAGACGCCCCCGCCCCCAGTTATCCGGTACACAATGGACACTGTCTGGTGTCGTTTGTTCATACCAGATATAGAGCGCCCCTTGGTGTCTCTGTAAAACCGCGCCATCGAAGGCCATGTTCGGCTGACGATCCGCACCTGCAGTCAGGCACTGATCAAGCCAATGCCAGATTCTCTGCCCTTGAGGCATGGGGTGCTGATTAACGTCGAGCCAATGGCGCAGCATATGAAACTGCATTCGTTTTGGCTGCGTTGCCAGCGCGTCCAGGCTCAGAGCAAATCGGCCGGTTGCAGGCCAGGAAGTCGGGGTCAATGCCTTGTTCAATTCCGGCTGCAGCAAAGACTGCAGCAGCTCGTAATCCTCACTCAAATTCTGGGAGGTCTGAATCAGAGTCTGCTCTATTGCAGGATATCGAGCCTGAAGGAGCGGAATCAGACTGTGGCGTAACCAGTTACGATCGAACGTCTGGTCATTGTTGCTATCGTCTTCGATCCATTTCAGAGAACGCGCTGCCACGGCCAGATGCGCGCGCGTGATGGACAACCAGGGGCGGATAATAAGACGGGTCTCATCCGGGTGTCGTGTCAGAGGACGACTTGCTGGCATCCCCCTCAATCCGCGCAAGCCGCTGCCACGAAAAAGTCGGAGTAGCAGGGTTTCACCCTGATCCGAACCATGATGCGCCAACAGTAGAAGGCCACCAGACTCGACCTTTTGTTCAAACACCTGATATCGGGCATCACGGGCTGCCGATTCAACGCCCCGACCGTCTTCAACGACTGCGACCGTCTCAACGATCAATTCAACATTGAGATCGGCACACAGTTGCACCACAAAAGCCTGCCATTGAGCGGCGTCCGGATGCAGATTGTGATTCACATGTAATGCAATAAGACGGGTACGGCAGGTTTCCAGTGCGGCTAACCGGCTCAGTAACAACACTGAATCCAAACCGCCGCTAAGCCCGACATAGAGCTTACGATCGGGGTAGTCCGCCAGGGACTGTTCAATGTCCCGATCCAGGCGGGCAAGGCATTGATCAACTGAAGACGAGTTCAACGGCGTGTTCCCCGAATTCGTACCTCAGCTCCTGCAATTGTTCGTCCGTGGGGTTGATACGCCACTGCTCTCCGAGGCGGATATCACAGCTAGCGACTTCATTACGATAATCCAGCACCAACGGGCAGCCGTTTTCGAGAGGCTGCAAAAGTTGAGTCAAACGCTGACAGAAAGTCTCGGAACCGACCTCACCGTCAACTTTTACCCGAACGGCCTTGGCATAGTTCAGCCTCGCCTGACTGATCTCCATGGCGTTGCGGCCCGTCGCTTTCAATCCACCAGAGTAATCGTCGTGACTGACCTGCGCTTCAATTACCAGCACTTTGTCTTTATCGACGACTTCGCGTACTTGCTCATAAATGTCGGAGAAGAGTGCGACTTCCATACGCCCGGAACGATCATCAAGGGTAACGAAGCACATATTCTCGCCACGCTTGTTTTTCATCACGCGCATGTCGACAACCAAGCCCGCCAGTTTCTGTGGCGCTTTCGCATCCTGCAAATGCGATAACCGGGTCGGCACCAACTGACGGACTTCATGTTCGTATTCATCGAACGGGTGTCCGGTAACAAACAAGCCGAGGGTGTCTTTTTCGCCTTGCAAGCGCTCTTTCAGGCTCCAGTCGCGAAGATTACGGTAACGCTCGTAGACATCGCCTTCGGCGGCCGCCTCTTCTTCTACTTCGCCGAATAAATCAAACATACCAGCGGCTTCGTTCGCGGCAGCCTGTCCTGCGCTTTTGATGGCATCTTCAATGTTTGCCATCAATACCGAACGCGGTGCAGTGTATTCGAGGCGGTCAAACGCGCCACAGCGTACCAAGGCTTCAAGTACCCGCTTATTCAGCTTTTTAGGATCAACACGCTGGCAGAAATCAAACAGGTCGCGGAACGGACCGTCTTTGCGTGCGGCAATAATGGCGTCAATCGGGCCTTCACCCACGCCTTTCACCGCGCCCAGACCGTAGACGATGGCGTCGTCATCGTTCACGGTAAAACCGTACTGACTCTGGTTTACATCCGGCAAGATCAACTCAATGCCCATCTCCCGACACTCTTCGATAAAGACCACCACCTTATCGGTGGTCTGCATATCCGAGGTCAGTACCGCCGCCATAAACGGCGCCGGGAAGTGCTGCTTCAGCCACAGCGTCTGATAAGACACGACCGCATACGCCGCCGAGTGCGATTTGTTAAAACCGTAACCTGCGAATTTTTCTACGAGGTCAAAGATCTTCATCGCTAGATCAGGGTCAACGCCGACGGAAATCGCCCCTTCGCGGAAGGTATCCCCTTCGCGGAAGGTATCCCGCTGCTTGGCCATTTCTTCGGGCTTTTTCTTACCCATGGCACGACGCAGCATGTCTGCGCCGCCCAGCGTGTAGCCCGCCAGGATCTGGGCGATCTGCATCACCTGTTCCTGATAGACGATAACGCCGTACGTTGGCTCGAGCGTTTCTTTTAAGGTTTCATGTTGGAAATCCGGGTGTGGATAGGCGACTTCGGCACGACCGTGTTTACGGTTAATAAAGTCATCTACCATGCCCGATTCCAGCGGCCCCGGACGAAACAGGGCCACCAGTGCGATCATGTCTTCGATGTTATCCGGCTGTAGACGCCGGATCAGATCTTTCATCCCGCGTGATTCGAGCTGGAATACCGCGGTGGTTTTGGCTTCTTTAAGCAGCTTGTACGAAGGCTCGTCATCGAGTGGAATCATATTGATGTCCACCGGCTCTAAGCCCTTTTCCGCCTGCTTGCGGTTAATGGTTTCGAGCGCCCAGTCGATGATGGTCAGGGTCCGCAGACCCAGGAAGTCGAACTTCACCAGACCGGCTTCTTCCACGTCGTTCTTGTCGAACTGAGTCACCAGACCGGTGCCGTCCGGCTCACAGGCCGTCGCCGAGAAGTCGGTCAATTTAGTCGGTGCGATCACCACACCACCGGCGTGCTTACCGGTCTGACGGGCAATCCCCTCAAGCTTGAGGGCCATTTCCCAGATTTCCTGGGCTTCTTCGTCTTCGTCGAGGAATTCTTTCA
>PDUK01000146.1 GCA_006212115.1 Thalassolituus sp. | reverse complement strand
AAGTCGTCTGCGCGGTTGATCTCTGCAAACAGGCCGTTGTGGCTGGCCACGATGCGAGCGCCGGTTTCGGCTTCGATGGCGTCCAGTACGTCGAACATGTCAGGACGGCTGAACACGGCTGGGTGTATGACTACGTCGGCTGTTTGCATGAGATCTCTCCTATGCGTAAATGCTTTTAGGTAATTATGCAGAAATGCTTTTCGCTGTAAAGCTTTTATGCATAATTTTATTTAAGGACATTCGGGGCTGGTTGAAATCAGTTGGCTGGCATAGTCTTCGGAATTGGGATTTTGGGAGCTGAAGTATGGAGAAAGTGAATTTTAGAATGGAGGATCTAATCGACCAGAGCGGTATCGCTCCTGGGGGATTTGCGAAAGACGTTGTAGCTCATATTAAGAAAGTGATGAAGGGTAGAGGGTTGTCAGTAGCAGAAATTGCACGGCTCTCTGGGGTTCCTCAGCCTACAGCTCATCGGATTCTGGATTCTCAGTCTGCCGATCCTAGACTTTCAAACCTTGAGGCTCTGGCTCGTGGGTTGGGGGTGGATTTTCGCTTGCTGTTATTGGGAGTTGTTCATAAGGCGCCGGAGTATACGCAAGAATATCCGGTGGTATCAGAGGTTCGCCTTGAGAATTCGCGGCGCTTATCTGCCTTGGTGGGTTCAAGTTCGGCTTTTGCTGAAGCAATTGATCGAGAAAGCACTCAAGTGAGTAGGTTTATGGGGAGAAGACCAACGACCTTAATTGGGAGCTCCCTTGCCAGGCACATAGAGCGGTCCTTTTGCCTGCCTGTTGGCTGGATGGATCAGAATTGGACTGGCCCAGTTTTCGATGGGGGTTGCTTCGCTGATGTGGGCAATGACGAAATGCAGGTGCCTCTCTTGACGCTCGACTCCTTGGAGGCTGAAGTCCTGCCTGATGATCACTATGTAATTCCGCCGGTAAATTGTGGCGCTCTAAGTTATGCAGTTATCAACCGGGCCGGAGGTTTTGTCAATGGCCCTATGTGGGCTGATCACTTGAGAGTGGGTGATGGCGAAAGTATTTACTTCTGTGATCCCGATCAGCGTTCGGCGGTTGGTTGCGGTGATGTTGTCGTCGCTAAGCTAGATGGTAGTGGTTCTGTGGTGATTCGCCATTATTACGAAGAAGGGGGGTACAGAGCACTCGTTCCGAAAAATAATCAGTTTCCTGTGATAACTGAGGACTTTTCGATTCTCTCTAAGGTTGTAGCGGTCACGTTTCGTTAATCAGACAGGCAAAATAGCGCCGATCACCTTTGCTACGATTCGGAATGGTTCAATGATCATAGGAAATTGTGGGTTTAGTGGGCGTAGTGCTTCGCTTCCGGCCTCTTTATACAGTTGTCGGAATGCGGTGACTTTCGATGGTCTTTCGATCAACTCGGCAAGAACGATGTCACCATTTTCGCAATCATCACACTGGTCTGGGTCTGCAAATATGATGCTTCCTACGGGATATGCCCTGCCAAAGCTTGGTTGCATTGGGTTCGCAGTAGCTGGATCGCCGTCGATATAAACGGCGTATGTATTGCGGCTGTGAGGGAATGGGCATTGTACTTCGATGTCGAGTGTAGTTTCTCGGTCGATATCTTTGAGTGAGTAGACCGTCATTCCTAGTAGATTGTATTCGACACTAGGCTCGCAGATTTGTCCTGGTTGGCTTTCCAGTTCTATCAGTATGCTTTCTAGTGTTGTGCCGACATTCCTGGCAAGTCTATCAAGCGTGCCTATCTTCGGATCGGGTATCTTACCGGAAAGAATACGGTTTACTGTCGATTGGGCAACGCCAGACCTCTGAGCCAACTCAGTTTCGGTGATTCTCTTATCCTGCATCAACTCGGTGAGTCTGCGGCGTATTCTTTCAATCTGATTCATTTTTGCATTTTCTCAAATTATCCGCTTGAAGTCCTATGCATTTGTGCTTTATTATTTAAAGCATATATGCATAAAGGGGCTTCCCAAGATGACTGAAAACCCAATTGGAGTGCTGATCGAAGAGCTTATTAATGCGGGCTTGAGTGAGTACCAAATTGCTGAGCGAGTAGGCACAAATCAGACTCGTATTAATCGCTTTAAGAAGCGCGGAGCTAGTCAATATGAACTTTGTGAAAAGATCAAAGACCTGCACCAGCGCCACTTTTCTAATTCTCAGCAAGACAGCGCGGCCTGACCACGGTTTTAAGGGAGAGCAGAACCATGTCGAAAGATAGATTAGAACCCACCGATCTCCGTACTGAGTTGCGAATGGCCATTGATGCCATGCCGATGTCTCGTAAGGCGTTTGCGATGGATGCCGGTTGTAAGGTGCAACACCTGAATAACTGCCTGAGTAACTCCTGTCGCGGTACTCACAATATGGGCGTCGATCTGTTCGAGCACATTTGTCATGAGTCGCAGAATGAGCGTATTCCCCAGTGTATTGCGTCTTGGTTTGACGGGGTTTTTCTGCCGCTGCCAAAGTTTACGGAGCTGCCAGATGATGGCGCTCTGCTGGACGATATGTTGCAGGTGATGGATTCAGTCGGTACGTATGGCCGTGAGCTGCGTCAGTCGTTGTCTGATGGCGATATCGATGTTGGCGAGTGGCATAAGCTGAACATGTGCATGCAGGATATTTTCCGGGCGGTTCACCTGGTGCAGGCTCGGGCTGCTGAGTTTCGCTCTGATGTCGAGGGTGAGGCGTGATGGAGTTTACGCTCGCTGACGCTGAGCAGGCGCTGCGTTTTATTGATCCTGATTTGGCTCGTGATGACTGGGCGAAGGTCTTTATGGCTGTTAAGTCTGAATTCGGGGCTGACGGTTTTGATCTGGTTGATGCCTGGTCTAAGGGTGGCAGTAATTACGATGCGGTTGCTGTGCGCGATACGTGGAAGAGTATTAAGCCGGGCGGCGGCGTTGGTATCGGTACGCTGATTCATCATGCTAAGCAGGCTGGCTGGGCTCCAGAGAAAAGGGAGTTTACGCCAGAAGAGAAGGCCCGTTACGCGAAAGAGCAGGCAGAGCGTAAGGCTCGTAGGTTGGCTGCTGAAGAGAAGGAGCGGCTATTCCGTGAGCAGATGTATGCCGTTGTGGCTGATGGTGCCCGCGCTTTGATCGATGAATTGTCAGGTCATGAGCCTGCGCCTTCTGAGTATCTTGATAAAAAACATGTGCGGGCGTTTGGTGTTTTTGTAGCCGCTCGCTCTGTGTTGTTCGTGGTGAATGAGCAGGCAATGACTGCGAATGTGATCACGGGTGAGGCGGCAATTAAGGACTTCTTCAGGTCTGGCGCAGCCGATCTGGATTATGTGTCTGTTCGAATATTCGCCGGGGCTCTGTTGTAGTGCCTATGCGGCGCGGTAAGGGTATCTGCAATGTGCAGATTATTTTTCCGTCGGGTAAGAAGTCATTTCCGCGTCATGGCCGTAAGTCTGGCTGTTTTCATTTTATGGGTGATTGGTCGCCTGTGTCTGAGGTCGTTTGTATTGCTGAGGGTTATGCAACGGCGGCATCTGTTTATATGGCTACTCAGGGATTCCCTTGTGTAGTTGCGTTTGACGCGGGGAACCTGGCCAAAGTTGCCCGGGTTGTTCGTAAGTCATCCCCTGATGCGCACATCATTATTTGTGCGGATAACGATTCTAATACTAAAGGTAATCCGGGCCTCACGGCTGCAAACGCTGCTGCAAATGATGTTGGCGGTGTTGTTGCTGTGCCGGTGTTTAAGGATGCGCAATGACTGGTACTTCTGATTTTAATGATATGGCGATTGCGCAGGGTTTGCCTGCGGTCGCTGAGGTTGTAAATGAGGCGCTTACTCGCGCTAAATCTCCCGGGCCCTCTGAAAATGCGCCTGATGCTGAGGCTGGGGCAGAACCTCCCGCGCCCTCCGATGACTGGAGCGGTTCTAATGGGCTTTATGACCGGGATGGGAGATACAGTATTGAAACCCTTCTTGAGCATTTCAGTTATATCTACGGCACAAAACATTGCTGGGATGGTCTCCAGAGGGAGCAGATGGAGCTCGCAAACCTTGGCCACTTGGTGGGCCGGGATCGTTATAAGGCGTGGATGGAGTCGCGTGAACGTAAAACGGTGATGGGGTTGAAGTTTGAGCCGGGGCAGGATCTCGGGCCGGAATATATCAATCTGTTCGAGGGTTGGGGTGTTGAACCTGCTGAGGGTGATTGCTCTTTAATTCTCGGACATATCATGAAGCTGTGCCAGAACCGACATGCTGAGTATGAGTGGCTGTTAAATTGGCTGGCCTATCCGTTGCAGAATCCCGGTTCAAAGATGGCCACTGCGGTGGTGATGTATGGCAGTGAGGGGCCGGGTAAGTCGATTACTTTTGATAATGTGATGGGTCGCATTTATGACCGTCACGCGATCACGATCGGGCAGGCTCAGCTCGAGAGTTCGTTCACTGAGTGGCAGTCGCGCAAGTTGTTTGCCGTTGCTGAAGAGGTGATCGCCAGAACTGAGCGTAACCACTATAAGGGCATGCTTAAACACCTGGTGACTGGCCAGACGTTGCAGATCGATCAGAAGCATATGTCGCTTCGTGAAGAGACGAACCATCTTAATTTTGTATTTCTTTCTAACTCGACGGTGCCGCTGGAATTGGATATGGGCGACCGGCGCTATCTGGTGCTTTATGTTGAGGAAGTGCCGCCTCCTGAATATTTCACTGAGTTGTTCAAGCAGATTGATGGCGGTGGTGTTGAGGCGTTTTTTC
>PDUK01000145.1 GCA_006212115.1 Thalassolituus sp. | reverse complement strand
ACAGCGTAATCATGCGCACATGCTGATCGAAGAGTGCATGCTGGCAGCGAACGTATGTGCGGCAGACTTCTTCCAGCGTTATGACATTCCGGCACTGTATCGGGTGCACAAAGGTCCGAGCGCTGAGAAGCTGGAAAATCTGAATGCGTTCCTCGGTGAAATGGGTCTGATGATGCCGCATGGCAAAGACCCTGCACCGAAAGATTATCAGACGTTGCTGTCCCAGATTGAGAACCGCCCGGACTCACATCTTATTCAGACGGTATTACTGCGCTCTCTGAGTCAGGCGGTGTATGACCCTGAAAATGCAGGCCACTTTGGTCTGGCTTTCAAAGCCTATACGCACTTTACGTCGCCGATCCGTCGTTATCCGGATCTGCTGGTTCATCGTGGTATCCGCAGTGTGATCCGCAGTGATCGTGACTGTAAGCACGTGCAGCGGGCAGAGGGGGCGAAACCCCTCAGCCAGAAAACAATTTACCCCTACGATATGGCCGCGATGGTGGCGATGGGCGAGCACTGTTCCGTCACCGAACGCCGCGCAGATGATGCCACCCGTGATGTGTCGGACTTCCTGAAGTGCGAGTATATCCGCGACAAAGTCGGTGAAGATTTCGAAGGTGTGATTTCTGCCGTGACCGGCTTTGGTCTGTTCGTTGAATTAAAAGACGTGTATGTCGAAGGTCTGGTGCATGTCAGTACCCTGCAGAACGACTACTACCAGTTTGATGCAGTTAAGCATCGTCTGGTGGGAGAGCGCACCCGTCGTAGTTTCCGCCTTGGTGACAATATCTGGGTACGTGTTGTCGGCGTTGACCTGGACGATCGCAAGATCGATTTTGAACTGACAACGGCCCCTATCAATGCCGATCGGCGTGTGATGAGCGATATGCCGAAGCCCGCCCGCTTGCCTCGCAAACGCAGCGGTGAAGGTAACGGGAAAAAAGAAGAAACTCTGATGCCAGGGCGTAAGCCTTCGGGGAAACCGTCGGGGAAAGCGCCGCAGGGTGATGCAGCCAAAAGCAAAAAGAAAAAGCCCAGCAAACGTCAGAAGCTGAACGCAAAAAAGAAAGCGGGCAGCACAGCAAAAAAATCGACCAAGAAATCGGCGGCAAAGAAAAAGTAATTTATGAAACTCGATAGCGTTTACGGCATTCACGCCGTCACTACTCTGCTGCAACGCTCACCAGATCAGGTGGTCGAAATCTGGGTGCAGAAAGGGCGGGTTGACGCCAAAATGCAGAAGATTCTGGATCTGGCCGAAGCAGAAGGCCTGCCCGTGATGGAGGCCGATAAAGGCCTGCTCAATCAGAAAGCTGATGGAAATCACCAGGGGATCATCGCCCTGCGGAAGCCCGTTCAGGGTAAATCCGAAAAGCACCTGCCGGATATACTCGATGCGATTCAGGGCGACCCGTTTGTACTGATTCTGGACGGAGTTACCGACCCCCACAATCTCGGGGCAGTATTGCGCACAGCCGACGCTGCAGGGGTTCACCTGGTCATTGCACCAAAAGATAAATCCGCGCCGCTGACAGCGACGGCAGCTAAGGTTGCATGTGGTGCGGCGGAAGCCATTCCCTATATTCAGGTCACGAACCTGGCACGGACGATGAAAGAGCTGCAGGAGCGTGGCATCTGGATAATCGGCACCGCAGGTGAAGCGACGACCAGCGTGTATGAGCAGAGCCTCACCGGCCCTCTGGCTCTGGTGATGGGCGCCGAAGGCCCGGGGATGCGCCGACTGACACGGGAAAACTGTGATCACCTGATTAATATCCCGATGGCCGGTGAAGTCAGCTCTCTGAATGTGTCGGTGGCAACGGGTGTCTGCCTCTTTGAAGCGGTACGTCAGCGTCGGGTGAACTAAGGAAATAAGCATGGAATGGTGGAAAGAACTGATCGGTCAGAATTACGACTGGTTCTGGCAGATGTGTCTCGCGCTTGGGCTGACTGCTCTGGCGGGTGCGGTATGGCGGATGATCCGGAAGCGCCTGGTACGCCTGGTCGCATCAACCAATAATCATTGGGATGACGTCGTTCTCAGTGCGATCGCCGTGCCCGTGAACTGGATGATCATCGTGGTTGGTCTCACCTGGTCTGCCGATATCAGCGCCGTCTATTTCGGCAAAGAAATTCAGGAAAGTATTTCTGTTACGCGTCAGTTGGCAATGGTTGTGCTGGTGGCCTGGGCGATGTGGCGCCTGATTAACCGGGTAGAAGAAAAGCAGCTCGAAGGCGGGATGGACCCAACGACGGTGCAGCTGGTCGGCAAGCTGGCCAAACTGGCAGTGACCATTCTGATCATTCTTCCTGTTTTCCAGCTTCTGGGTATTTCTATTTCCGGGATTCTGGCTTTCGGTGGTATGGGCGGTCTGATTGTCGGTCTGGCTGCCAAAGATCTTCTCGCTAACTTTTTTGGTTCCATGATTATCTATCTGGATAAGCCGTTTAAAGTGGGTGACTGGGTACGCTCGCCGGATCGCTCTATAGAAGGCACGGTAGAAAGTATCGGTTTTCGGGTAACCCGTATCCGCACGTTTGATAAGCGTCCGCTCTATGTTCCTAATTCGGTATTTACCAGCATCTCGGTCGAGAACCCGTCCCGCATGCTTAACCGCCGCATTTACGAAACCATCGGTGTCCGCTATCAGGATGCCCGAGTCGTCAGAGAGCTGATGGACAAGGTTCAGTCCATGCTGCGCAGTCATCCTGAGATTGATCAGGATCAGACCATGATTGTTAACTTCAATGCGTTTGGCGCATCCAGTCTGGACTTCGTTATTTATACCTTTACCAGGACGACCGACTGGGTGAAATACCATGAGATAAAGCAGGATGTACTGCTGAAAATTATGGATATTATTCACGAATGCGGTGCAGACTGTGCCTTCCCGACCCGGACGCTGCACATCGACAGCATGCCTCCGGCTGTCACAGCAAAGTAATCTGACTCTGTCAGGGTGGCCTTTCTGTGATAACCCGATATGATAGGTATCCCCTATCGGGTTGTTTGAAAAGATCAATTTAACGTATCGGCTTCAGGGGCCTACTATGGTCCCCGTTGCAAACATAAACTCAATGGAGAAACCCCATGATCAACACTGAAATCAAGCCGTTCAGCGCTACCGCGTTTAAAGATGGCCAGTTCGTAGACATCACTGAAGCAGACGTTAAAGGCAAGTGGTCTATCTTCTTCTTCTACCCAGCAGACTTCACTTTCGTATGTCCTACAGAGCTGGGCGATGTTGCTGACAAATACGAAGAACTGCAGAAGCTGGGCGTTGAGGTATTCGCTGTATCTACCGACACTCACTTCGTACACAAAGCATGGCACGATTCTTCTGAAACCATCGGTAAGATCAAGTACTACATGCTGGGCGACCAGAACGGCACTATCACCAACAACTTCGGTGTAATGCGTCCAGGCCAGGG
>PDUK01000144.1 GCA_006212115.1 Thalassolituus sp. | reverse complement strand
GCCGGGGTCTTCAACTTTGACCTGAATGCCTTTGGTTCCGAGCGAAGCCAGTGCAGAGACGAGACTATTGGTTTTGTCTTCATCAATGCTGACTCTGAGGATGCCGGCAAACTTTCCAGCCATCTGCGCCATGCGGCTTTCGAGCCAGTTGCCGCCATGGTCGGCGATGGTGGCGGACAGCTTTTCTACGATGCCTGGCTTGTCGTCAGCAATGATAGTGAGTACCAGATAGGTCGACATAGGTTATTCCTGATTATTCTTTTTCGTGCCTCGACGTTATCACAGGGGTGGGTCAAAAGACATAAGACTCAATGAGAGAAGCGTGGGGCGAATTAATTACTTCCGGAGGATTTAGTCCGGCGCGTTCTATGGTACATTTACGACCAAATTGGCACAGGCCTGCACTGAATGGCAGGCCCGACAGACCTGACAGGAGAGAACATCTTGAAACCGGTAAAAGTAGGTATCTGTGGTTTAGGTACAGTAGGTGGCGGCACGTTTAACGTCCTCACTAAGAATGCGAAAGAGATTGCTCGTCGTGCCGGTCGCGAGATTATTATCGAACAGGTCACACTGCGACGCCCTAACCCTGCGGTTGATACGACCGGTGTGAAGACCACCGCCGATGTCTTTGAGGTTGTGAATAACCCTGATATCGACATCATCGTCGAACTGATTGGTGGTTACACCATCGCAAAAGATGTGGTGATGTCTGCCATTGAAAACGGTAAGCACGTTGTTACTGCGAACAAAGCGCTGATCGCTGTTTACGGTGAAGAGATTTTTGCTGCTGCTGAAGCCAAAGGCGTTTCTGTGACTTACGAAGCCGCCGTGGCTGGCGGTATTCCTATCATTAAAGCCATCCGTGAGGGGCTGGCGGCAAACCGCATCAACTGGCTGGCAGGCATCATTAACGGCACAGGTAACTTCATCCTGACCGAGATGCGTGACAAAGGCCGGGATTTTGCTGATGTCCTCGCCGAAGCACAGGCGCTGGGGTATGCCGAAGCCGATCCGACGTTTGATGTCGAAGGGATTGATGCTGCCCACAAACTGACCATTCTGTCGTCGATTGCTTACGGTATTCCGCTGCAGTTCCAGCACTGCTACACCGAGGGTATCAGTAAGGTTGCGCCGGAAGATGTCGAGTACGCAGAAGAACTTGGCTACCGGATTAAACATCTGGGTATCAGTCGTCGCACTGATCGTGGTATCGATCTGCGCGTACACCCGACCATGATCCCTGAGCATCGTCCAATCGCTAAGGTGGATGGTGTACTGAATGCTGTAACAGTTAACGGCGATGCGGTGGGTGATACCCTGTACGTCGGTGCGGGTGCTGGTGCAGGCCCGACTGCTTCAGCGGTGGTGGCTGATATCATCGATCTGGCGCGGACGATGGACGCGCCTGCGTCGGCCAGCGTTAATCACCTTGCGTTCGATACCATCGACGATGTGCGCGTTCTGCCGATCGAGCAGGTTGAAACGGCATACTACCTGCGCATTCAGGTTCAGGACCGCACGGGTGTTCTGGCCAGCATTGCAACCATACTGAGCCAGCGCGAGATTAATATCGAAGCACTGATTCAGAAAGAAGGGCCAGAAGATGACGCGTTGGCGCAGATCATTATTCTGACTCACCGCGTGGAGGAGCAGAAGATGGACGAAGCCATCGCTGCCATCGAAACTCTCGACAGTACCCACGGTAAAGTGACCCGCATCCGCGTCGAGCACCTCGACTGAACCATGCCCTGTCTCTCAGGTGGCTGTTTCTGGCTGCCTGAGAGGTACTGCCAATCCGGGCTTTTCACTAGGCTTACGCCTCTGGCCGGACATGACTGTGTTTATGCTCTATCCTTGCTTTAAATAAACACTGAAGAGGCCCCCGATAATGCGTTTCCTGTTCACACTGGTCGCACTGGCATCCCTGATGAGTGCACTGGTATCCCCGGCGCATGCCGAATTGTCACAGGAAGACAAAGTTATCCGCCTTTCATCCCTTGAATGGCCTCCATATTCCGGTGCTGATCTCCCTGAGCAGGGGGCCACTATTGCAGTTGTCCGTGCTGCGCTGGCTGAGATGGGTTACGAACTTGAAGTGACCTTCTTTCCATGGAGTCGTGCCGTCAACCTGGCCGCAGATGCCGGTAGCGGTTTTCATGGCTACTTTCCCGAGTATTACAGCGACGAAGTCAGCCGGACATTCCGTTATTCTGACCCGGTGGGTTATGGCCCCCTCGGTTTCGTTCAGTCGGTCGGTTCTGATATTGAATGGAATAGCCTGACCGAGCTTGACCGCTATGTTATCGGTACCGTGAAGGATTACGTGAATACCAAAGAATTCGATAGTCTGGTGGAGAGTCGTTCATTGAGTGTCAGCGAAGCTCTGAACGATACCAGCAACCTTCTGAAAGTCGCTTATCGTCGTATTGATATGGCTGTGGTCGATCAGAATGTGATGAAGTTTCTGCTATCAGATGATCCGGATCTTCGCCGTATCTCGGGCGAAATTGAATTTAATCCAAAGTTGCTCGATATGAAGTCACTTTATGTGTGCTTCAGTCTGCGCAACCGGGAACTGGCTGAAATCCTCAATCAGGGGCTGGCCAGCATCGACGTAAATGCTATCCAGGAAGCGTATTTCGCGCGTCTGGAAGCTGCATCCGGCGCCAGCCTGTCTCTGCGTAAGTCGCCACTACGTTCCGCTGAGAACTGATTTCTCTCCTACCCGACCGTCATTTCTGACGGTTTCTTCTGATTCCCCTGGCAGGCAGCAATATCACTGCTGTGAATGCAGACGCCAGGGGGTATAATCCCGCGCATTCTCACGACGAATCGCAGGCCTACATGAACCTCGACCGAATTGACCTGAATCTGCTGGTGTATCTGGACGTATTGCTGCGCGAAGGCAGCGTAACCAAAGCGGCGCACCAGCTGGGTATTACGCAACCGGCAATGAGCAATGGTCTGCGCCGTCTGCGTGAATTATTCGGTGATCCTCTTCTGGTCCGCACCTCTGAAGGTATGACAGCGACTGAGAGGGCGCAGGAGCTTCAGCCAGTTATCCGGAAGGCGCTGGGTGAACTGGAAATGGCGCTGCAGCCACTCGAAGAATTTGAAGCGCAGGTCAGTCACCGTGTGTTCCGGATCATGGTCAGTGACTACGCCGAATCTACTCTGGTGCCTGAGCTTGTAAAACGTCTCCGCAGCGATGCCCCGGACGTGATTCTTGATGTTCTGACGCCATCGGATGTGACGTTCAAAGATGTTGAGGCCGGTAAAGTCGATATGGCGATCAACCGTTTCGATGAGATGCCGCAGTCGTTTCATCAGATGACGCTGTGGCAGGACGACTTTGTGTGTCTGGTTAATCCGGACCACCCCCGCGTCAGTCAGTTTGATCTCGACGCTTATCTTGCCAGTAAGCATATCTGGGTGAGTAAAAC
>PDUK01000143.1 GCA_006212115.1 Thalassolituus sp. | reverse complement strand
TCTCGCGGGAACAACCAACGATGCGGCCGATTTCCTGACGGGTGATTTTGATCTGCATGCCGTCTGGGTGGGTCATGGCGTCTGGCTGTTTGCAAAGATCCAGCAGGGTGCCTGCGACACGACCGGTTACGTCGAGGAAGGCAAGGTCGCCAGCTTTACGGGTGGTGCGGGTCAGGCGCTCAGCCATCTGGCGGAATATGCGGAAGACGAGTTCGGTATCGGAATCGGCCAGTTCACGGAAGCGCGCATATGAAATTTCAGCGACTTCGCAGGGAGTTTTGGCGCGGACACAGGCGGTACGTGGGCTGTTTTCATCGTCGAACAGGCCCATTTCACCAAAAAAATCGCCTTCGTTCAGGTAGGCCATGATCATTTCACGGCCTTCGTCGTCCTCAATCGTAACGCTCACCGACCCTTTCATCAGGTAGTAAAGAGTGTCGCTTTCTTCACCTGCATGAATGATGGTGGTGCGGGCTGGGTAACGCTTTTTATGACAGTGTGTCAGAAAGTGTTCCAGCGGTGCGTGCATTGATGGAATGCGAGGGATGATCATTTGTTATTGTCCTTAATCGAATCTCTTCTGATTATTGCGCATCCCCGACGTGAGTTGAACCCAACATTGGGGCCATTTATGCCGTTTGCCTTTGTTTTTCGGGCTTTTATTGATTTTTGTCGCTGTCATATTATCGGTCTGGCCCGTCTGTGGTAAGCTCCGCGTTTTTACCAGCCGGAGTGAGCGCAGATGAAAACGCGGGTTAAATGGGTCGATAACGCTATGTTTCTCGGGGAGTCTGGCAGTGGTCATTCGGTGGTGATGGATGGACCTGAGGATCATGGTGGCCGCAATCTGGGCGTTCGTCCTATGGAAATGCTGTTGCTTGGTCTGGGCGGTTGTACCAGCTTCGATGTGATGAGCATTCTGCGTAAACAGCGCCTGGATGTCACGGACTGCGTTGCCGATATCGATGCTGAGCGTGCAGATGCGGTCCCAGCTGTGTTCACCAAGATCCACGTTCACTTCACAGTGACGGGTAGAAGCCTGAAGGAATCGGCTGTTGAGCGGGCTGTGAAACTGTCCGCTGAAAAATACTGCTCAGCTTCCATTATGCTGGAACAAGGCGGTGTTGAAATTACTCATAGCTATACTGTCGCCGAAGCTGAATAAACCCTGGCTAGGCACTCGAGGTTACCGATTTGAATAACAAGCTGCGCCTGCATGGCTTTAACAATCTGACGAAGACACTGAGCTTCAACATTTACGATGTCTGCTATACCAAGACCGAGAAAGAACGTCTTGAGTATATTGAGTACATTGATGAGCTCTACAGTGCCGACCGATTGACCAAAATATTGACTGAAGTAGTCGATATCATTGGTGCGCACATCCTGAATATTGCTCGTCAGGATTATGAGCCAGAGGGTGCCAGTGTCACCATGCTGATTGCCGAGCATGAGGTACCACCACCGGAAGATATGGTTGAAGAGAAACCGGGTCCTTTACGCGACTCTGTGGTCGCTCACCTGGATAAGTCTCATGTGACGGTACACACCTATCCTGAAAGTCATCCGCATGGCGGCATTTCGACTTTCCGTGCAGATATTGATGTGTCTACGTGTGGTCTGATTTCACCGCTGAAAGCGTTGAACTACCTGATTCACTCGCTGGATTCTGACATTGTTACGGTCGACTATCGCGTTCGTGGTTTTACCCGCGACGAGGACGGTGTAAAGCACTACATCGACCACGACATTAACTCAATCCAGAACTATATGACGGAAGACACCCGTAATGCTTACGAGATGATCGACGTTAACGTCTATCAGGAGAATCTCTTCCATACGAAGATGATCCTGAAAGAGTTCGAACTGGATAACTATCTCTTCGGCGAGCGTTCTAAGAATATGAGTGCAGAGGAGCGTGCTGATGTCGAAGCGAAGGTGCGCAAAGAAATGCTTGAAATCTTCTACTCAAGAAACATGCCCTGATTGATTCGGTATCCTGCTTCCTGAAACGCTGAGTTCTGCTCAGCGTTTTCGTATGGGGTATACAGCGAGCACCCGTCCGGGTGAATCTTTTGACTGGCGCAGTGCGCAGGTGAGCATCCCACCAACAATGATAACGCCACCGAGAACGGCGTATGTGAGTAGCATCTGAAACTTCTCCTGGTCCTTTTTGATCAGTATCAGTTTCAGAGTAGCTGGTTCAGCGGATTATGCGAGTAGCCCTTAAGGCCAGGAGACCACGTAAGGTAGCCCTGGCGGTTACTTCGGGTCTGAAGCGCAGATCAGTTTAAAGCCATTGCTCTGTACCATGACCTCGGCGCTGCGGAAGGCTTCAGAGGCCCACTCTTCATAGGCCAAATGGCGGTTGGCAACGATCCATAACTGACCGTCGCGAGTCATATGTTGTTTGGCGTCACTGAACAACCGTAAGGCAAACTCGTAATCAGTGCGCTTGCCCTGATGAAATGGCGGATTACTGAAGATGTAATCGAAGCGGCCATCAACACGTTGAAGGCCATCACTGGCAATGGTATCGGCACTGAGCCCGAGACGCGCTGCATTCAGTTCCGCGCTTCTCAGTGCCATGGCATCGACGTCACTCAGTGTGACGTCGAGCGCTGAACAGCGTGACTTCATGGTCAGACCGATGACTCCGGAACCACATCCGAGGTCGAGTACCTTACCGTGCGCTGGCGCAGGTACATGTTCGAGCAGCAGCGCAGTTCCCTGGTCGAGTTTGCCATGGCCAAATACGCCCGGCAGTGTCATAAAACTGAGGTCGCCCGCCTGAAATGAGCTGGCGAAGCGCAACCAGTTAGCTGGCGCATCAGATTTCTTCAGACGCACATTCCAGAGTGAGCAGTGGCGGGCACTGTCCATTTTTGAGCTTTCGCTGGCGTAGTCTTTCAGGGCATTGCCGATACTTTTACCGCCGGCATCATTGGCGGCGACAACATAGCAGCTGTCGAGTTGCTGGCTGAGCATACTGATCAGCGCTTGCCCCGCTGCTTTGGCTTTTGGCCAAAGCACAATCACCAGGCGGCCTGAGAGTTCAGATACGTCGGGAACGCCGAACTGTACCTGTGAATTCTCTTTGTCAGCCTGGTAGGCCTGAGCGGTCAGCCAGTCGGCGGTAATAATCTGAACCTTGTGTTCGTTTATGTGTTCAGCCCAGCCTGATGGGAAGCGTGACTCCGAGCCAATTATCGTGGTATTGGCCGTCAGCAGCATCGGGTGACGCTGCAGTAATTCGTATACATTGCTCATTCGTTAACGCCGGTAAGTACATCTCTGACGGTGAGGGCATCCTGCTGAGGGTCACGGTTCAGTGCAACCAGGCCGCGCTCACGCAGGGCCCCGGCTTGCGAGACATTCTGTCCACTGCAGAAGATCAGCTGACCTGTTTCGGCAGCGAGGTTTCTGAGGCTCTGTAACTGGCCTGGCTCCGGCG
>PDUK01000045.1 GCA_006212115.1 Thalassolituus sp. | reverse complement strand
AAAGTCAGTTTCGGAATGCTCATTTAGGCTAACTAAACTCCGCTTCCTCAACCGACTTTTGCCTTGCGCAGCCTACCTCACTGACGCTCAGATGCACGATGAAAACCTCAGCTTCGGCTGGGGTTTTTCTTTTTGGGTACTCGCTTGAAAATGCCTTGCAGTTCATCGTCTCAGCTGTGTCAGACGATCTGAGCTAGCTGCGTTGCCTGCGCGGCGTTAAAAGTCAGTTTTGGAATGCTCATTTAGGCTTACTAAACTCCGCTTCCTCAACTGGCTTTTGCCTTGCGTAGTCTGCCTCGCTAACGCTCATAAGCGCTAAAGACCTCAGCTTCGGCTGGGGTTTTTCTTTTTGGGCTTTTGACATTACTGGGTTGTAGTACCAATATATACCTATATTTGGTATTTGAGGTGTGTCATGGCGAAAAATACGAGTATTACGTTAGGCGATCATTTCGACAACTTTGTGGCAGAGCAGGTGCAGAGCGGGCGTTATGGCTCGGTCAGTGAAGTCATTCGGGCGGGCTTACGTAAGCTTGAGGATGATGAGCAGGGGTTGGCAATATTGCGAGGCGAAATTGCTAAGGGGCTCAGTTCGCTGGAAGAGGTTGGTAGTAAGCCTCTGGACATGGATTCAATCAAAGCACGCGGACGTGAGGAATTTATCAAAGAAGCCTGAGACATCCCGTCCATTGAGCGCATGATAAGGAATATCCGATGCTTAATATTGAAGTTTCTTCTGAAGCAGAGAGTGACCTGCTCTCGATATGGTTGTACATCGCTGCCGATCAACCATTAAACGCAGATCGCTTCTTGGATAAATTGCAGACCGCCATAGATCGTCTGGTTGAGTTTCCAATGCTTGGTGTTGAGCGGGAAGAGTTGGCTAGCGGGATTCGTAGTTTCTATGTTGAGCGCTACGTTATCTACTACATGGGTTCAGGCACATCATTGGTGATTGTCCGGGTACTATCATCAGACATGGACTCTCAGCAGTACTTTTGAGTCAGGCGGTACTTTTGAGTCAGGTGGAACATCTGTATTTATCTTCGTGAGATGTGTTTCATAGTGGGACTTCATAAGCAGCTGTTAGCTAATTCCTATCACCTTCTTAGAAAAGATTGATTTTAATAATCTAACCCGCCTCGCTACTATAATCCTGTACTTTGAATTAAGGCGCTTCTGGCACCATACCTATTTCAGCCAGAAGCCGAATCAACATTAAGGAAACCATCATGCTTGATGCAAACATGAAACAACAGCTGGGCGCATACCTCGAGAATCTGCGTAACCCGATTTCACTGCTGGTCGCTGTGGATGGTTCGCCTAAGTCAAATGAGCTTGAGGCTCTGGCGCGGGAAATAGCCGAGCTGAATGACAAGATTTCTGTCAGCACGACCGAAGACAAGATTAATGGTCGTGCGCCAGTTATGGCGATTGCAAAAGAAGAAAATGAGCCGCGTGTGTTCTTCGCTGGCATTCCGCTGGGTCATGAGTTTACTTCTCTTGTGCTGGCGCTGTTGCAGGCGGGTAGTCACCCATCAAAAGAAGATCAGGCACTGCAGGATCAGGCGAAGGCTCTGACCAAGCCACTGAACTTTGAAGTGTACGTGTCTCTGTCATGTCACAACTGTCCAGACGTTGTTCAGTCGATCAATCTTATGGCAGCGCTGAACCCAAACATCACCGCAACTATGATTGATGGCGGTGTGTTTAAAGAAGAAGTGACGACCAAAGACATCATGGCCGTGCCTGCGCTGTACCTGAATGGAGAGCCTTTAGCGAACGGTAAGCAGACTCTGGCTGACATTATTAACCTGGTTGACGATGACGCAGACGAAAAAGCGGCTGCTGCACTGAAAGACAAAGACCCGTTCGATGTTCTTGTTGTCGGTGGTGGCCCTGCGGGTGCTTCTGCGGCGATCTATGCGGCACGTAAAGGGATTCGTACGGGTATCGTGGCTGATCGCTTCGGTGGACAGGTATCCGATACGGTTGGTATTGAGAACTTCATCTCTGTGCCTTACACCGAGGGTCCTAAGCTGGTTGCGCACCTCGAAGAACACGTCAAAGAATACGATGTTGATTTGATGAAGGCGCAAAAGGCAGTTGCTGTCCGTAAAACAGATAGCGGCCTGACAGAGGTCGAGCTCTCGAATGGCGCGGTGGTTAGCGGTAAATCTGTGATTCTGGCAACAGGTGCTCGTTGGAGAGAAATGAATGTGCCAGGTGAACAGGAATACCGCAACAAAGGTGTAGCGTACTGCCCACACTGCGACGGTCCTCTGTTTAAAGGCAAGAAGGTGGCCGTCATCGGTGGTGGTAACTCAGGTATTGAAGCCGCGATTGACCTCGCCGGTATTGTTGAACACGTGACCGTGCTGGAGTTCTCAGACACTTTGCGTGCCGACGCCGTACTGGTCAAGAAAGCGCAGTCGCTGCCAAATGTGAATATCATTAAACAGGCAATGACGACCGAGGTTCTGGGTGATGGTCAGCGTGTAGTCGGTCTGAAATACAAAGATCGTGCTACAGATGAAACACATGTGGTGGACCTGGCGGGTATCTTTGTTCAGATTGGTCTGGTGCCAAATACAGAGTTCCTGAAAGACACCATTACCTTGACCGAGCGTGGTGAAGTGGTGATCGATGATCACGGCCAAACGAGCGTTCCCGGTATATTTGCAGCGGGAGATTGCACAAACGTGCCGTACAAGCAGATCATCATCTCAATGGGTGCGGGTGCCACCGCAGCCTTGGGCGCCTTCGATCATCTGATTCGAAACTGAGATTAAAATTAGCACCCTGGCCACTTTAACGGGTGGCCGTCCTCTGAATTAAAAGAGGCATAAAAGGCCGCAAGACATGGAGTCTTTGCGGCTTTTTTATGCGTGCTGATTCAAGCTAAATGATTCAAGCCAAATGATTCAAGCCAAATAAAGTTCCTTAAAGTTCAAAAAATATAATTCGAACTATTTTTTACACGAGCTCTCCGATTACATACTCGCTTTTTAATACGGAGATGTTTTTATGAAAATGGTCATGAACACACTGACAAAGAAAATGGCAGTCCTTGGTATCGCTGGCGCGTGTGCTGCTCCCGTAATGGCAGACCGTGCGATGTATGCGGGCGGTGGGCTCGGAATGGCTGAGCTGGGAGACAACAACGACGTCACCATGCCATATGGTCGTTTGGGTATGTATATCAATGAGAACTTTTCCGGTGAGGTTCGTGCTGGTTTTGGCCTGGATGACGATGGCGTAGAACTGGATAGCCTGTTGGGTGGTTACGTACGTGGGGGTATTGCCTTATCTGATGTATTTTTTCCATATGCTATCGTCGGCATCACCCGTGCGGATTACAGCTATGATAATGGCGCCTTCAGTGATTCGGACGATGAGATGGGCCTTTCTATGGGGATTGGCGCAGACTTCAACATCAACGAGCGATTAGAAGTTAACGCCGAGTATATGAACTACATAGACGACGATGATGTAGAGCTGGATGCTCTTGGTGTGGGTCTGGCGGTGAACTTCTGAGCGACCTCAGAATTGGAGTGCTGTGTTGCGGGCACACGCTCTGGGGTATGCTTTGGCTATGACTGATTCGCGTACCTCTCATAAATCTCATGCAATTACCCCTCTGCGTGAGTACCGTTGCCCGTTGTGTGGCGCTGACAACCGCTGTCAGCCCGCAGCCTCGGGCTCATTCGACACCCAATGCTGGTGTATGACCGAAACAATTAACCCTGAAAGCCTGAAGCGGATTCCTGATTCTCAGCGAGGAAAGGCCTGCCTTTGCCCTTCATGCGCGCGTTCTGCTGGGACGACGAAGCAAACATGACTCGCGCTTGCTTCTTTATCCGCTTGGTGTAATCTCACGCTCTAAAATTTGTTTATTAAGAGCTAATTTGCATGCCAAAGGCCAGTGAGATCAAAAAGAATGCTGCGGTTGAGTACAACGGCAGTGTGTACTTCGTGAAGGACATCGAGCGTTCGGTACCACAAGGTCGTGCCGGTGGGTCCATTTATCGCATGCGTATGTACGATGTCGTCACCGGAGCAAAGCTGGACGAATCGTTTAAAGACAGCGATATGTTGAATCTTGCCGATCTGGTTCGCCGCCCGGTTACGTTGTCCTATGTTGATGGCGACGAGTACAACTTCATGGATTCAGAAGACTTCACCATGTATCCCCTGAACAAAGAGTCGATTGCCGACGAGGTTCTGTTTATCAATGAAGAGACGCAGGGTCTGCAGGTTGTCGTATTAAATGAGTCGGCGGTCGGTGTAGATTTACCGACTATCGTCGAGTTGGTTATTGTTGAAACAGCGCCTGCAATGAAGGGAGCTTCTGCGACTTCTCGTACTAAGCCAGCAACCCTGTCAACCGGGTTGGTTGTCCAGGTACCGGAGCACATTGCTGAAGGTGACCGTATCAAGGTTAACACCGACGAAAGTAAGTTTACTGGTCGCGCAAACTGATCCAGTTAACGATACTAAGCCCGGTTTTCCGGGCTTTTTTGTATATGAATACGATATTTCTGAGTAAGCCTCTCAGGCAAGTGGTGACAGATATTCCCGTTCCGGGGGATGAGATCTGTATTCCAGAAGAACTTGCGCATTTTCCCGATGTCTTGTTTGTGTTTGTCCGCCATGTCGGCTGTCCTTTCGCTGAGCGCGACATAAAGTTCAGTAATACCTGGGCTGCGGAGCATACTGACGTTGCCGTAGTCATTGTGACGCATGGGGATGTTGCTGTACGTGATGCATGGCTAGAGGTGATAGGTGGCGCAGAGAATCTACACTTTTACCACGATCCAGAGCGCATGCTTTATGGCCGATTCGGCCTGGGTTATAGCTCTGCCTGGCACTTCATGGGGCCAGCTTCTCTGTGGGGTGTTGTGTCTTTATGGCGTAAAGGCATTCGGAATCGCATGGCATCTGGTACACGCTGGCAACGTGCTGGCGTATTCCATGTACGTCACGGACGTCTTATCTGGCGGGCAATTCCTCAATCGGCAGAGATGTTCGAGCTGCCTTAAGTCGATGCTTTTTTACTGGGGAAGTAGTGACTCTGCTTGTCAAAAAGTTGAGAAATTTCCTCAGTATTCTTTTGGATATGCTCGATAAAAGCCCGCGCCGCCGGAGTCAGGTTTTTATTTGCCGGATGCACCAGACACCAGCTACGACGTAGTGGGAAGTGTTCAATATCCAGGTTTTGCAAAGTGCCAAGCTGCAACTCCGGCAATATGCTTAGTTTGGGGAGCACAGCAACACCGAGGCCCGCAATCACAGCGTGTTTGATGGCATCGTTCGAGCCCAGAATAATGGGGTCGGATATCTTAAGGCGCTTTTCATGACAATGAACTTCCAGAGCAAGGCGACTGCCTGAGCCCGCTTCCCGCATTAATAGCTGGCTATTCAGAAAATCTTCGGCAGTGACAGAAGGTTGTCGAAGTAAGGGGTGCTCTGCAGGGGCGACGGCGATCAGCTCATTTTCCAGAAATGGAATGGAGACCAACCCTTTGCCGTCAGGAACCATACCCATAATGACGAGGTCGTCGAGGTTGTTACTGAGCCGCTCAATGGCCGTTGCTCTGTTCACAACCATCACGCTGATCCTGACATCCGGGTTGCGGTCAATAAACGGACGTAGCAGATAAGGAATAACGTATTGAGCGGTATTCACCGCCGTTATCCGCAGGTCGCCCGCGACTCGCCCCTCCAGAGCGGCGAGCTCTGTCTGAAGCGACTGTATCTGAGCAAAGATGCCTACAACAGCCTCATGCATGCGCTCGCCGGCAGCGGTTGTATAGAGTTTACGACCAATGTATTCAAATAGCGGAATACCCAAGGCTTGCTCGAGTTGACGGACCTGACTGCTGACAGCGGGTTGGGTGAGGCCCAGAAGATCCCCTGCCTGGCTGTAACTCCTCAGATCATAGACTGCTTTATATACCTGCAGCTGACGAAAGGTCAGGCGACTGGCAAGTTTATGAACTGATAAAGGCATGGGGAAGTCTGTCATACATAATCATAGTTGGTCAGTGTATACCAATTATGCGAACGGTGTTCTGTGCTGTATCCTTCGCCACAAGTGATGAGAGGTACGATTGTGAAAGATGTAATTAAGGGTGTGCTCAATTTCCGTAACCACGTTTATCCTGAGCGAAAGGATTTGTTTGGTACTCTCGCGGGCGGCCAAAGCCCAGAGGTGTTGTTCATTACCTGCTCGGACTCTCGTATCGATCCTAACCTGCTGACGGGTTCTGACCCGGGTGACTTATTCATTTGTCGCAATGCCGGCAACGTCATTCCTCCTCATTCCAATGAAACGGGCGGTATGACCGCGTCAATTGAGTATGCCGTCGCTGTGTTGGGTGTTCGTCATATTATCGTGTGTGGTCACACCGATTGCGGAGCGGTGAAAGGGGCCTTAGACATGGATGGGCTCAATGGCCTGCCGCATGTAAAGGAATGGCTCGGTCATTGTCGGTCTGCGATGGAGATTGTTCGCGAAAGAAATGGCATCAATAGCGGCGCTTGCCTGGGCCATGAGCACCTGAATGAAGCGATCGAAGAAAACGTACTGCAGCAGGTTCAGCATCTTCGGACCCACCCTGTAGTAGCAGCGAAGTTAGCGACAGGAAAAGTCGAGATTCATGGCTGGGTATACAACATCGAAACGGGTGGAATCCGCTCGTCGTCACAAAGTGGTACACGCTTTCTTGAGTTTGAAGATCGCTACCAGACTGAGATAGCAGAGCTGAAGTGACTTTAGTCATAAATGTATGTAACAAAATGAGCCAATAGGGGCGTGGCTCATTTTACCCATTGGCTGCGAGTCAAATCGGCGTACACTCCACTATACAGATTTAATAGACAGATTTCTCAATAAGAAACGTCTGTTAACTGTTGCCATCCTTGAGATGGCGTCAGGAAGGGTAGTTCGGTTCATGCTTACGCCGGATTACGGGAGTAGGAGAGCTCCCTGCCCGACCGACACAATAATAATAAATATTAAACACACTACGTCTTACTTGCCTTTCATCCGGTAATCCTGAGGTGGTGGTGCTCTTATCTCTTTTATTATTTTTGTTGTCGTAACGGGACATTCCGGAGGGACTGCCTGACACTGCGTGAATTAAAAATAATTGAGCCCTAAAAAGGGTCAGGAGTTCTCACTATGTCAGCCAACAAAGCGGCGCAGAAAAAACTGCCGCCTATCAAAATGCGCTTCAAAAAGCGCGAAGACATTACCCTGGACGAGTGCTTGGGTATGTACGAGTTGTTCAAAGTGTATTATCAGAACACGCCTTTTGAGCAGTTCCTCGAAGATTTTTCCAATAAGACGGGTGCTCACATTGCTAAGCGTAAAACTGATGGCAAAGTGGTTGGTTTTTCGACTGGTGTAGCTCGTACTATTGACGTTGACGGTAAGCCTACTCGCATCCTGTTTAGTGGCGATACTGTTATGTCGAAAGAGTACTGGGGTACCTCGGCGTTCCCGCAGTCTTTCTTCCGCTGGCTGCTGTCTGAGCGTTTGCGTCACCCAACATTGCCAATGTACTGGTTCCTGATTTCTATGGGTTACCGTACATACCTGATTCTGGCTAATAACTTCTACAAGTACTACCCAAACATTGATGGTGATGATCCACACCTGAAAGAAGTCGCGTTTGCGGCCGCTGAGAACATTTTCCCAGGCGCTCTGAACCGTGAGACCGGTCTGCTGGACTTCGGTGAGGACGCGTGTGCGCTGTCCGATTTCGTGACTCCGATTACCGAGAAAGAGCGTGCCGTACCTAAGATTGCCTTCTTTGAAAGCCGTAACCCAGGTTGGGCGCAGGGCGATGAAATGGCGTGTGTTGGCTCAATGGACTGGGGTTCGTTTGGACGCGTTGTTCTGGATGCTCGTCGTACTCTGTTTAAGAAAGGAACACGTAAGACTCAGAAGCAGGCCAGCTCTGCTGCAGTAAACCACAAACCTGAGAACGTTGAGGTTACTGTTGATGATATCTATAACAAGGAATCAGACAGTAAAACTGCCTGAGCGCTTGTGAACTCCTGACAAAGCCCGGCCGTGCTTGCACCGCCGGGCTTTTTTATGGCGCCTTATATTACTGGTAGCGCTGGCGCAGGTACTCAAACATGGCGCGCATTCCCATGGCTTCTCCGCCAACAGGGCGTCCACGAAGTGGTCGGCGGTTCCATGCCATGACGTCAAAATGTACCCACGGGGTTTCTTCCACAAAGGCTTCGAGATATAGAGCAGCTGTAATCGCCCCACCAAATGGCCCCGGTACCGAGTTCACCATGTCTGCGACTTCACTGTGGAGGGCCTCTTTGTACATACGGAACAAAGGCAGATTCCAGACAGGATCGCTGACTTTCTCACCAGCTTGCATAAGATCGCTGGCCAGTTGCTTTTGATTGGTGAAGAAGCCTGGGAGGTCAGTTCCCAATGCCACTCTGCAAGCGCCTGTGAGTGTTGCAAAATCAATCATCAGGTCGGGTTTCTCGCTGGCGCCTTCATTGAGGGCATCGCACAGTACGAGTCGACCTTCAGCATCGGTATTGTCGATTTCAACAGTCAGGCCTTTGCGGGTTGGAATAACATCGCCCGGTCGGAAGGCATTACCACTGACGGCGTTTTCAGCTGCTGGAATCAGCAATCGCAGGCGTACTGGCAGCTGGTTCGCCATGATGAGGTAGGCCAGACCGACGGAATGTGCTGCTCCCCCCATATCTTTTTTCATCAGTCGCATCGAGTCGCCGGGTTTGAGGTTCAGGCCGCCACTGTCGAAGCAGATGCCTTTACCAACCAGAGTCACTTTGGGATGTTCAGGGTTACCCCACGTCATATCGATTAACCGAGGGTCATGTTCACTGGCACGACCCACTGCGTGAATCATGGGGTAGTTCTGCTCAAGTAACTCTGCACCAACAACTTCGCGGGTGCTGGCGCCAAATTCCTGAGCCATTTCGTGTACAGCGGCCGACAGGTTCTGGGGCATCATGTCCGAGGCCGGCGTGTTGACCAGATCGCGAACACGTCGAGTGGCTTCGATCAGGCGGGAAGCCTCATCGATGATGGCAGGGCTATCAAGTGCCAGTATCGCGGTGGCTGACGGCTTTTCGGTGTACTTTGTGAAGCGATATGCCCCTACTCCCCAACCGAATGCCAGTGCCAATAAGGCATTGTCCGATAATGTGGTCTCTGGGTGGTAGGTTCCTGCAGGCAGCGCACTGGACAGGTGGCCGAACGCAAAGAAGTCTTCGGTTGATTCTACTACGCATAACACGCCTTCGAGGCCGCCATCCTGTGAGGGCAGCGTGGTGTGACCATTACCACTGAAGCCGGTGTTGATCAGCCAGTTTTTGATCGGCTCTGATTGGCTTTCAAACCAGTTACTGTACTGGTTTTTTTCGAGCAGGTAGAGAGGTGTGCCCTCTTGGCTGTGTGTCAGTAAATCAGACATGATGTTTCCTGTTTTAGACAAAGCGTATAGCGAGACAATCAGTATAGGTGCATTGCCGTAGGAACAGAACCGGACAAAGCACGGGCGCGTGGGATACACTTCGCGCGGCCAGAAATACTGGCTGGAAGAGTCATTTAATACTTATCCTCCTGGAGCTGTTATGTGGGATGAAATATTTGGTGGACTCCTGATCGGCCTTGCTGCGGCTGTTCTGTGGTTGGGAGTTGGACGCATCAGTGGTATGACCGGTGTTTTGTCGAGTGTTTTTCAATTCAGAAACCCGGATCGGCATTGGTCGTGGGCTTTTCTGGCAGGACTCATGCTTGCATGGCCTATGGTGCAACTGGTGGATTATCCGGCACCGATTTCGATCACTGATAAGCCTTTCCTGCTTATCGCAGCTGGTCTGCTGGTCGGGTTTGGTACGTATGTCGGTAACGGCTGTACCAGTGGACATGGGGTGTGTGGGATGGGACGTCTTTCGTTCCGGTCCGCCGTGGCAACAGTAACCTTCATGTTGGCGGGAGTGATCACGGTTGCAGTGATGACGGCTCTGGAGGTGCAGATATGACTTATATCACCGCTTTTGTCAGTGGTTTGTTGTTTGGACTTGGCTTGCTGATATCAGGCATGAATGACCCTGCTAAGGTCCGCGCATTTCTGGATATTTTTGGGGTGTGGCGTCCAGAGCTGATAGCCGTGATGGCGGCGGCTGTAGTCACTTTCTTTGTCGCATTTCAATTCAGTAAGCGACGAGTTAAACCGCTTTTCGCATCCGCTTTCCATATGCCGTCCCTGTCGGTTGTTGATATGCGCTTACTCTCTGGGGCCGTGATGTTTGGTGTCGGCTGGGGCTTGGTCGGGCTTTGTCCGGGGCCTGCGTTGGTGGATGTTCTGTCTGGAAATGAGAGCGTACTCCTGTTTGTCGGCGCATTGGTAGCGGGTAATCGTCTGGCCCATGTGTTGATTGGGCCGGTTAAGACAAGTAATTAGCGGAGAAACGCCACTTCATACCAGAGGGATTATTGATCTCTATCAGGCCGGTAGCTTTTATTGCCTTTCAAAATGACGGGACTGTACTTAACTTAGAGATAACAATCTCGATAGATACCAACATGAAGAGGTGTCGGTATGAAGACTTTCTCGCAATTAACGATAGAAGCATTGGCCCTGATCGGGCAGTGCTACCTGGCGACAGGCCTGATTGATGGGGCATCGGAGGACTAACGTCGACACGTCATACTCCTTGCCCCTGCAGGCCATGCTGCTCTGGGGGTTACAGTACGCGTGACAGAAACGCTTCGGCGTCCTTGACTGACTGTTCCGGAATCTCTTCCATTGGGACGTGACCGACTCCGGGGTACATAATCAGTTCCGAGCCCTTGATGTCCCTGTGAAACAACGGGGCATTTTTCGGCGTGATCCAGATGTCTTTTTCACCCCACTGAATCAGGGTTGGCGCTGTGACTTCTGCTACACGCTCGGGCGTCATATTATCCAATTCTTCGAAGATCTTAAGCAGTGATAGAGGGTTGCCTTTGTGCAGCATCATATCCTGGTAACAAGGGATTTTTTCTTCGGCTATGCGGCGTTTATCCCCGTAAACCTCCCCGAGTATGTACCTTACGATAAATTGAGGCGTAGCAACCCTGACCAGATGGCGTAGGTAAGGGGTGGTGAACAGCTTCATAATCAGGGGGAGCTGCATCGGATAGCCAGCGGCATCCAAAAGGACGAGCGCCTGAACTCTTTCAGGGTGTTCTGCAGCAAAACTCCATGAGATATAACCTCCCAGTGAGTTGCCGATCAGGACCGCCTTATCCAGTTCCAGATGATTCATCAGGGCGTTTATACGATCAACAATGCCTTCGATGGAAGTATCGCCATCGCTGATTGCACCACTGAGGCCGAAGCCGGGCACATCGAGGCGGACGATCCTATATTTCTCCTTCAGATGTTCTACCCAGCCATCCCATGTCTGAAGTGATGCCATAATCCCATGGAGCATGATAAGCACTGGCGCGGCTTCGTCAGAGTTACCTTCTACCCGGTAGTGAATATTGTCACCACGGTAGTGAAAGAATTTGGAATTGTCGTTGGTATAGGTCTCGGCGAGTTCGGCGGTGCTGAGTTTTGTCAGGCCCATATAACGCATCAATGACATGCTGTTTTCCTTAATTTTTACACACCCGAAGAATGCCCGTCTCTGGTTGTAACGGGGAGGTTGTATAGCGACAGCATTGGCTGTGAAATTGTCATCGTTTTGTCAGATAGGGGCCATCTGCCTGTAATTTGAACAGGGCTTACTGTACGCGTCAGACACAGAATGAGCTTTAGCGATGCCTCTGTCCCGCAGGGAATTTCTGATCGACAGCTTAGCCAGCGGATTTGTACTGGCGGGCGGTAAAGATCAGCGCACTCAGTCCGGATACCCTTTCCAGCATGGTGTTGCCAGCGGTGATCCACTTTCGGACGCCATCATTATCTGGACTCGGTTAACACCTTCTGGGCAGCCAGGCGGATTGGCTTATCGCTGGGTTATTGCCACAGATCGTGGTTTAAATAATATCGTGGCCGAGGGAAGTGGTTACACGTCGGCCGAGAGGGATTACACGGCTAAGCACGACGTGCGTGGTCTTGCTCCGGGGCATGCCTATTTCTATGCTTTTTATTGTATGGGGCATTGGTCAGATACGGGGCGCTTCCGTACGCTCCCTGATGGTCATGTTGATCGTATCCGTCTTGCGTTTACATCCTGTTCTAATTACGCGGCAGGATATTTTAATGTTTATCGCGAATTAGCTGGCCGCTCTGATCTTGATGTGATTTTGCATCTCGGTGATTACATTTATGAATACGCCAATATTGAGGAATCCCTATCAAGCGGTCGGATAAACGAGCCGTTACAGGAAACCGTCAGTCTCGCCGATTACCGTGCACGCCATGCCTGTTACAAAGCAGATAAGGACTCTCAGGCGGTTCATCGTAGTCATGCTTTTATCGCGATCTGGGATGACCATGAAGTTGCCAATAATGCCTGGCAGGGCGGTGCGAAGAATCACTCTGACCAGCAGGGAGACTGGAGTGTTCGACTGAATGCAGCGGTGCAGGCGTATTATGAGTGGATGCCCGTGCGAGAGATTAGCCATACAGGTAGGTTGGCATTGTATCGAGGATACCGCTTTGGAGATTTGTTGGATCTCTCTGTTCTGGATACACGATTAGCCGGTCGGGACGAGCCCGCCTCACTGCCCCACCAAACTCAGATGGAAGAGCGAACGTTACTGGGAATGGAGCAGGAGCAGTGGCTGGAAGGCCGCTTAATGGAGGCTCAGCAGCAGGGCATTACCTGGAAGCTATTGGGTCAGCAAGTGATGATGGCTCAGCTGGGTCTGGCAGATCAGCCTCTTAACTACGATCAATGGGATGGATACCCCGCAGCGCGTCGTCGTATCTTTGATTGTTTACGAAAGCACCAGATCAGTAATTTCGGTGTGCTTACTGGGGATATTCACTCCAGTTGGGCAATGACGTTACACGAAGACCCTTTTGCCTCAACGGATCACCCTCTTGGGTTTGAATTGGTCACGCCGGCGGTGACGTCTCCGGGTATTACTAATCAAACGGCTGCGATGGTTGCTGCCTCCTCTTTATCTCAGGTAATGCCACACCTTGAATTCGTTGATTTTTATTACCGGGGATTTGTATTGCTCGACATTACTCACGAGACGCTGCAAGCGGAGTGGTGGGCCGTGAATCGTGTAGACAGTCCTCGCTACACAGTAAGTTGTCTGAAGGCATTAAAAGTGGCGCGGGATACATGCGACTTTATCGAGTCAGTACCCGTGTCGCTCGAGGGCGAGGGAACACCAATGGCAGAGTTTTCTGATGATCTTGCGTATCTTCGAAACTGGACTCCGTCAGGTGGGACTCCTGACGGAATGAGCATTAAAGAGCGAATTGCTGCTTGGTATTCGCCTTAACGTAGCAAAAACTCTCGCGCATCCTTTACGCTAATGTCCGGAATTTCTTCCATTGGCATATGCCCAGCGTCATCGTAAATAATCGATTCAGAATTACGGATCTTTTTCATAAAGGATTTCACATGGCGTAGCGGAATCCAGCGATCCTTGCGCCCCCACATAACCAATGTTGGCTGGTGGATATTCTTCATATAACCGGTTCTGAAACCGAAGTTATTGCGGATAAAGTGTACGACACGAGCGGAAGCCGTTCGATTTCCCTCGCGCATGGAAAGGTCGTAGTAAAGATCCACTTTTTCTTTGGTGACTTTCGACCGATCACCGTAGACATCCTTAATAACTGCCCAGAACGCACCTTTCGGGTATTTCACTCGCTGCCCAAGGAAAGTAGCACCCGGCAGTGCAAGCGTCAGTAACAGCCAAGGAACTACAAATAAGAATCCCGCGGAATCAATTAGAATGATCTTTTTCACTTTTTCGGGATAGCGTCCTGCAAATTCCCATGACATCCAGCCACCAAGTGAGTTGCCCGCGAGCATGCATTCCTTGATATCCAATGCATCAGTAAAGTCATTCAGGAAATCACTGTAAATATGCTTAAACATGCCGTTAGGGTGTGCGCCTGTCAGGCCATAATTCGGTGCGTCTAATGCAATAACCCGGAAGTCTTGTTTCAGAGTTTCTATCCAGTCTTCCCATGTGTGCAGTGAAGAGAACATTCCGTGAAGAAGAAGTAATACGGGGCCTTCGCCAACATCACGATAATGAACGTCCATGCCTTGTACGCGGATAAATTTTGAATCTTCATACGCGTGTCGGCGCTTTATTTCGTCCAGTGGAATGCCGTATTTTTCTTTGAATAATGACTGCAACATGAGGACCTATGCACTCTGGCTGTTAAACTAAAGCACGAAGTGTAACAGACAGGTGTTTAACCGCTATGTCCGATATCGTCTTTTCAGATGATTTGACCAACCTGTTGATTATCTTCCTGCTGTCTTTCGCGGCAGGTTCTGTCCTTCCGCTAGGCTCGGAGTGGTTCGTGATTGTCCTGCTCGAAAAGGACATTTCTGCGTTATGGGTGGTTGCTTTAGCGACCCTGGGTAATACACTCGGGGGCTATCTGACGTGGTGGCTGGGTAAGGCTGGTCGAGCCTGGTATGACAGTAAAAGAGTGTTATCCCGTCGCGGGCGTGCAGCAGAGGCTCTGTTTAAACGTTACGGCGTGTGGTCCCTGTTACTAAGCTGGATGCCTATAGTTGGAGATATTCTCGTGGTACTCGCTGGGATAAGTAGAACGCCGACTGCGCTGTCGTTGATATTAATCTTTATAGGAAAGCTGCTACGTTATGTCTTTCTGGCTCTTGCGTGGCTCGGTGTGATGGCTGGATGAGCTACTGTCTTTCTTGCTCGCTTACCCCGTCGGACCCGTGGCAATCACTTGATGACGCAATAGCGTGGTTACTACCGCGTCACACTGCGGAGCAGCGAAATGCATTGGCTGCCATGTGTCGTATAGATGATGAGCCGTTCGTAGCCGGGCGTACACTGCCAGAGAATGGCGTACTCAGTATTGAGTTGTCGGATCACATTGAGGGGCCAGTTGACCGGGGTTGGTATGTCGTTTGGGAGCGCCATGACCTGATGGTCGTTTATAAGCCTCATCAGCTACCAGTTAGTCGAACTACACGCAATTTGTTTGGAACCCTGATCTCGGAAGTACGCCGTCACACCCCTTGGCGCGATGCGCGCCTATTGCACCGGCTCGATGCAGAAACCGCCGGTTTGATTCTGATTGCCAAGCATGAAGCTGCCGACAAGCGTTGGAAGAAGCGCTTGTCGCGGTTGATGACTAAAAAGGTGTATCACGCGACAGTATGGGGTGATCCGGAATGGCAGAGTAAAGAGGTTGCTACAGCGCTCTCGGAGCGTGTAGACAGTTCAATTCGAACACAGATGTATCCTGTAACCGATGAGTCTGATCCTGTGTTCGTATCGGTGAAACCTTCGCAGACACGGTTTGATGTCATCGCCCGTTCGGGGGAGTTCACAAAGATTGAATGCACACTCCTGACTGGTAGGAAGCACCAGATACGGGCGCATCTTGCGTCCTTGGGCCACCCGATAGTGGGGGATAAAATTTATTCCTTTGATGGGCGCTACTATCTCAAACGATTGGACGGAGCCCTAAGCGAGGACGATTTTCAGGTGCTGGGGGCAACCTGTCAAAAGCTGGTCGCAGTTGAAATTCAGCTATCGCTGCCTGAAGGACTCGAGATCATTCGTCTGGATGAGCCCTCGCTTGGGGTGGAATAAAAATACTATTCGTATAGACAGACGGCTCGACGGATTTCCCTTTTACTATGGCGTTCATTTGTTGGTAGGTTTTGGCACCAATTTCATCGAAGTCGATACTGACGATACCGGACAGAAGGCCCTCGGTAAGAAGCTCCCGGTAGCTACTGGTTATTCCTCCCACGCCAACTATGATCCCTGGACCGTAGGTGCCAGTTCTCAGGTGGTTCTCCTTGAGTAACGTTCGGAAACCTCTTTCATTAATCACCGGCCAGTGTCCGACCGAGATCAGAACATCAGGGCGTATATTCTGCAGTATGCCTCGTAGCTGGGTTAGTGCGTCAGCAGAGCTGCCAGCGGACAAAAGGGGGCAGCGATCAGCTTCAGTCCATCCTTGCTCGCTATCAAGCGGGAGATCGCTACTTCGTTCAGGGTCGCCACTCAGCGCCCGCCTGATACCCTCTACGCGCTGTTGTAGATTAGGGTCGTGCTCGACCGACATAATGCAAAGTGTTCCCGCATGTGGGCGCAGCCATTGCGCCATCATGCCGAGGTCTCTGCCGAACAGGTAATTGTTCACCCCAACGTAAGTAGGTGCAGCGTCAAATTCAGTGTCATTAAATGGCGAATCAAAGGTAACGACAGGGATGTTGGCTTGTGCGAGAGCAGAGGCAACAAACTCGGATTGGGTGACTGAAACCGCAAGCGCTGCGTACTTCTGAGAGGCGAGTGCATCTTCAATCGCTTTGGCTTGAAGGTGGGCATTCGCGACACCAGCTTCACCCAAGAGCTCACAGCGATTGCCGTCCCTCTGGGCTGCTCTGTGACAGGCTTCCCAAGCTAGTACAAAGTTCGGGTCCGATGTGCTTTTGGCGACTAAGGCAAAGGTCAGTGTCTCGGCGAAAACGAGAGAGCATCCCGACGCCATTGTGAGTAATAAGAAAGTGAAGAGACGATGCATGCCATGTTTTCCATACAGGTCGTTTCTTTCGATCCTAACAACTTTTCCTAACCGCGGCATCGTTATGATTGCAAACATCGCCTAAGAAAGACAAAAACCGGGCACTTGGCCCGGTTTTTTTATTTCACAGTCTGGCTGAAACGCTGGGCTTACAGCAGGCTGTTTACGGCATCAACAACGGCGTCGGTGGTGATGCCAAACTCTTTGAACAGGTCACCGGCAGGGGCAGATTCACCGAAGGTGTCCATGCCAACGATGGCGCCGTTCAGGCCGACAAACTTGTACCAGTAGTCTTTGTGCAGAGCTTCTACCGCAACACGAGCCGTTACTGCGGTTGGCAGTACCTGCTCCATGTATTCAGCACCCTGAGCACAGAAGACTTCGGCTGAAGGCATAGAAACAACACGGATGTTTTTGCCGCTCAGTTTTTCAGCCGCCTCCATCGCCAGTGAGACTTCAGAGCCGGTCGCGATGATGATGGCGTCTGGGGTGCCAGCACAGTCTTTCAGGATGTAACCACCGCGGGCGATGGCAGCAACCTGCTCGGCGTTACGGTCCTGATGAGGCAGACCCTGACGAGAGAAGATCAGCGCTGATGGGCCGTCTTTGCGCTCAACAGACGATTTCCACGCCACCGCAGATTCCACCGTGTCACAAGGACGCCAGGTTTGCAGATTTGGTGTGTTACGCAGGTTCGCAACTTGTTCAACTGGCTGGTGGGTTGGGCCATCTTCGCCCAGACCGATCGAGTCGTGGGTGTAGACGAAAATCGCACGCTGCTTCATCAGTGCCGCCATACGTACGGCGTTACGGGCGTATTCCATGAACATTAGGAAGGTAGCGCCGTAAGGAACGAAACCTTTGTGCAGTGCGATACCGTTCATCATGGCGCTCATGGCGAATTCACGCACGCCGTAGAAAATGTAGTTACCAGAAGCGTCAGTTTCACTCACGCCTTTGCAGCCGTTCCACAGCGTCAGGTTAGAGCCTGCGAGGTCTGCAGAGCCGCCGAGGAATTCAGGCAGCATTGGGCCGAAGGCGTTCAGGGTGTTCTGAGAGGCTTTACGCGAAGCAACGGTCTCGCCTTTGGCCTGACACTCTTCAATGTACGCCTGAGCCTGTGCTGCAAAGTCCACCGGCAGGTCGCCAGCGATACGACGCTTATACTCAGCTGCCAGCTCTGGGTGAGCCGCTTCGTACGCAGCGAACTTGTCGTTCCATGCGTTTTCAGCAGCAGCGCCTTTCGCTTTTGCGCTCCAGCCTTCGTATACGTTTTCAGGGATCTCGAACGAACCGTGTTTCCAGCCCAGACGCTCGCGGGTCAGTGCGATTTCATCGTCGCCCAGAGGTGCGCCGTGGCACTCCTCTTTACCTTCTTTGTTCGGAGAGCCGAATCCAATGATGGTTTTGCAGCAGATTAGGGTTGGCTGATCGCTGTTAGCGCGGGCGGTGTCGATGGCTTGTTTGATCTCTTCTGGATCGTGGCCATTTACCTTAGGAATTACCTGCCAGCCGTAGGACTCGAAACGCTTAACGGTGTCGTCGGTAAACCAGCCTTCTACTTCGCCGTCAATAGAGATGCCGTTGTCATCGTAGAACGCAATCAGCTTGCCCAGACCCAGTGTACCGGCCAGAGAGCAGGCCTCGTGAGAGATACCTTCCATCATGCAGCCGTCGCCCAGGAACACGTAAGTGTTGTGGTCAACGATGTCGTGGCCGTCACGGTTGAACTGACCCGCCAGAACTTTCTCTGCCAGTGCCATACCGACACCGTTGGCGATGCCCTGACCCAGCGGGCCTGTGGTCGTCTCGATGCCCGGTGCGTAACCGTATTCGGGGTGGCCCGGCGTTTTAGAGTGCAGCTGACGGAAGTTTTTCAGGTCGTCGATCGACAGATCGTAGCCGCTCAGGTGCAGTAGCGAGTAGATCAGCATGGAGCCGTGACCGTTCGACAGAATAAAGCGGTCGCGGTCAGCCCAGTCTGGGTTTTCCGGGTTGTGCTTCAGGTAATCGTTCCAGAGAACTTCGGCGATGTCTGCCATGCCCATCGGGGCGCCTGTTGGCTTTCTGCACGGCGTCCATGCTGAGTGCGCGGATGGCATTTGCCAGTTCGGTACGGGTGGTCATGTAACGACTCCTGATCACGATTGCTTTGCATTGCCGGCAACCATCATCAGGGGCCGCCGAAAAAGGGGCGCTATTGTCCCTCAAGTGCCCGTAATGGGCAACGCCGTCGGCGGGATTATGATGAGATTAAACTGTAAAGAGTCAGAGACGGTTGATCTCGTAGGCCGCCATATTTACGGCTGTTGCCAGATTAAGGGATTCAATGGCGCCGCAACCTACGATTGTGAAGGTATGCGGATCAATCGCTTCGAGGGTCGCGCGCGGAACGCCTCTGGCTTCATTGCCAAATACATAGCAGTCGCAACTTCTGAATGACGCGTGACTCATGTGCTCACCCTGCATATCCAGTGTGGCTATGTTGCGGAATCTGTGTGGCAGGGACATAAGATCAACGTCCAGCTCCATCGGCACGTGAAAAATAGCCCCCATGCTGGAGCGGACGACTTTCGGGTTGAATGGATCAACGCTGTTGGGGCTGAGCAGCAGGCGGAAACCACCAAACCAACCCAACGTGCGGATAATAGTCCCAAGATTGCCAGGGTCCTGAATCTCGTGGAGGTAGACAGCTTTCAGGTCGGATGTTTGGTCGCTAGCATCTGCCGCCGTTTGTATCGGCGTCACGGCAAGCAGGCCCTGAGGCGTTTTTGTGTCCGAAAGCTGCGCCATGACTTTTTGGCTGACAACGTGTTTGCGAAAAGGCGTCGACCAATCTTTATGTTGCTCGGTGACGTACAGCTCCGTATCAGTCAGTGCGGGGTTAAGTTTGGTTGCTCGTTCGAGCTCTAAGATGAGATGTTCACCCTCGACCAGATATTTCTGATGCAGCTGGCGGTACTTCTTCTGATGGAGTTTGCGTATGTCGTCGAGTTTCATTGCGTTTCCTGCTGAATCAGAGCGCTGCGCCGCTTAGCGGTCGTAGTCGCTGTCGGCAGGTTGATCGAGTAAGGCCTGAGTACCTTTGAACAGAACCAGAATGCCATTGACCATGGCCTCGCGACTGAGGTGGTAGTCTTTCAGCGTCCAGTTCCGCGTGGCCTGAATGATACCACCAACAATAGCATTACCCAGTACCTCGGTTTCCTCGTTGGTGAGGGGCCAGTGCTGAACATGAGACCTGGAGGCGGCCATAAGAATGGTCACGAACCGCCTGATGTAGTCGTTGTACATGGAGTGCATGTTTACACTGACGCCTTCTGCCTCAAACATACAGATTTTGGCGACTCGAGGGTCTTCCATCTCTACGAAAAACTCGTTTAAAAGGCGTTTGATCAGCTCTTCCGGAAAGACATCGGTCTGGATATCGGTCAGCGACGCTTGCAGCCGCATGAGAATGCCACTCAGGCAGCGCTCATACACCTCCACAAGCAGCTCTTCCATGGAGCCATAGCTTTCATAGAAGTAGCGATCGGTCAGTCCCGCTTCTTTACAGATGCGGCGCACCGTAGCTGCGTGAAATCCCTCGAGGCCAAAAACATTCAGACCTGCATCGAGGAATCGTTCGCGACGCTGTGCGGTGCGTTGTTCTGGTGTCATGCCGCGGTAACTGCGGCCGGTCGAGCTAGGATTAGATGTCGGCATGTGTGTATTTGACATCACGTGTCGTCAGAAGTAAAGTGACATCAAGCGTCGTCAGATTGATCGACGAGCGATAGTGCAATGAGGTAGAGCAAATGCAGCAACATAATATTGTCATTATTGGTAGTGGGTTCGGTGGGCAGTGCGCTGCGATCAACCTGCTTAAGCAAGGCCGCGAAGACTTCGTGATCCTTGAGCGTCGTAGCTTTATGGGAGGAACCTGGTCGCAGAATACTTACCCAGGTGCAGCTGTTGATGTGCAGTCGCCTCTGTATTCCATCTCGCATGAGCCTTATCCATGGTCACAGATGTTCGCTGATCAGGCTGAACTGAATAAGTACACTGAGTTTGTAATCAGCAAATACAACCTGCGCGAGCGTACTCATACGAATTGCAACGTCGCTAAAGTCGAGTGGCAGGATGATATCAGCCGCTGGCATATTCATCTCGACAATGGAGAAGTATACGAAGCGCAATTTATCGTTAATGCCTCCGGACCATTGAGCACACCCGTTATCCCGAACTTCAAGGGGCGTGACAACTACAAGGGTAAGTCATTCCATACCAATGATTGGGATCATAATTACGACTACAAAGGCAAAAAAGTTGCGATTATTGGCAGCGGTGCCAGTGCTGCGCAGATTATCCCGGCTATTGCCGAAGATGTAGAAGAACTGCATGTATTCCAGCGTACACCACATTGGGTGTTGCCACGTCATGACAAAAAGTTCAAACCATGGCAGCGAGCATTACTGAAAAATAAATTCCTCTACAAAATGCTTCGTTGGGCCATTTACTGGGGCCTTGAAACTCGTATTTTTGGATTCAAGTATTCAGAGAAAGGCTTGAAAGCAGCGGCTCAGAACCCAGCCAAAGCACACATTAAACGTCAGATTAAAGATCCGGAACTTCGCGCTAAAGTGACACCGGATTACACGATCGGCTGTAAGCGGATCATCCTTTCGAATACGCTGTATCCGGCATTCTGTCGGGATAATGTGTTCCTGCATGATAAAACTGACGGTATCAATGAAATTACAGAAACAGGTATCAACACCGAGAAGGGTGAAGAGCTCGATCTGGACTTAATCATCTACTCCACTGGTTACGATGCTACCGACGGTGTTATTTCTTATCCGGTTGTAGGTCGCGGTGGTAAGTCGATCAGCGAAGTCTGGGAAGATTATCCTCGAGCTTATTTGGGGACCGTTATTCCAGATTTTCCGAACCTGTTTATTGTAACGGGTCCCAATACAGGTATTGGGCATACCTCGGCAATCTTTGTGATCGAAGCACAGATGAACTACATCATGCAGGCCATTCATCGCGTACGTGGTGCACATGCCAAATCGATTGAAGTTACACCTGAAGCTGAAGAGCGTTACACCAATCACATCCACAGTGAAATGAAGAAAACGGTCTGGGAAAAAGGCGGTTGTAACTCCTGGTATAAGAGCAAAAGCGGAAAAGTAATTGCTATGTTTCCGGGATTTAGTTGGAGTTTCTGGCTGTTGGCTAAGAACTTTAAACGCGCTGATCACACGTTCCGTTAATACGTATAAATACTGCCAAAACGGGGTGTTTTCAGTCACCAAATTGGCTGAAAGCACCCTGTGAATAATGCTGAGTTACCGTAGTATCAAACACGGTAATAAAACAGACAAAATTCAGGCGAATTAAATAGTCTGAAGGAGAAAAAGATGAGAAATCTGAGTGGTAAAGTCGCCGCAGTAACAGGTGCAGGTTCTGGTATCGGACGTGCACTGGCTATTAACCTGGCCCAGAACGGTTGTAACGTCGCGATCAGCGATGTGAACGAAGCGGGTCTGGCGGAAACCGTTGAACTGATGAAACAGTATCCGGTAAAAATTACCAGTCAGACGCTGGACGTATCCGACAAAGATGCCTTCTATGCGTGGGCCGATCAGGTGGTTGCAGATCATGGCAAAGCCAACCTCGTATTCAACAATGCGGGTGTTGCTCTGGCTGGCACCGTGGGTGACCTGTCGATCGAAGACTACAAGTGGATCATGGACATCAACTTCTACGGCGTACTCTACGGTACCAAAGCTTTCCTGCCACACATGGAAGCGGCCGGTGAAGGTCACATCATCAACATCTCCAGCATCTTCGGTCTGGCCTCACAGCCACTGATGAGCGGTTATAACGCCTCTAAGTTTGCGGTACGTGGTCTGACTGAGTCACTGCGTCAGGATCTGGATATCGCTGGCTCTTGTGTCAGCACGACCTGTGTACACCCGGGCGGTATCAAAACCAACATCGCGCAGTCGACTCGCTTTAACGAGAAGTCCTCTGAAATCACCGGCGCAAGCGCGGACGATTCAAAAGCTGAATTCGAGCGTCTGTTCATTACAACGCCAGACAAGGCAGCGAAAACCATCATCAACGGCGTTAAGAAAAACAAACGTCGTGTGTTGATTGGCCCAGATGCGGTTGGATGCGGTTGCTTTCGACCTGATGGTTCGTACCATGGGTTCGTGGTACCAGAAGGTCATCGTTGCAGTTATGAAACTGCAGGCGAACCAGAACCGTAAGAAGAACAAGACTGCTTAATAGTTAATTGTTCTGATTTAAAAGAGGCTGCGTATGCAGCCTTTTTTATTGCTGAGAAATTCTATGGATACTGAGTTACTGAAAGCGTTAAAGAAAATTCAGCGAACGGAATGGATGATATATCTGTCATTCTTTCTGACTTTTTTCGCGATCGCGTACTATTTTTCTGCTGAAAAGCGGGAAGTATCAGTGCTGCTGGTGAAAATCATCTTCCCTGTATATGTTGGCGTTTATTGGGCATATATCAGAAGAACCAGGTGTCCCAAATGTGGAAATCGGTTTCATAGTTATTTAAGACTGTTGGGTTATGGGGTAAATAAGCCAATTAGCTGTCAGAATTGTGGACTGACAATACAGGGGCGAAAGCGCTACCCCGAATCTTCAGGTGATGAATGGCATTCATGACTTCGCCGGTTGGAGCTGGTTTGTACTTGTTGAAATTAGAAAGTGATACTATAGTGATACTTTCTCTTGTCGAGGATCAGTCATGAAAACCGAGCTTGTTACCAGCCTGAAGCGCCAGGCAACGCGCATCCTTGCTGATCTTCACGAAACCAAAGAGCCTGTGTTGATTACAGAACATGGTCAGCCTTCAGCGTATTTGCTGGATGTGCATGACTACGAGCAGTTGATGACCCGGATGAGCATCCTTGAAGGGATCGCCCGCGGTGAGCAAGCGGTCAAGGATGGTCGCGTTATGTCTCAGAGTGA
>PDUK01000142.1 GCA_006212115.1 Thalassolituus sp. | reverse complement strand
TGAGCGATTCGCAACATAGAAGAGCCTTCCGAATGAGGTTGTAGGAAAGGCGGGGCATTATACCGGAAGGTCATTCGCCGGTAAATCCCGCTACTGATTCGATTTCAGATGTGAATCAGACGCTGTATCTCTCTCAGAGGGACAATCGCCAGAAAGTAGAAAATCCGTAACATGCTGACGGAAGGTGTTGAACCGAAAACTGGCAATATGCGGTCCTTGCGATGCGACAAAACAGCGCTGAGTCTCTGGCAAAGCCTGAAACAGCGCCTCTCCCTCAGATATAGGAACAACATCGTCCATACGACTGTGCAATTGCATTACAGGAACACTGATTTCGGGTGCTCGATCTATTGGGTCCCACTCAGATGGAACTAAGTAGACAAGCGGTGAAACAATCGTCCCGACGATACTGCGCTGCAGCATTTCTCTCGCTACGCTACGAAACCCCGCAAACGGGGCCTCGATAACAAGTTGAGAAACCTCGTACGAGTCACCGTGATCCGCAACAAAGTTGACGGCTAAGGCAGCACCCATGGATTGCCCGATGACGACAAGCGCTTGATCCGGGTAGTTTGCTCTCAGCCATTCGGCAGCGGCTTTTGCATCCATCAGAATATCTGGCAGGATCGCCCGCCCCTGCGACGCGCCAAAGCCACGGTAATCAAGTGCTAGTACCGTGTAACCCTCATCGACCAGCCAGAACACACTGCGCGTGTGCGTCGAGATGTTCTCGGCGTTACCATGAAGAAACAGGATGACCTTGTCTTTTTCTACAGCGGGCTTCTCTACAGGATCGGGCTTCAACAACCAGGCGTGCAATTCGATGCCGTCATCCGCTTTCAGCCAGACGTCTTCGTAATCAATATCAAACCTGTCCGGCGTCTGTATCCAAACTTCCTGAGGATGAAAATACAAGGCCGTCAGTGAGGCGCACCCGCTTAACGCTGCAGCCATGGCAACCATGACAGTAATCCGAGCAAACGTGAGCGCTTCAGAAATACCAGGCATAGGTCAGTTTCCAACTGTTCGTCGCCTCGGAGGCAGCCCACTGGCGACTGAAACCAAATCGCAGCTGCACATCATCAAACCCATTGAACGCTTCTTCTATAGTCAGCTCGCGTCGTGGTGTGTCATCCCCCAACGCCACAGGTTGCCAACGAAATTGAATCAGTTCCTGATTCGCCCAGCCTTGCCATAGCCAACCAGCCCGCAGGCCTGCCGAGACCTGATAACCCTCTTCAAACTGATTGTCCGCTCTCGCAGTCAGATCGCCCAATGCAAACAATCGAGCACTGCCCAGTCGCTTACCATCACGATGCCCAAGCGGCAGCTGCCACGCCCGGCCGAACCCCAGATTAAACTGACTAAACAGCTCACTCTTTTCACCGTTAAACCGATCAAGACCGGCGCTCACCGTCCACGCCACCGGATTTTGAAAACGCGTCCGATGACTCAGAGACAACACATTAACCAGAGTCAGCCTCTGCAACCTTACGTCACCTTCCTCTGTAACGCGAGTATAGAAGTCACCCATTTCTATTTGTGCACCGGGCGAAAAGCCTTTGGATGGATCAAGCACATCGTGATACGCAATGCGCCAGTTAATATCACCGTGCCATTGCTCTCCGGTATAACCACCACCCACACTTAGACGCGACGTGCCATGTCCCTCGTCATCACGGAATTCTGGTTTTCTTGGCGCGGGAAAAACATCGCCCGCTGGAAGTTTGCTGCGAGCAGAGAGGATCTGCAGTGTGCGTTTGCGAAGCACCGGATTCGCCTGCTTTTTCTTTACCGACAGATAACGTGCATAACTGTATGCCAACTCAAGGACTCGAGTTTGCGACTTTTCAGACACTCCTGACAGCAGCTCACCGACGGGAATATCAGTCTCGACCAGAGTCCGTGCTAGTTCCGCTTCCTGCTCTGACGCCAGAGCCGCGTTCGATTCCATAACAGACGCAGCGGATGGGCGGTACACCTCACGCTCGACAAAGCCCGCCTCATACAAGGCCCGGATAGTGTCCACAGGTACCGCCTTCATCTTAAAATCCGCGGCGAGATCTGCCCGCGCCGACGCAGCATCCAGCATGGTCAACAAGCGGTAGGAACAGTTTTCATCAAAGAAGAAGTAATCAAACGCCGTATCCTGCAATTCCCAGACATGGCGCACAAACTGCTCGACCTCGGCCGAACCGAAATCCAATTCGTACTCCCACGTATCCCGATATTCCATATGCTGGTATTGATTTGTTTTTACGTAGTAAGGCATCACCGAGACTTCACCGGGATAACCTCCCGATAAACCTTTGTAGCTGAACACCAACTCATTGTCAGTCGGATCAGCATTGGCCGCGAAATTCACACTGTAAGCAAGCAACTTACTGCTGGAAGGGTCTTCTCTGTCCATACGCACCAGCGTATGCCCGTACATAGAAGACGGTGAATTGATATGAGAAGCCGGGAAGATAAGCGTCAGACTGTGCGCATTCAGCTCGTCTCGCCATTCAGTAAATGCCGGACACGGCTGATCGACAAAGCCAACCTGAGGGAGACGCTGCTTTAGCCAGTGGTAACGTGCGGGAAAACGACACTGCGCCGATTCGTTGTCTCCCTGCCCTTGCATCAGGAAGGCATCAATATTCGCCACTAACTCCGCATAAGCGTCGCGCTTACCGTCGTCTGCGAGAAAGAACTCCAGCGAATCATTCTGGCTGAGAAACCGAAAGGAATATGGATGAGTTCGGTAGTGCAGTAAATGTAACCACTGCTGGTGCGATGCCAAATCGCGTATTTCGTGGTCTGCGACAGCGGGATTTTGATTAGAATCAGCGACGGCAAAAACACATGAGGAGAAAGACATTGCCACCAGAATGGCGGCCATTATCAGCTTGGACTGACGACCCACAAGACATCCTTAACAAACAACACTGAGGCGCACAGAATGCGCCCCAGAGTATGACAGACTGATGTATCAGCCTACGTATTTCTGCAGAGCTTCGTCCTGAGCCATAGCTTCAGTCAGAGAGCGGAACGCATCGCCAGCAGTCGCTTCAGCAGTAAACATGCTGTCGAAGTTAGACTGAACAGTCGCACGGAACGCAGCAGTATCTGCCGCTTCAACGCCCATAACCTGTGCCAGTGCGTCCAGAGTTTCACCCTGACCACGTGCACTGTCAGCCGCCAGCTGATCCATGTTGTCGTTCATGAAAGCTTCAGCCGCTTTCAGAGGACCATTGGCCGCTTCACAGCCCAACGTGCCTGACGTCATACCAAAAGTCTGGTTACCAGACGTACCATTGGTGGTTGCAGCCAGTACGTGCTCGTGCCATTCGTTAGCATCTGGGAAAACAACTGCAGTACCCAAACCACAGCCCGCAGGACCATTGTTAGCCATTGCAAAAGAAGACGCAGAAATCAGTGCTGCAGCAGCAATCAGTTTTTTCATGGATCATTTCCTTGTTCTGATCAAATTAGGTCGTTTTAAAAACGACC
>PDUK01000044.1 GCA_006212115.1 Thalassolituus sp. | reverse complement strand
GAGCGCATTATCACCTACCTGAACAACCGCCATGGCGTAGGTATTAACGCAGTGTTTTTTTCCGCGTTCAGCGATGGTAGCAACCGTTACCTGTCCCGCGCCTGGATGATAGACCCACAGGAAACCCAACAGCTCGTAAGCACCCGAGGTGCGCGCGAACCGTGGAATGGCGAGTTCTATGTATCCTTTGGCCATGGCGAATGCCGTAACTGGGAGGATGCTCGCCAGCACGGTTTTGTCGCTGCAGGCGGTGGTCAATGGTATTCCAACACTCTGAATATGTTGGCCGAAGGAGACCGGATTTGGGTGAATATCCCTAAAACCGGTTACGTTGGCGTGGGTATTGTGACCGGAGAACGACAGCGCATCAGTGAATTCTGTATCGCCGGACAACCACTGACCAGCCTACCAACTCAATTGGACTACAGCAGTTTCTCAGCAGCGCCTGACGACAGTGCAGAGTACGTCGTGCCTGTTAAATGGCTACACACCGAAGCCAACAGCAATGCCTTCAGTGAGAATTCGGCAATCAGAATACCGTGTGTAAACCTACGACAACCAAATGGCGTCACACGGTTGAACGACTAAAAGCAATTTGGAAAATCGATAGCTGACAAATATGTTTTGCGATAGTTGTCACCGGCTCTCAATTCTTTCTACCACACCAAAAGCAGGGGTAACTCTCAAGGTAACTTATTTCATTAATTATTTAAATATCTTTATTTTTCAAATAGTTGAAGATGAAATTCGGCCTCCTATGGGGAGGCCATTTCTCTGAAACAATCCTTTCCCTCTGACGATACCCATTACTTATCCAATTTAGGGTAAGCTGCAAGCACAAGGATCGTCTGGTACTCCCCATGCAACTCTCTCAAGCTCAACAAGCCAACAATATCTGGCGCCTTGCCATTGCGCAGGCTTTGGCCGGAGCAAATGCCGTCGTCATTTATGCAACAGGTGCAATCATCGGATTCCGGCTCGCACCCGACCCACTCCTGGCCACTCTGCCGGTATCCCTGTTTGTCGTGGGTATGGCTCTGTGTATTTTACCGAGCGGTATGATCGCTCAACGCTATGGACGTATTCCTGCGTTTCTCGTTGGCACTGGTTTTGGGGTAGCGTCCGGTCTGTGTGCTCTGATTGCCGTCTTGCAGGACTCATTCGTCTGGCTGTGTTTATCGGGCATAGGAGGTGGCGCTTACGCCGCTGTTGTACTGTCTTTCCGCTTTGCTGCCGCCGATGGTGTCGCACCGGAACGGCAAGCGAGAGCGCTGTCGCTGGTGATGGCTGGAGGAGTGGCTGCGGGTGTGGTGGGTCCGCAGTTAGTTACGCATACCATGCACCTTTCTATTCCCGGTATGACGTCGCCGGATTACGCTCTGACTTTTCTTGTGCAAGCCGCTGTCGCAATACTGGCAGCACTGGTACTGATGGGCGTCACCTTGCCAAAACCGACACCGGAAGAGTCAGTAGGCGGCCGCCCACTGCGAGAGCTCATCCAGCAGCCCCTGTTTCTGTCTGCCGTCACCTGCGGAGCCGTATCGTTTCTGGTGATGAACTTCCTAATGACGGCGGCTCCGCTTGCCATGCAATTTCACGGGCACTCCCAAACCGATGCAAATCTGGGCATTCAATGGCATGTCATTGCCATGTACGCACCAAGCTTCTTCACTGGGCAGCTGATCGCACGTTTTGGTGCCGTGCGGATTGCGATTTCCGGTCTGCTTCTGACTGCCCTTTCGGCTTCAATTTCTCTATCGGGAACCGGAGTTGCCGAATTCTGGACTATGCTGGTGATTCTGGGCGTTGGCTGGAACTTCGGGTTTTTGGGTGCTTCTGCACTGATTCTCCGCTGTCATCGTCCGGAAGAGAAGAATCAGGTGCAATCATTAAACGATTTCATTGTCTTCTCTTTAATGGCGATGGGCTCTTTCGCCTCGGGTGGCGTACTAAGTCACTGGGGCTGGGATACGGTGCTGGTCATATCCTTTGCACCCGTCATTGTGGCCTGCATCGCCATGTTGATGATGAGCAACAAAACCGCCTCGGAGTAGGACTGCGAAGCTAATACATAATAACTATCTCATCGATTTATTTAATAAAATTTATTTAAAAATAAATTCCGGTAGTCTGGAATGATCAGTCAGATAACAACCGATGAGAGACACTATGAACAATAAAACAGCAGGCAAATGTCCCGTCATGCACGGCAGCGTCACCAAGGCCGGTGAATCCAACACCGACTGGTGGCCAAACGCGCTGAATCTGGACATCCTCCACCAGCACGACACTAAGACCAACCCACTGGGCGAAGAGTTTAACTACGCCGAAGAATTCAAAAAGCTGGATCTGGAAGCGGTTAAAAACGACCTGAAAGCCCTGATGACCGACAGCCAGGAGTGGTGGCCTGCCGACTGGGGGCACTATGGTGGCTTGATGATTCGCATGGCATGGCACGCAGCTGGCTCTTATCGTCTGGCGGACGGTCGCGGTGGCTCAAACACCGGCAACCAACGCTTCGCACCGCTGAACAGCTGGCCGGATAACGGCAACCTGGATAAGGCGCGTCGTCTGCTGTGGCCGATCAAAAAGAAATACGGCAACAAGCTGTCCTGGGCTGACCTGATGATTCTCGCCGGTAACATGGCGTACGAATCCATGGGTTTCAAAACCTTCGGTTTTGCCGGTGGTCGTGAAGATATCTGGCATCCAGAAAAAGACACCTACTGGGGTTCAGAGAAAGAGTGGCTGGCACCCAGCGGTGGCGAAGGTACCCGTTACGAGGCCTCTGGTGACCGCGAAATGGAAAACCCACTCGCTGCAGTCATGATGGGCCTGATTTACGTCAACCCAGAGGGCGTGGATGGTCACCCTGATCCGTTGAAAACTGCCCAAGACATGCGCATCACGTTCGAGCGTATGGCCATGAACGACGAGGAAACCGTAGCTCTTACAGCCGGTGGTCACACGGTCGGTAAAGCACACGGTAACGGCGATGCCACGAATCTTGGCCCAGCGCCGGAAGGTGCGGACGTCGAAGAGCAAGGCTTTGGCTGGCAGAACAACAAGACCCGTGGCATTGGTCGCGATACGGTGACCAGTGGTGTTGAAGGGGCCTGGACCACAAACCCAACACAATGGGACGGCGGTTACTTTGATCTGCTGTTCAAGTACGACTGGGAACTGACCAAAAGCCCGGCCGGTGCGCACCAGTACCAACCTGTAAACATCGCCGAAGAAGACATGCCAGTGGACGTGGAAGATCCTTCGATCCGTTGCATGCCGATGATGACGGATGCCGATATGGCGCTGAAAGTCGATCCGGAGTACCGCAAGATCGCTGAGAAATTCCGCAACGATCAAGCATACTTTGAAGATGTCTTTGCACGTGCCTGGTTCAAGCTGACACACCGCGATCTGGGGCCCAAGTCACGCTACCTGGGAGCTGATGCTCCAGCAGAAGATCTGATCTGGCAGGATCCAATTCCGGCGGTCGACTATGACCTGACTGACGCAGAAATCGCCGATTTGAAAGCACAGGTTCTGGCGTCTGATCTGAGCATTGCTGAACTGGTCGCAACCGCCTGGGACAGCGCTCGTACTTTCCGTGCGTCCGACTTCCGCGGTGGCGCAAACGGGGCTCGTATCCGTCTGGCACCGCAGAAAGATTGGGAAGGCAACGAGCCTGAGCGTCTGCAGCGCGTGTTAGCGGTGCTGGAAGGCATTCGGGTTGGCTTCGCTAAGCCGGTCAGCATTGCTGACATGATCGTATTGGCGGGTACTGCGGCGGTTGAGAAAGCTGCAAAAGAAGCCGGCGTCGACATGACCGTGCCGTTCGCTCCGGGTCGTGGTGATGCGACCGACGAGCAGACAGATGGGGAATCGTTTGACGTGCTCGAGCCGCTGGCGGATGGTTTCCGCAACTACGTGAAGAAAGACTACGCAGTGGCCCCCGAAGAAATGCTGCTCGACCGAGCGCAACTGATGGGTCTGACAGCGCCTGAAATGACGGTTCTGATGGGTGGCATGCGCGTACTGGGCACCAACTTTGGTGGTAGCCAGCACGGTGTGTTCACAGATAAGGTCGGCGTATTAAGCAACGACTTCTTCGTAAACCTGACGGACATGGCCTACCAGTGGAAGCCAGCCAGTAAGAGCCACTACAACATCGTTGATCGCAAGAGCGGCGAGACGAAGTGGACGGCGACCCGGGTTGACCTGGTGTTTGGTTCAAACTCGATCCTGCGTTCCTACGCCGAGGTGTACGCTCAGGACGATAACAAAGAGAAGTTCGTTCGCGACTTTGTGAAGGCCTTTGTCAAAGTGATGAACGCGGATCGTTTTGATCTGACGTAATCGCTGCTACTCTCAATCGTCAGTTATATCACATGACTGGCAGCTAAGCGCCCGACCCTATGGGGTTGGGCGTTTTCTTTCCCCATCCACTTCTGTTGATAATCCATGCAGTTGCTGTAGTATTTCGACAAAAATAATTAGAACTGAGCTAAGGCTCGATCATACGCACGGATACATATATGCCCTCATTAAAGTCTGCTGTTCTGGCCCTTGCTGCAACGTTTCCAATGCTGTCACTGGCGGAAAGCGCAATTGAATATAATTATGTGCAGGCCAGCTTTGCAAAAAGCCAGATGGACTCTCCCTACTCCGAAGACACTGAGAGCACGACCGGAACGGCATTTACTCTAAAGAAAGACCTTGGCTACAAGGTTGTAGCGGGTGTCACTGGACGTTTTCTGGAGCTTAAAGAGCGTTTCGAAGAGGAAGATACCCGTTACGGCGCAGATTTAGACCAGCGTACTCTGACGGTGTCACTGGATCGATACTTTGAAGTTTCTCCGACCTTTCACATCGTGCCTGGCTTATCTTACAGCGAGATCAAAACTGACCTCGTAACCAAATTTCAACGTACTGATGTCGAGTTTTTCTACGACGTATCATCTGTGACTTACACGAACAGCTCGGCATTCAATCTGATGACGCGCTACCGCTTGTCTGAAGGTTCACCGTTCGAACTGTCCGGCACTGTGTCGTATGCCACCGGTGAAGAGGAAGATTCCGTGATACTGGACCTGTCTGCCGAGGTGAATATCTCTGATATCGTTTCTGGTCGTTTCTCGGTACGCCAGGACTTTGAAAGCGACTACCCAGAATATCTTTACAGCGTCAGAGTCTACTTCTGACCCACGCCAAACCGGACTGCCGCTGAAACGCTCTGTTTTCAACGGCACTCCCACGGTACGCTCTTAGTAATACAGAAACATACCTGTACCGAACGCCCTGTAGTCAGAATCCAGATAGGTCGTCATATCTATATAGGCTTCCAACGTTCCGACCAACCTTGAGCTGATACGGCCTCGAAAGTAGGCGTCATTCTCGTCTTCGGTCACGATCACTCCGAGCAAGGGTTGGATATCAATGCTGTTGTAGTCGTCCAGGAACCATCGTACTCCAACAGAAAGATCAGCAAATGGCTCGGAGCCTTTCTCGTCTACGACAACCGTGCTGATGTCGTCATCAAACTTCAGCCGCGTGTAGGTGTCATAGAACGAATATCCAACCTTTGCGGTACCGACTGCATCCGCCTTTGCGGTAATGGGAAAATGAGTGCCAAGACTCACGCCCACATCGATCGCGTCTCGCTCGTAGAAGTAAGACCCTTGGGAATTAAGCAGTTCATCATCTGTAAATTCGGATGTCCCGAATGCCTGATAGATAAATCCCTGACGCAGTTCTTCTGAGTAAATCGCTGTTACCCGGTGCCCTTCTATTTCCTCGCTGAACCCTTCGATACCAATACGCTGGTAGTCATAAGTCAGGCCAAGATAGTTGTAGTTAAAGGGTTCTGCTGCCGCAACCGTAGTAGCAGCGAGGCAGCCCAATATGGCAGCCACAGGTTTGATTAATGGTCTCATTCTTGAGTCTCTCATTGGTCATGATCTACCCAGGACGCGCAGTGAGCACGATCTCTATGGATCGTTTAGCCGAAGATTAACACCTGTCTATTTTGGCCTGCAAATGCAAATTACTCGATATTGATCTGAAGCAAGCCCAATACCTTCTTTGTCTTCAATCACTGTGCCTGAATTCCCACCTCTCACCTACGGACAAAAAAGGCCACTCAATCCGGCCAACTTTCAATCACTGATGAAATATGCGACAGTTGGTTTTTTCTTGAATGGCATTCAACAATGAGATTCGACGTTACCTTCCCCTCCGGTCAGGACACCTGTGCCGCTTGGCTTTACTTGCCGAAAACCAATTCACCTGCACCAGTGATTGTGATGGCCCACGGACTGGGAGGCGTAAAAACGATGCGTCTTGATGCGTTTGCAGAACGGTATTGCGAAGCGGGCTACGCTTGCCTGGTTTTCGACTATCGACACTTCGGCGATAGCAGCGGTGAGCCGCGTCAGTTATTGAGTATCAGCAAGCAGCTGGAAGACTGGTCCAATGCGGTCAAGTTTGCTCAACAGGATTCACGCCTCGATAGTCAGCGGGTCATCGTCTGGGGAAGTTCATTCAGTGGTGGACATGTATTGCGCACAGCCGCATCGGTGGCCGGTATCGCCGGAGTCATGTCCCAATGTCCATTCACGAACGGTATTGCGTCCTCGCTGGCTTTGCACCCTTTGAGTTCACTCAAGGTGAGTGCGCTCGCTCTGATGGATTTGGTGTCCCTGCCATTCCGCCAAAAACCGGTTATGGTCGATCTGGCTGGTGATCCCGGTTCGGCAGCCTTAATGACAGCCCATGATGTTATGGAAGGTTATAACGGCCTTAAGCCCCAAGGGAGCGATATACCGGGGCATGTTGCAGCCCGATTCGGGTTTACTATCTCGACCTATTTCCCGGGCAATAGCGCGAGTAATATCTCAGTACCAACTCTTGTACTGGCTTGTCTCAAAGACACAGTTGCTCCAGTAAAACCTACCCTGAAGTACGCCAAACAGCTGCAGAAAGGAACACTGATCGAGCTCGATACAGGGCATTTCGATATATACGTCGGGGAGTGGTTTGAGAAGGTCGTGAGTATTCAGATTGATTGGTTGAATACTCACTTCCCTCTTTCTGACTAACTTTTGGCCTTTTCTCAAACCTATTATTGGGCCTTTTAATGAGAGAGCGTTTCATCAAGATTTGGTGGATCATAGTGGTCGGTGACACCGGACCGAGTGGAACGCTCCCAGGTCTGCAGATAAGCCTCGGCTGAGGTCATTACTGCCTCATAGGTCCGTGTAGGCGCCTGCTGCCTCAGGTCTTCTATAAAATCCGCAAGCATGCCGTAGTGGGCTACCCCATCTGTGTTGAAATCGAACACGCGGTTACCTGAGACCTGTTGGTGAAACTCCATGCCAAACTCTGAGATAAAGGGATACGTCAGCGGGTTTTCCTGTGCGTCAGCTCTTGGACCGGGCTGTCCACCCAGCCCACTCATGTCGGTACCAATTCCAACGCCATTGAGATATTCCGTATCAGCAAGAATATCCAGATATCGATCAACCCGACGAATCATATCCGTCGCGTCGCTGTTGTATGGCGCAACAAATCCACCAGCTTCGATAAGGCGACGAGTATTGCGATGAACTGCTCCACCCGGCGCATTTAGCATCCAGCTGTGTGTCGATAGAACACCGCTGTACCCCCGAGCCTCGGCGATATCCATTACAGCCGTAGCCGTGGCATCGCTCATGTGATCCAGCTCCACCATCATTTTCAGGTCGATCATGCGGTTTACCAGATAGCTCCCTAGTGGACTCAATCCATGCTGATTGCAATGCGGATGAGATTCATCGTATTCGGGGTTGAGGTGCACTGCGTCCAGTATTTCTTTGATGACGGGTACATCACCAATCAAAGGAAAACCAGAGGTCATTGGCTTGCCGTGAGTGTGGGGGGCGCATTTCTGAGTTTCGAAAAAGCGGCCGGTCGACAACAGTTGTCCGATATTGATGAAACCACTCTCCACGACTGAGCCTGCCAACTGGTTGTCGAACTTATGCGTTGGATACAGTGAGCGAACACCCAGGTCGTACACCTCCCGGAGCTGCGTCTCAATTGTCTCGCGGGTGCAGTAATCGCTAAGACCACAATTGAAGGTTTCGGATGCCTCGATACCAAGAACCACGGCCATCCGCCCGGCTGCTATGGTCGCCCGAGCTTCTTCCGGCGTGGTGACTATGTGAAAGAATCCTCGACCCGGGCCTCCAGCCTGAGCGTCCACATACTCCTCTAGCTCACGCAATCGCTGGGCCTGCAGCCGGATCGAGTCCATTACATTGCAGCTGTTTGGGTTAACCCATGAAGCAGGATTGATGCGACTTTGCGCCCAGCACAGCACCTCATTTTCAACCAGATTGGTCACCATAATGCGCAATCCAGAAAGATACGCTCGCTCCATCCACTTGTAGTAGTAACCCGAATGGCTCATTTGCTGGTGATTCGGCCACCAAGGGAAATCGGGCCACCCGCGCGTATCGTACCGGTGATTGATATCGTCGAATGTGTACAGGTTACCAATCAGATCCAGTGCGCCATCTTTACCGTGCAGATGAGCCGAATCCTTCAATGCCTCTTCAACGCCAAGCGGGTGAAACGGCTCGCCCGCCATAAATTTCCCGCCCATAAACTCGTATGAGGAAATATGCGTATGCGCATCGATGTAACCCCGAACAGGTAAGGCCGGGTCTCCCGCCAGTGCTTCTCTGTTTCCAACCGCGTTGACTGTGATCTCAGGAAACATCTCGCAGCCATCGAGCTCGACAAGATGAAACTCGCTTTCCTGATTGTAGGTAAACAGATCGAGAGGACTGGTAAAGAACAACTCCCCTTTGCGGGTTTTGTGGGCAAGTTGCAGACTATTAGAGGCATTAAACAAACTGATCGCTGTCTCGTCTTGCTCAAAACGCCATTCATTACGCTCCGTTAGCTCAGAAGTTGCATGAATAATCGCTGAAAAGGTTGTGCTGAGATAACGCCCCTGTTGATCGCGCAGCAAAAAGTGATGACCCCGGGTCGGTTTCAGGTAAAACCGACTCGCTTCGGTCTGATCGCTCTCTGTAAAAGCATATGTGGACAGACCGTCTGTCCAGCCGGGGTTCTCCACATATGTCAGCCACTGGCCAGTATCCGGAGACTGCATACCAACGCAGAGCTGCGCGAGCGCTGGCACACTGCCTGTGTATGGGGTTGCCAGTTCTGGCGGTGGTACCGACGACATGGCTTCGGCCTGAGCGACCAGGGTCAGACTGGCACAAGCCAGCATCAGTGGCTGAAAGCCACGACGGAGAGGGTTCATAAGTACGCCTTTTTTATTTTTATTACGTAATGCCTTATCTGATTACAGTACGTGCTTAAAAATGGAGGGCCAAGGCATAAGTCGCGATCGGCCTGAAAAGAACCACCTTCGTCCTACTGGAACCCGTTTTCATCTGGCGTTACAGTAGCGCCTGACTTTTTCACCGAATTTCAGGCGGTTTTTGATGGGATTAATATCAGTATTACGACCAGTGACGGTCGTCTTGCTTACAGTCTTTCTGGCGTCTTGTGCCACACTGCAAGGCATGGTCGATGTACAGAAACCGACTGCACGTGTCGCCGGTGTAAGCATTGGTGCATTATCACTGGATCAGGCCACCCTTCTTATTGATGTTGCCGTTGCCAACCCAAATGCCTTCGCATTAGATGCGGCTGGCTTTGATATGGATCTGGCGATTGGCGGACAACAACTGGCCTCGGTTAAACAACCGGATTCTTCGGTATCTGTGCCGGCCAATGGCGAGGAATCGGTGCAGTTACCGGTGACGTTGAAGTTCAGCGATATTGCCGCGGCAGTAGGTGGTTTGAGTGGAAAGAATCAGGTGGACTACGCCCTCAACGGTCGGGTGATGATCGACCTGCCTGTTCTTGGGAATATGGAAATACCGCTGAATTTCTCAGATATCCTGCCCGTTCCCAAACTTCCGGAAATCCGGTTCAGCAATATCAGCCTTAGCGACGTCAGTTGGAGCGGTGCGAAGCTCTTAGTCAGTCTGGATGTAGAAAACCCTAATACATTTGGCATCGACTTAAACTCCCTTGCCTACAGCCTGAAAGCAGAAGGTAAGACATTGGGTGCAGGAGCGGTGAACCAAATCAAACTGGAGCAAGGGCAAGCTCAGAAAGTCGACATTCCACTCGAAGTCAGCCTGACTAATCTGGGGATCAGCTTATTCCGAATGCTGTCAGGCGGGGATACTGTAAACGTCGGCATTGATGGCAGCGCAGATGTCGCTCCAGACATCGGCATCTGGAAGCCCGAGCCTATGTCGTTTAAGGCAGAGCGTACTCTAAACCCTTAACCCGTCAGACCGGGTAAAAGGGATAATCTTCGCGGAAACGCTGCATGGAAAAGAGCTCGTCGAGTTGCTCAGACAACCGGCGGCTCTTGCGTCCGTCCAGACCGAGATACTTCAATTCAGCCAAGCAGTCTGGGCATATGCTCAATTCGCTCTCTGGGTCTCGTGTGCTGGCCTTGATGACCGGCGCATCGCGCAAACGATGGAGCGCCTCACATCCGGCCAGATGAATACGCCCCTCACCTTCGACCCAGACACGCGAGTTTTTCAGGGCCAACGTACGGTCTGGCAGTATCCTTAGCTGCCCCGGTGATATATCTGCCCAGCCGTTAGCCAACTGATCACGCTCTCCGTAAGTCAACTGGTGCTCAGGATTAAACTCAACGAAATGACCATACTTATCCGCGCCCATCTGATGCTTCAACGCATTAAAATCTGGATCATCCATAAAGTTAAAGAACTTCATGGTTGAACCCGGTCGAGAATCGTTGCAATGCGTCCTTCTGCATCTGTGCGCACTCTGAATTCGACTCGTCTTGAGGCCGATCCCAACTCAACGCCGTCGCTATCGCGCACGACTTTGGCAGAGGACAGTCCGTTCGCTGTCAGGTTCTGTTTCAGCCAATCCTTATCCCCGATAACCGGCGGCAGGCCAAGCACATAGGCTAGCGTTGAGCGCGTCCGCTCCTGCGAGAGGTTCATATTGAGGATGTACGCCTCGTCATCAGAGCGAGCACCGAACCATCCACTCGAGGTGTGCCCTTCGATCCGGACTTCAAGGATGTCATCGCGGTACTGTGGCTGGGTGATAATCCGCACATAGCGAGGAAAAAAGTCGTTGAGAATCGACTGAAACTCAGGTTTAAGCTCGGCCTCACCCTTGTCAAAAAGGACATCGGTGTTGTTGAAGCGAAATGCCAGATCCTGGTCGAGCTCGGCTCCCCAACGGGCCATATCATCGGCAAACTCAATCTGCAGATCCTTGTACAGCTGAGTACGCAACTGATCGTAAAGGATAGCGACGTCACGGATCTTATCGCGCTCGGTCTCGACATTGATCATGAAGACGACCGAGACAAGCATAAAGACCATCATCAATCCGGCCATCAGATCCGATACCGCAACCCAATGGCCTTCGTGATCCTGGGAGTCATCCAGTTTCTGTGATTCGTTGAGCATAATCAGTCCTCAACCTGGCGAGCCAGATTCACCAGTTCGGTCAACTTATCGGTCAGCGGGCTGTAATCGGACACAAACTTCTCGGATAAGGCCGTCAATTGCAGACCAAACGCGCGTAAGGCTTTGTTCAACTCCTCTTCCATACCCGTATCCAGCTGTGCTACCTGACGTTCCAGTCGCTCACCGAGTTTTTGCATATGCTGCTGGCTTTGCTGTTGTTGGCTAAGTAGCTGCGTCTGGCTCTCGGCCATAACGGTATGAAGCTGAGTAGTCAGCTCTTTCTGTGTCTGACTGAGCTCTTCCGTCGCCCATCGTTGTTGAGACTGAACCGCGTCGGACATCCCCTGCGTCAGGGTAGACAAGCGCTCTTCCAGCCTTGGAAGTCCTTCCGCTGCATTATTAACCATGTCAGCGAGGCTACCGAGCTGAGAATGGATATTCAGGCGCTGGGTCTCAAGGCCTGTCAGCAGCTCTTGTAGCGACTCGGAGATACCGTTGAACGCATTGGCGTTACGCACCATAAACTCAAAGGCGTCGCAGGCCTCTTTCATCAGGCCGGAAGAGCGCTCCTGCTCACTGATGAGATCGTCCAGTTGTTGTCGGTAGGTCTGTTGCCATTCCAGCATAGCGACGACGGACTCGTTCAACTGACGGAAGTTCTCACCATACTGTTCGTTAATCTTGGTATTGAACTCGTTCATTACCGACCGGATCGCTTCGACGAGTGCTCGCGCGTTGGCGTCTGCCATCCTCTGCTGGTAATCGGTAAGGACGTTGACGAGTTCATCGAATCGTCGCTGAGAGGCACTGTGCTGCTCCATCAGGTCTGATCGAAGGCTCTTATCCGTACCGTCGTGGAGCTGTTTTACTAAAGCCTGCAGAGACAGATCAAGATCGTCTATCGTAGCGGCACGATGCTGAGCGGCGTCTCGCCTTCCCGCCTGCTCGATAGCGGCACGGATCTTCAGTGTCAATGCAGCGAAGAGACCTGCAATTGAGGTCCAGAATGCGGTCTTCAGACCTTCCATCAGGCGGGGGACACTGCCCTGGATATCAGACGTATCGAAATGCCATAGCCCCAGAGCCACACCTAAAAAAGTACCAAAGATACCAATACTGGTCAGAATCGCCGGAGCGACCTCCGCGGTCTTCGATGAATAACGGAACAGGTGAAAGAAGAGTCCGAGCACCAGTACTGAGCCAATCAGCACCAGCGTCCATACCGAGAATTGTTCAAGCAACATGATAGAAAGCTCGCTTGGTAAATTTACGCGTCTGTTTAGTGTCAGTTTAGTCGCTATTTACAAGTTCGCTGGGTTACCTCCGAGTGGCACAAATACAACGTTTGAGGCCAATCCGCACCTCTCCCTTTTGCTAGCAGAACAGCCGGGGCGGTACTTGGACGAAATTATTGAAAAATAAGAAAAAATGCAGCCCAGAGAAATTTACATTTGGGGTTTGCGAATCAGTGATTTAACTGGTTAGAATGCCCTCCTCACGCGCGAGTGAGTAACCGCCTCGTGCGCTGGAAGTTTGAAATAACAGAAACAATAACGGCCTTCTGGCCACCCTTTTGAGGTATTGATATGACTACGACAATCTGGAGCCTGCTCCTCGTTGGCGCACTGGTCGCACTGACTTACAAGCGTAGCTCGCTGAAAGTTGCTGCCGGTGTAATGGCTGCATTCACTGTAGCTGCCCTACTGTTCGGTGCAGCAACTGCTGTTACCGTAATCTCCCTGATCTTCGCAATTGGTCTGGGTGTACTGAGCCTTGACGGTTTCCGTACCAACACTGTGACCAAGCCGATCTTCAACTTCTACAAGAAGATTCTGCCACAGATGTCCGAAACCGAGCGTACTGCTCTGGAAGCCGGTACTGTATGGTGGGACGGCGAGCTGTTCTCAGGTAAGCCAAACTGGCAGATGCTGCTGAACCACCCTAACCCGACTATTCCACAGCGCGAGCAGGACTTCCTGGATAACCAGGTTAAGACTCTGTGTTCTATGGTAGACGAGTGGGAAATCAGCCAGAACGGTGACCTCGCTAAGGAAATCTGGGAATACATCAAGAAAGAACGTTTCTTCTCTATGATCATTCCTGAGTCATACGGCGGTCTGGGCTTCTCTGCACAGACTCAGTCTGCAGTACTGCAGGCGCTGACCGTATCAGGCGCTACTTTCTCTACTGTTGGTGTACCTAACTCCCTCGGCCCAGGTGAGCTGCTGCTGAAGTACGGTACTAAAGAGCAGAAAGACTACTACCTGCCACGTCTGGCAGATGGTCGTGAAATTCCATGTTTCGGTCTGACTGGCCCACGTGCTGGTTCTGACGCAACTTCTCTTCCAGATGTTGGTGTTGTATGTAAAGGCACTTGGGAAGGTAAAGAAGTTTTGGGTCTGAAACTGAACTTTGAAAAGCGTTACATCACTCTGGCTCCAGTTGCGACTGTTGTTGGTCTGGCGTTCCGTATGTTTGACCCTGAGGGTCTGCTGGGCGACAAAAAAGACGTTGGTATTACCGTAGCACTGTTGCCACGTCACCTTGAAGGCATGGACATCGGTAAATGGACATCGGTAACCGTCACAAGCCTATCGGTTCTCCGTTCATGAACGGCCCGATCTTCGGTAAAGACGTGTTCATCCCACTGGATTTCATCATCGGTGGTGCTGACATGGCTGGTCAGGGCTGGCGCATGCTGGTTGAGTGTCTGTCTGTTGGCCGTTGTATCACTCTGCCAAGTTCTGGTGCAGGTGGTGGTAAGTACTCTATCGCTGCTACTGGTGCTTACGCACGTATCCGTCGTCAGTTCAACGTGCCAATTGCTAAGCTGGAAGGTGTTCAGGAGCGTATCGCACGTATCGCTGGTAACACTTACACCGCTGGTGCTGCTGCACGCGTAACTGCTATCGCGATTGACGAAGGTCACAAGCCTTCTGTTCCTTCTGCGATCCTGAAGTACAACCTGACTGAAATCGCTCGTCAGGTCGCTGTAGACACTATGGACGTTCACGGTGGTAAAGCCATTATCCGTGGTCCTAAGAACTACGTTGAATCTGGTTACTCTTCTGTACCGGTTGCGATCACTGTAGAGGGTGCGAACATTCTGACCCGCTCTATGATCACCTTCGGTCAGGGTGCTATCCGTTGTCATCCATTCGTACTGCCAGAGATGGAAACTGCGAAAGCTGACGACCTGAAAGGCTTCGATAAGGCACTGTTCGGTCACTTCGGTTTCATCTTCTCTAACATGAGCCGTGCAATGGTTCTGAACCTGACCAACGCTGCCTTCACTGGTGTGCCTGTGTCTGGCCCTACCAAGCAGTACTACAAGCAGCTGAACAAATACGCAGCTTCTTTCGCAATCTGTGTCGATATCGCTATGTCTACTCTGGGTGGTGAACTGAAGTTCCGCGAGCTGATATCTGCTCGTCTGGCGGACATGGTTTCTAAGATGTACCTGGCTTCTATGGTACTGAAGCACTGGGCTGACCAGGGACAAAGAAGACCTGCCACTGGTTCAGTACTCTATCGAGAAACTGTTCTACGAGTTCGAAGAAGCACACGATGGCTTCCTGAAGAACCTGCCAGCACGTCCTGCTGCATGGCTGCTGCGTGCACTGACTATGCCTTTCGGCCGTCGTGCAGAAGCGCCTAGCGACAAGCTGACTGCTAAGGTTGTTGATCTGGTGTCTTACCACACTGACACTCGTGAGCGTCTGATCCAAGGCATTTACCGTGAAGAAACTTACGGTACGTCTTACGACAACGGCATGCGTAACCCACTCGCTGTATACGACAGCCTGCTGGACCGCGCAGAGAAAGCTGAAGGCATCTATAAAAAGATTGGCGAAGCTCTCAAAGCTGGTAAGTACGACGAAGCAACTCTGTCTATCGAAGGCCGTATCACTGATGGTATTGAGATGGGCGTTCTGACTGCAGACGAAGGCGAGTTCATGCTGGCCTACGAAAAAGATGTTCTGGAAATGGTTCACGTTGACCACTTCCCTCTGGAACACTTCGGTAAAGTCGCCGAAAACCACGACAAAGGTAAAAAGGCTTCTAAAAAGAAGTCTGATGAAGCAACTGCTTAATCACTGATGTCGTAATAAAGAGCCCCGCACTGCGGGGCTTTTTTGTGCCTGCAGGAAGGCGATGAAATTCAGCATTGATGCTTAACTGACGGACACAAAAAAGGTGGAGGTACTCTACTGTACTCTCCACCCTTTCATTTGGACTATCTTAAGCCCCTGAACAACCAGTAAGAGGCTTAGCCCTCCTACTGGTTATCGAGGAAACGCTCAGCGTCCAACGCAGCCATACAGCCTGTCCCTGCAGAGGTAATAGCCTGACGGTAAACGTGATCAGAAACGTCACCAGCCGCAAATACGCCCTCAACGCTGGTCTGCGTCGCATTACCATGCAAACCGCTCTGAACGACGATGTAGCCGTCTTTCATTTCAAGCTGGCCTTCGAACATGCTGGTATTCGGAGAGTGACCGATAGCAACGAAGATACCTTCGAGCTCGAGATCTTCGGTCTCGCCAGTTTCACGGTTCTTAATCCGCATACCGGTTACACCCATATCATCGCCCAGGACCTCATCCAGCTCGCTATTCCAACGGATAGTGACATTTCCATTTTCCGCTTTATCCAATAGTTTATCGGCAAGAATCTTCTCACTACGGAAACTATCGCGACGGTGAACAACGACAACCTCAGCGGCTATGTTGGATAAGTACAGCGCTTCTTCTACGGCTGTATTCCCGCCGCCGATGACTGCAACACGTTTCTTACGATAAAAGAACCCATCACAAGTCGCACAGGCCGAAACGCCCTTACCTTTGAATGCTTCTTCACTCTCAAGTCCGAGATACTTCGCGCTCGCACCCGTTGCAATTACCAAGGCATCACAAGTGTACTCACCTGAATCACCGGTCAAACGGAAAGGTCGCTGCTGCAGATCGACTGACTTAATATGGTCAAACACCACTTCAGTGTTAAATCGCTCTGCGTGGGCTTTCATTCGCTCCATGAGCTCGGGCCCCTGAACACCGTCTGCATCACCCGGCCAGTTGTCTACATCGGTCGTGGTGGTGAGCTGGCCACCCATCTGCATACCCGAAATAATCACTGGGTCTAGGTTGGCACGGGCACCGTACACTGCGGCAGTATAGCCAGCAGGGCCAGACCCAAGGATTAACATTTTGATGTGGCGGGCGTTACTCATCCGCTGTCTCCGTGAATAAAGGTGTAAAAGTGTTATTGGGGTGGAAGTATAAAGAATCAAGGGAGTGTACGTCACCCTGTACATCTCTCCGCAGATCACCTGTCTAACCGGGCATTACAACAAATAACAATGCTGGCTTACATTGCCTTTTCCCTTTGTAATCAATGAGATATCCCGCCAATAAATGAACAATAGTTCATCTGTCAAATTCTGTTCGTTGTTGAAATTTTATCCATGAGTCAGGATTACCCCACATAGCAACAACCGCACAGGCCATGAAAATGAGTAAACAACAAGAAATAAAGCAGAAGTCCCGTCTCGGCACACTGCTCATGCACAAAGGACTCATCACCCGTCGCCAATTGGACGAAGCATTGGATCTTCAAAGCACCAGCAAAATGATGCTGGGTGAGATCATGGTTCAGAAAGGTTGGATCTCAGAGAAAGAATTAACGAAAGCACTAAAAGGCCAGTCACGGTACCGTATGGTCGCTGCAGTGGGTGCAGTGCTGCTTGGTCCAGTTCAGCCCTTTGTCGCGAGCGCGCATGCCTCGATTGATACCACAATTGACGCAGAGCAGTACGAAGCAAAGCGTATCGCAGGTTTCGGTAACATGAAGCCCATGTCTGAAGGTGACATGGCCGAAGTGATGGGCCAGGGTATCAGCGAGAACGTAGCCTATCTGCAAGAGGTGCTGGGCGGCGAAAACGACGGTGCCGAAGCGCCAGAAACAGCCACCATGACGGCTCTTCAGAGCATCTTCCCAGGACTGAACGTACTTACCGACTACGAGATCAGCGATGTCGAGTATTACGGTGACGGTCCAAGTGTCACTCTCCACGAAGATGGCTCGATCGAAATGCAAGGTCCCAAACGTATCGGCGAAATAGCCTTTAAGGATGTGAACTTCCGCGGTGCAACTGGCCCTGCGATGGGAGACCTTTCAATCAAGAACCTGAGCATGTCTGAAGGTTCTACCATCACTCTTCGCGCGCGGAACTAAGGCTAGGGCGCTTAAGCTAGGCAGGCTCCCGGTAGTTCGGGGGCTTGCTTCCCCCTTTCCCTCCTTCTATCTCAGTCGCCCCGCATAAGCTCGGAGAGCGTGCCCTAGGCCCTGCCTCTGACGGAAAACGTCGCAAGTCGTAGTTCATCTCACACTTAATTAGACCTTATGCGCCACAGATAGGATTAGCATATTAAAAGTCCGGACAATTGAAGCCGGACCTGTGCTTAACTGTGATTTGTGTCACAAGGACAAAGCCGACGCGCGGCGGATGGTGTTTCATGTGTCATCAGAACTCAAATAATAATTTCTGGGGCAGCTATGGACACAAGATCGAAAGGACTTTCACGTTTTCCGTTAAAACTCATCGCAGTTGCAACCTGCCTGGGTATGCTATCCGGACACAGCATTGCTGAAACCAAACGCCCAACTGACCCAGCCTCGCTCGCCAAGCGTGTCGGCATGACGGCCATCTATGACGATGGTATGTCAGATGTCGTCGCGCAGGGATTTTCTGAGGATGTCGACTATCTCATGGATGTCATCGATCAGACCGGCCCTTCTGATCAGGCACCAGAAACGGCTCTGATGACTGTGCTTCAAATTGCCCTGCCGTTCTTGCCAGCATTCAGTGGCTATGAGATTTCCGGCATCCAATACGATGATCCAGAGGCAGAACGAGTCATCTTTAATGCTGATGCGACTGTTACCCTTGTTCTACCTAATCGTATCGGCGAGATTGCCTACCGCGACTTTAAAGCAAAAGACAGCAGTGGCGCAGCATTAGGGGACGTTATCTTCAGCGATATCCGATTGCTGGATAATTCCACATTACGTCTGATTGGCTCTGACTGATCAGTCGAATATATTGGCCAAAACAAGCAAAGTGCGTACTCTGTCGGAGAGAGTACGCCACTTGTTACCAATCTATTTTAAGTGTCCAGACACTTAACGCCGTTACGCATCCTTTCTCACTAAACCCCTGAACACCTTCCGTCCTACCATGGTCTTATACCTCCCCAATAAACAATAAGAAGGGAGTCACCACATGGAATGCGTCAAGCGGGGCACTGTATGCACCCAGACCGTCTTGATCGGAAGTCTGCTGATAATGAGCGCGAACATCAGTGCAGGACCGTCAAGAAATGATCTAGAGCAGAGAACGGGATTAATCAGCCTGGAGGACAAGCGACTCCAATCCGTTACAGCCCAAGGTATCAGAGAAGACAGCCAATATTTGATCGACCTGGCAGACAGTAACAGGCCAGATGATGAAGGCGGACTGAAAACCATTATGGTGCTATTGCAAGCTGGCCTACCTTTACTGCAGTTGGTTGGTGACTACGAGATCAATGGCGTCACATACGATGATCCCGATGCACCGCGAAGCGTAGTCAACGCAGATGGTACTTTGACCCTTTTACTTCCGAGCAGCATTGAAGAAATAGCGTATCGGGACATGCAACTCGGGGAAACGCCTACAGGCGTTCTGGGAGACCTTTACTTCCGTAATATTTCGACTCTACCAGATTCAACCGTCACTCTGGTGCCGCGTTCCGATACCCCATAGCATTCAAAGTGCAATAAAAGACGGGAGCCGAAGCTCCCGTTTTTTATTTAACCACGGATTCCAGTAGCCCTAGTAGGCTATGGCAAGCGGTACAAAGGCAACGATCAGTAGAGCCGTAGCCATGGTTGCAAGTGGCAACAGAATCTTCTCGTGACGATACCAGAAGCTCTCTCCGACCACTTCTTCCTTGGACAGCCGCACTTCCTCTTCGCCCACCACTTGTCTGGTGAGCAGGTGGTTAAGCGCAACCGGCGGACTCAGGTATCCGAGTTCGAAGGCAACCAGAGTAACCATCCAGAAATGGACAGGATCAATACCGCTCTCGTAAGCGATACTGGCGATTGTTGCACTCACCAGGATAACCGCGCCGTACGGGTCCATAACCATGCCGATAACAACGAGAATTGCGACAAGCAGTGCCATTGCCAACCAGATAGAGCTGAACTCAGTCGGTACCATTGCCATGACTTCGGCGCGCTCGATCACACCACCAATGCTTACGGACATACCCATCAACATCAACAGTGCACCGATGTGACCAGTTGTTTCAGTCGTCGCTTCTCGAATGGTTTTCTCAATCGAATCACGACCGCGCTTCAGATCGTCGTAGCTTTCCTCAAGGCGGTGCTCAACGTATTCAATGTTGAGGTTTTCACGTTTGAGGACGTCTTTTTCCTGATTCAGGCGTTCGTAAATCAGGATCACCAGCAACAATACTGGGAGGATGATCGGTGCCGAGAACTCATCAAGGTACGCGTTCAGCAGCACTGCATACACAACCAGGGTAACACTGATCAGAATGACGTACGGGATCAGTGGCTTCAGTGCTTCTTTGAACTCTGGCCATACGTTGCTATCCGGACGCTGGATCGCAACAGGCTCTTTACGGGTAAGTAGCGCATAGAAGGCGAAGAGCACAGTGGTCAGGAAGAATACTTTCACACCCCAACCAAACAGCTGATCGGTCGTTACCTCATTGTTCAGTGCAGCAACAATCACCACCAGCAAGCACGGGCGAAGTACCACACCAAGTGAACCTGACATCGCGGTAGCAGCCAGTGCTAGTTGGCGACGGGCTCCTGCGCGGCGTAATTCCATATAGATGAGGCCACCGACAGCGATGACAAAGATACCAGATCCACCTGTATAAGCAGTTGGAACCGCCGCAAGTGCGACCACCGCAACAGCCAGCATTTCAGGTGGGAGCTTCAGAGGCCGGAAAATATTGAATACCTTCTGCGCCATCTCAGTACGCTTGAGGAGCATACCGATCCATACATACAGACCGACGTTCAGGAACAGCTGTGACAGTTCCATCATCTGGTTAAGGTAAATACCAATACCCGCTGGGTGTCCGGCAAGAATAAAGTACGTACCTGAAATAAGGCACATAGTAGCGTACAGAGGGATAGCCAACTGGGCTTTAAGGAAGTTGCCACCCGGTTCCGCGTCTTTGGGGATAAACACCATCTGGTATAGGGTGACTGCAAGAGGAGCCCCAAAACCGAATATCCATAGCCAATGTAGCACTGCGTGTTCGGTACTGACTTCAATACCCGCAGAGAAGGCAACTTCTTTGAAGCTGTACACTGAGTAAAACAGAATCGCGAAGGCAACGAACTGGGCACCTGCGGCAACCCGATAATCCATCGCAGTGACCATAGGTCGAAGCGAAATATGATGGCGGCGCATCAGAGCTGTACCACCACAAATCAGCACCAGAATTGCCAGCATAATACGCTGAGTGGCCATTCCGAGCTCACCGAAGTTGGCAACCCCTAGCTCGACGGAGCGGAAAATTTCCACAGCAGGAGTGATGCGGTCTTTGGTTGCATCATATTGCTCGTATTTGATCTCACACTGAGCTTGCGCCGCTTCCAGTGACTTCCGCATAACAGCCGGGTCGACTGGCTCTGGGGCAAACAGATCAAACTCATCAACAGGCTGGTTGTTTCGCTCCTCAACGATCCTTGCCAGTTCAGCATCAATATCCTTATTGAGGTCACAGGACGGCTCAACCGGGTCGTGACGAAGCATAAAGTATCCTTCCCAGACACTTTCCCCCAGTTGCAATAATTGCGCATGCATCGTGTGGCTAGTGTTGAGAATAATCACAAACACCAAAACCAGAAATGCAGGAAGCGCAGCGAGCCATTCGTATATCGTACGGTTACCCGTACGTACGTGCTGCTCCATGAAAAACACCTCTTATATTATAAAAGAACCGAAGCCGGCCGGCTTCGGTTCGTCCCCCAATGCCTGCTCTCCGGTGACCTTACGGCTGGAAAGCTAAGGCGTGTTAAGCAGTATTACTCCAGATTCTCAACACACTCTGCCGCTGAGCCATCGGCTTTACAACGCAGGTTCTTGAGTAGTTTCAGCATCTTGCCATCGTATACACCTTCATCGCGAAGAGTGATACGAACCTGACGAAGCATCTCGTTGTATTCTTTCATCTGTGCTTCTGGCAGGTCTAACCAGTAACGGTCTTCGATCTCGTTTGTATGTTGCTGAATATTCTTGATCGCACGATCGAACAGTGAAGCAACGTACTGACGTGATTTCTGTGAGTACTCATCTGAGAAGCTTTCACGGTGGAACACTAACTGGAAGTCCAGGTATGCCAGGTTGTAACGCAGGATGGCACCGTTCTCACCAAGGCCCTTATACATTTCAAGAGGCTTGTATGCGATTGCTGGCGCGTATGCGATATCAACACTGCCATTGTTGAACTTACCAGAGAAGTTCGCTGAGTTAGACGGAACAACCGCAGCACCCACGTGATTTACCATTTTGATAGATGGCGCATCGTAATCGAGGGTGGCAATCTTCTTACCAGACATTTCTTCGACGGTATCAATGCTACGGTCGTTAACAAACAGATAAACCGCGCCTGCTGGAATCACACCACCAACGGCATAGCGCTCGGTCATCATGTACTTCGCAGCGTTCGGAGCCGACGTCATCATGACAACTTGACGCATGATCTTGTCATCAGGCACCGCACCGATCGCTTCAATGGTTGATGCGAACTTACTGAAAGGGCGAGCACGGGCACCCGTCATCACCACGCCATCACACTGACCAGCTTTAAAATCGTCAGATGCGATCTTCTCATCAGTGTAAGCGTGCAGCTTAACTTCAATGCCTTCCGCAAGAGCGAACTCGCGGTAGTCTTTCATCAATCCAAACATAGGACCACTGCTACCCAGTGGGTCATAAATACAGAAGTCACGTTGTTCAACAGCGCTCGCAAAAGGCGCCAGGGTCATCGCAGCGATGGCCAATAATTTACGCATATCCATTCCTTAATCTAACAGGTCGTCAATATCCATCACGGGAGCGGCGCTTTCGTCCACATCATCCCAGAAAGTACCGAATTCGCCGACTGGTGTACGAGAGCCAGTAGCATCAGTCCACATACGGTCGGAAACCGCACGGATCTGACGACTTGCTACCACGTCGAGCAGTCTGTAATCGCGATGGCTTGGGTTAGTTTTAAGAGAGGCTGCGTGACGACGGATAGCATCCTTCACACGATCCGTGTGACCACCACCGTCAGCAACAAGAATTTCAACCGCATGAGCCAGACGTACGCCGTTCTCAGTTGCAGTGCGGGAAGCTGTTTCAAGCTCTACCCATGGGTCGCCCGCATTCTCATCAGAAGAATCCGGCATCAGAATTTTCAGGCCAGCCGCTGCAGCTGCTGGAACACCCCAGTAGTCCTCGTTGTCCAGACATTGGAGGCCACGTACTGCCTTCATAGCGATGTCTTTAGGTACATTCACTACGCTTTGTGCTTTCAGGTCATTCAGTACCGACTGGAGGCCTGCAAGGTTACCCAGTGTCCAGTAAACGCCCTCGTCGTGGTTCAGACGCGGGCATCTTTCGCCAGGTTCACCAAACTCGTCGACCATGTGCTGGTATGCACGGTACTGTCGAGTCGCTGCGATCGCATATTGGCGTTTCTCGCGAACCCGAGCATCTTTGGCTTCGTTGATGTTCTGATTCTTGAAGGCGCGAATGTAAGCAAGGCTTTCTTCAACAGCCGCCTCTTCTGCACACGAGCCGGCCATCATATTCATCATGAGGTTCGCAAGGTCGTCAGTAGAAGTCACTCGGGTAAATGCATTGATGAGCGGTTGCAGGCCCTGAGTGGTCGAGCAAGCGACACCTACGTCATCGATTGTCATGGTGTAAGGCGTAACGTGTCGATCAGTAAGATCGTAGACCACCCAACCCATTTGCATGTAAATGATACTGCAGCCAGACAGCGTGACCATGGTCACAGCTGTGAGAAAAATGCGAGAGAGAAACGACATGACGCCCCCATCAGAATGAATGTTTTTTTTATTATTCTCTGGGCTTATGAAACCCAGAAGCTTCGTAAACCAAAGAATATCTGGTTTCCGGAGTGAACTCTATCACAAACCATCTATTTCACGGACCCGACGCAAGCTATTGGAAAAGCTGCGCCACAGAAAGGTTAATTGATGCCAAGGCCCAACTAACACTTAGCCATAGCCTGTGACATTTTTTTACAGACTTTTGCCGGATCAAAACTGGTTCGTCCAATAACTAGTATTGACCACACCTGTTTTTAGTCATTTATCGCCACGAAGAGGAGTCCTTTGACGCCATTAACAAGTGGTTACAAGTGTATAGTATGTCGCTCTAACACTCCCTTTTAGCATCGTTGCCATACATTATTAGGTTTCTGTCTGATATATCTCAGTCCCTTTTTGCAATGAGGACAAAGTCACAGAGGCTCAATTTAGTAGTTGCATTAATCGCTCAGCTCGTCATATTGGATAGTAAGAAGACGCTATCGGAGGGAGTTTCTCTGAACGATTGCACTGGGCTATCACCTTTCGTGATAGCAACGCACAGCACCTTATCTTTCTGCACTCCGCAGTCGCTGGGCCAAGGCCGCATCGTCTCTCCCTCTTCCGCTCCACGAATCACCCCCACCCTACCGAATCCGGAAGCACTGAAAATATGGCGCAATGACGCTCTGTATTACTGCGCTCCGATATCTGACGCAATCAGGAGACTGACTCTATGGCCGCGCGTAAATCCGATACCAAACTGTACATTATCGACACCAATGTTCTGATTCATGATCCCGCAGCGATCCTGAATTTCGAAGAACACCAGGTTGTCATTCCAATGACGGTTCTCGAGGAGCTGGATAAGCTGAAAATGGGCAAGGCAGCCATCGCTACCGACTGCCGTGAAGCCATCAGACAGATTGACCGCATCATCGGCGATGCCAGCCCGACGGAAATAGCCAAAGGGATACCGATAGAACGACCCGACGGTTCCTTCCAGGGCCACTTCTCCATCCTCCTCGACACATTTCAGACTCCAAGCCGCGCACTACCCGACGACCTCAACGACAACAAGATCATCAACAGCCTTGTCACCCTTCAGGAAAAATACCCTAATCGAGAGACCACACTGATTACCAAGGACATAAACATGCGCCTGAAGGCGCGCGGTTGTGGCGTTGGCGCGCAGGATTACCAGAACGACCAGCTTGTGTCAGACGTATCTCTGCTGGAAACCGGTTATCACCACGTAGAGGGTTCTTTTTGGGAAACCCAGGAGCAGGTGGAGACCTTTCATGACGAAACAGGCACTTACCACAAGATACCTCTTCACCAACTCCCTGAAGACATGATCGTGAATCGCTTTATCAGCGACGACAAAGGTTTTATCGGTAAAGTACACCAAATCGGAGAAGAAGCAGCACTGATAAAAGACTACCCATACGAGCAACTGATGCAGACCAATGCCTGGGGACTCAAGCCACGTGATGCGGCACAGGCGATGGCACTCAACCTATTGCTCGACCCGGATATTCATCTGGTCACTCTCTCCGGCCAGGCCGGGTCTGGTAAAACCATACTCGCCCTGGCGGCTGCGATTGAGATGACGGTTGCCACAGGACAGTTCCGCCGTATTATCGCAACACGAAGCACCCGCGGACTGGATGAAGACATCGGTTTTCTCCCGGGTACCGAGGCGGAGAAGATGGAACCCTGGCTCGGCGCTATCACCGACAACCTGGAAGCGCTGCATTGCGATGACGAAAATGCCACCAGCAGCGTCGACTATATTCTGCAGAAGGTCCCGCTGCAGTTTAAGTCGTTAAACTATATTCGGGGACGAAGCTTCCAGCATAGTCTGATTCTGATCGACGAATGCCAGAATCTGACACCTCACCAAATGAAAACCATCATTACCCGTGCAGGCGCAGGCAGTAAGGTCATATGTCTGGGTAACCTTGCCCAAATAGACACGCCGTACCTGAACCCAATCAGCTCGGGATTAACGTATCTGATCGAACGATTTAAGCATTTCCCGCATGGCGGTACGATCCACCTGCAGGGTTCACCGCGCTCTGAACTCGCTGAATACGCCGAGGCGCATCTTTGACGCATGTTGAACCCTGAACTATAAAGATTAGAGGGCCTGACGGCCCTCTATTTGTTTATAAGCAACCAGATCACGGATACGGATTATGAGATACCTGCTCGCACTTTTACTGCTCGGTACAGGTTTACCGGTGTTGGCTGAGGACCCTGAAGAACAGATTTATGAACTCGAATTTGAAACCGACTCGAGCTGGGCCAGTATCGAAATCCGTGATGACGCTGTCTTTGTTAATGCACCAGCTGACAGTGCGATGAGTATCACCGCCAAAGACGGTCTTCGCGCCTACAACATCTCACCAAAGAAAGTGTATTTGCGGGCAAAGTCCCGCGGTGTGGTCAACATGAACCTGTTTGTTCGCTCAAAGAACAACGTGCTCGGACTGACACTGTGCAAAGGATCTCGTAACAGTTACAGCTGGATCAAATCAGATGAGTCACGTCAGAAAAATGATCTGAAAGAACCCGACCACTGTGAACAGCACGCGCTGGTACTCAATCTATTCTGACTTGGAAAATGGACGGTCGGATATTGAACTATGGCACCAGGCCGTCCGCTTCCTGTTCTTAATGACGGAGAATATCCTCCGTGAAATCACCCTTAAACATAGGGATTTCGTGTAATTCCTTCTCGCCTTCCAAGCCGAAATACATTCGGCTGTCCTCAGGCGGGAACACTTTAAGGTTTGACTGCGAACTTATCCTGCGATCTCCGTGCATCATGTCTTTCAGCATGAGATAGATCTCTTCGTAACTGTCACCTTTCAGCTCTATTTCTACTTCTGTAGTAAAGCGGAACGACATTTTGGCCATGACTGTTCTCCCGTATACATCTCAATGGGTACAGCTCAATGCTAGCCAGCTTTCCTGTTGCGCAACGTAAGTTTTAGTTCAGTATTACCAAATAGACTGAGATTCTACTTTCCCAGAACACTCTGATATAACCGTTACACAGACACGAAAAATCAGGATTTCATTCATTCACATTCAACAGGTGACGAGCCTCTTCGGCGAAGCCAGTTCCCACTTCGGCGTAGTAGTTAAAGACAACATCGACGCCCAGCTCCAGCAACTCTGTACGCTCATCTTCGTAGCGAGCCACCGCGGCGGTCTTACCTTTATAACCAGCTATCTTCATCATCTGCAGCGTCGCTAACATTTCCTGCTGAGAAGGAAGTGCCAACATAACCAGACGTATGTCTGAGTATGACGCCTGTTGCCAGAACTCAAGATCATCAGCATCGCCTGAGATCACATTAAATGACTCTTCTCTCAGCCTCTTCGCGCGTTCATTGTCGGATTCCAGGCCCCAGGCACTGGACGTGTCATTACCATGTAACGCCTGATAGGCACCTTTCCCTACCCGACCCATACCTACGATCAGTACATCGAACGCAGGCGGTAAGCTGAGCGACTGGTGCGCCCCGTCCCGCTCAAACCGATTGATCGCCCTATAGTAACGAGCGTACAAACTATGGGCGCGACGAAAGAGGACGGTGTTGATCAGGAAAGATACCGACATCGCCAATGCAATGATGACTAACCACTCTTCTGCTAACCATGCTTTTTCGACCCCCATATTGGCGACGATCAAACCGAATTCACTGTAATTACTTAATGCCAGTGCTGTCAGATACGCCGTACGACCGGATAATCCGAATGCAATAAAAGCGCCATAAAAAAGAATAAATTTCAGTATCAACAAGACGGTCAGCCCCGCCGTGATGTAGAGCATTTCAATAGTTGGTAGAGCACTGAAACCGATGGAGAGGAAGAAGCCGATCAGGAATAAATCTTTGAAACTCATCAGAGTTTTATAGAGCTCTGAGGATTTATTGTGTCCCGCAACCAGTATTCCCAAAATAAGAGCCCCGAGGTCGCCTTTCACACCCAACGCTTCAAACAATTCGTAGCCACCCAGAGCCAGGAATAAGCCGGTAAGAGGCAGGAGTTCGCCGTGCCCCGAACGCTGCATCACCCAGTAAAGAACAGGTCTTAACAACGGTAGAAGGAATAACGCTAACGCCCACTGCTGTGGAATCTTTCCTGTTGCCGCAACCAGAAAACCGACCGCGATAATATCCTGAACAATCAGAATCCCAAGGGCTAACCGACCGTGCCGTACCTTCAATTCCGATGCTTCCTCCAGCATTTTTACGACGGCTACGGTGGAGGAGAAGCTGAGAGCAAAAGCAACCAAGGCTGCCGTCGTAAAGTCGACCTGAAAAGCATGGCTGATGCCCAACCATGTGGGAACGGGCAAAGCAGCAATACCCAGCAGAACCCACGCACCGCTTTGCGCGATTGTTCCGCCCCACACTTCCTTGCGAATAAGGGTCCGGATATCCAGCTTCAAGCCGATGGTAAAGAGCATCAACGTGATGCCCAACGAGGCCAGCTCATCGAGTAGGGGCGTCGCTTCCTGCCCGAGTGCATTCAAAGCAAAACCTGCGACAAGAAATCCAATCAAGGGAGGGAGACTTAGCTGGCGTGCCACCAAACCGCAGACAAAGGCGATCAATATCCAGAGAAAATCCATCCGCTATGCCTCCAACAGCTTAAAAGGTTGCCTGTACACCAAAATACCCTTGCGTCTCTGCCCCAGCGCCTCTCAATCCATGGGCAATACCAATCACCACAGGTACCTGAACACGATACCCAACAATACTGTTCAAGCGGAATTCGCCGCCGACGCCCAGCATGGCTTCGTTATCGCCATCTGTTGCATCGCCCCAGGCTCGACCGCGCTCAGCAAAAAGGCGCATTTCTAGGTCGTTTGCACCGAAAGGCCAGATACCCCAATTGTCATTGATAGAGGCCAGCTGCGTCGCCCATGTGACACGCTCCCGATCAAAGTAGCGACCAAACTGATTGCCAGCGTCGTAGCCTCGTAAGCTTAGCTGCTCACGCCCAAAGAGCGCATTGTCTTCTCGTGGAGGCAGCCCCCCTAGCGTAAATCCTGGTGCTTCTTCAGAAGCGACACCAAGATCAAACGACACCGTCAATGTCTGTCGACCGGGCAAATCCCCCATCCACGACAAGGATAACTGACTGTGCAACCCCGACCATTCATCATTCAGGAGCGAGAAATCCTCGACGACCACATAGCCTGCAGGACCGTAGCCACCCGGAGAATGTAATAACACGTGCTGGTCATTGAAGGTCATAGCAAGACCCAGACTGTGCTGTTCGGTGGAACGGGGCCCATTGGCAATCACAGCAGGCTCCACCCGCTCCAATGACCGGCGCTGACTGACCACTCCAGAATGCAGCCCGAGACGCCCACGCATCGCCTCCACTAACCAATTGCGCGCCAGCAACCATTGCTGGTCCTGAATAACCGAGAAACCATCCACTGTGGGATTGATGTCGAGCAATTCGTACTCGTTGCTATACGCCAACAGCCAGCGCTCGAATTGGTAACTGAGATTCAGGTCCACCGCCCGCTGTTCGGACCCATAGGCGAATTGCAATTGATAGTTATGACGCCCTAATGCATCACTGCCGCTGGTCACTAACCCAACGTGAGTCGAATCCTGATCACCGTAAACAATAGGGAACCAATAATGAGGACGCAGCGTCGACCAGGGCTGATAGGCTTCGGGTTCGCTCAACACAATATCGTCAATATCAGAACTATTTTGATAATCGGGGCCCTGCGATACCTGACCTCTGGCCAAAGGTACCTCCATATGAACCTGAACGAAGCCTTGCGCGGTATATTGTTGAACCCAGAGCAGATCACCGGTGATCCATGGATCGAATAATCCAGAGGCGTTAACGGTATGAGCATCGCTCTCACCACGGTCGTTTTCCACCGCAAGAGCCATAGCAGCGCCGTCTTTCCACTCGAAGGGCTCGAATTGTCCCTGATAGTCGGCCACAAACAAGAGGCGGTTATCACCGGTAAAGCGAGGTGTCCCCTCTGTCGCCGATGAATTCGTCAGTACTTGCCAGTCTGCCTGATACAGCTTCATTTCTGCCAGTTCCCAGGAATAACCGGGGCGCTTATACGTTGCCACAATACGACTGCCCGCCGCATCGATATCAAACTCACCAATATACTGACCGTAGCCTCCTCGCCATAAAAGCGACTCTTCGCCATCAAGCGATAATAAAATGAGTTCACTGTGACCAGCACTGAATCGTGTGTAGAGAAAACCCGAACCATCCGGCAACCAGCGTGCGTGAGCGACTCTCGCATTCGTCGTTAACGGAATCCACTTTCCTGCTCTTAGTTGCCAGAGATCGCGGGTATAGCGGCCACTGGGGTAAACACGACCTTTCACCGCTACGACCTCGCCAGCATCACTGACATCGATACTGGTAATGTCATCGCCATCGGCCAGGTGTTCGCACGGTATAGAGAGACCAGTGCATCGCTGAAGAATGGGCCGATTCTCATCATCGCGATGTACGTAATAAAGTGCCTGACCATCAGAGCCGCTGATCTGTTGTCGTAGAGGAGAGGTATAAGGTGCTTCTGCTACATGGTGTTGATCCCCACCAAAACGTTCAAACATACTCAATCTGAAGTCACTCCACAGCTCATCAAACGACGCTCCGTAGACTTGCCGAGTAAGACTTTTGAGACTGATATAAGGAATAAGCTCGCCGCTGACCGCGTGCAGCCATTGCTTCAGTGCCTCTTCGCCATGAGTTTCAATCAGATACTCTACAAAGAAGGCCCCATATAAATAATACTGCCCATAAGGCCAGTCACGACTGCTGATCACGGCCTCACCCAGCGATGCAAATTCGCCGCTTTGCACCTCTGCCCGCATCTGCATTTCGTACCAACTGGAAGCCAATCGGCCTGTTCCAGCGCTGTAATCTGTCTCGTGATAAACGGCTAGGCCTTCTATCAGCATCGGCGTAACAAAGGTATGGGGGAATAAATAAGGAAAACGCCCGAACAAAGAACGCCCACTTTTCACCGCGCCACGGCCCATCTCCATCTGCAGGATATGTACGTACTCATGGCGAATCAGCAGGCTGAGCCAATCACCGTAGTTTTCCAGCCCACTCAGGCTGTGCGGGGGTGTCAGATAAAGGCGGATCTGGGCAAAAGGAAAAAAGGTGGCCCAACCGTTTGCAGTATCCTGATCGTCAGACAAAACCAATTGCGTGCGTCGATCTGGCATAGTCGCGAAAAACGGAACCAGCTCCTGATGTACGCTCTCGGCAATAGTAAGACTGCGCTCTGCCAGCTCGTGATAAGTTGGATCGGAAGCCGGATAATGCACCTCAAAGTGCGTAGAGCGCATTGTATGCCACCCTTTCGCTCCCGGCCCATCCCAGGCGACCGGTTCTGCAGATGCAGCTAACGATATAAAGGTAAAAGTGCAAACCAGGGTATAGATCAGCGAGCGTAGTGCAAACATGCCAGATTCAACTTTCCTTGCGTTGTGCTGCCATCATATCCAAGTCGCGCCCCTCCGCAAGATGTAAAGGGCCGGGTCGTACAGTAAACTGCGCGCATTGCTCCATACGGTACCCCATCATGCAACTCGACATCCTCTACCAGGACGAATACCTGGTAGCCATCAATAAACCCAGCGGCCTGTTAGTCCATCGGAGCGAAATTGATCGCCACGAGACCGCCTTCGCATTGCAACTGGTGCGAAATCAACTGGGACAACGTGTCTATCCCGTTCATCGGCTTGATAAACCCACTTCCGGCGTACTGATCTTTGCCTTGTCTTCAGAGATCGCCAGTCTTATGGTTGAGCAATGGCGAGAGCGGGATATTGAAAAGCATTATCTGGCTATCGTTCGTGGCTACATGCCGGAGTTCACTCACCTGGACTACGCAATGTCGCCGCCTGTCGATAAGTACGCAAAGCATGAGAGAATAAAGCCACCACAGGAAGCGATCACCGACTTTACGTCATTGGCGCAAGTCGAGCTTCCGATTGAGATCGACAAATACCCACAGTCACGGTACTCGCTCCTGGACTGCCGCCCACATACCGGTCGCAAGCACCAGATTCGTCGACACCTGAAGCACCTGAGTCATCCCATTATCGGAGACGCTCGTTACGGCAAGGGACGTCACTCCCGTTACTTCCGTGATCACCTCGACGCACCACGACTACTTCTACACGCCTGGTCACTGGAGTTTGCGCACCCGGTATCGGGCGAGATGCTACGAGTAGTTGCCGCGCCGGACAGAATCATGCGTCAACTTTTCGAACGCTTCGATTGGCTTATGGCCCTTCCGGAATCATTACAGTCAGAACTCCAACACCCTCCTCATGACTCAATGGATGCGTTTTTACTGCCTCCAGAGGCCAGAAACCCAGAGAATACGTGACCTGGGCACGGTTACTCACATTTTCTGTGGATAACTTTGTTAGCAAGTATTTTAAAAGTGCCTGGAAGCCGCATAACATGCGGCTTCCTGTCATTTTGCTGAAAAAATTAACAAGAATTTTTTCTATATAAATCAATGATTTATATATTAACAACATTATCGATAAGAATTTGACACTATCCTGTCAGTGTAATAACGCCAGACACTTGCCGTGTGTATAACCGAAAAATAACGGAAGGTCGTCTGTCAAGCGCCTGAGAATCATTTTCATACATTTTTTCTTTAAAATGTCGCAGTTTGTCCCGCACAAGTTGCCCACATTTTCTGTGGATAACTTTGTGAGTAATAATTTAAAAACTCACCTCAGGCCCGATAATATGGGGACTCCCCTCAAATAGTACAAAAAATAATCAGCAAAAAACTCTATATTTTTCAATGACTTACATAAATCAATAGGGTTTTTAATATTTTCTACGCCAGATTGACACATTTATCCGGCCACTAAAAAGGATGTGCATAACAACGCACCAAAATAAACCCTAACGCACTCAAAAAAACCTAAAAACTCTCATTGACATTGCCTCCCTACTCTCAGTCTGAACTCAGCCTGCCAAAAATGCATAATTCCCATTTTTGAATAACATCTGGCACATCCTGTGGATAACTAACCACAGGCCCCGACACGCTTGAACTTCACTTATTCACAGAATGATCGTCGCCTCAAACAGACACAAAAAAGCCCGCATCAGCGGGCTTTTCACAGTTACCGATTTGGTGCATATCTTCAGATACCGAGTTTCTCCGCGAGCTTATCGGCTTCCATATAACCCGGAATCAGCTCTCCGTCTGAGGTTACAATCGCAGGCGTGCCACTAACCCCGATAGCGCGGCCAACGTTAAACTGCGCCGCGACCGGAGAATCGCACAGTGAAACGCCAACAAGCTCCTGCATCTCCGAACGCTTCTCATCAAAGGCTTCCATTGCACTCTCTCTGCTACTGGCTGAGGCGTTACGCACACGGCTGTATGCGCCAGATAATTCTGACTGCAGTGACTTCACATCTGTCATTGCCGAAGCACGCTCATCTTCTGCCTGGCACCAGACGTAGTTGATCTTGCGATAAGACTCTGTGTAACCACCGGTCTGATCGAAAATACCTGCTCGAGGGTAAGCCAGATAACGAACCGTGATTCCTTTCTCGTTGATTGCTTCCATCTCCCGATGCAACTTCTGACAATAGCCGCAGTCGATATCGGTAAAGACGTTAATCACCGCCTTCTCATCGCCCTTAGCAGGGAACAGCACGGTGTCGGAATCAGGAATGGCTGCCATTTCTGCCTCGCGGCGAGTTACCTTGCGCAAGTCACTGACGTTATCCAGTCCATCCTTACCGAACTTATAGAGCGTATTCTGATAGATCAGATAGTTGAGGTCCGGTGTCATGTGCATCAAGGAGCCGTCAATCATCATCACTTCGTAGATCTGACCCTCACCAAGAGACACGACTTCAGTAACGTCTGCGCGTGGCCCCAGAACCTTTTTCATTTTCGCTTCAATGGTGTCTTTCAGCTTTGCGTCGTCCGCCGACGCCGACACGCTCATCATCGTGGCGGCCGCTAACGCCATTACCGTCTTTTTCATATCTCTGCTCTTGTGAATCTGTATGTGGCTAATAGGTCTATCTGTGACGATAACAGGAATCCCCAACCTTCAGGCACAAAAAAACGGGCACGAGGCCCGTTTTTCGGTAAAGAAAGGTATTCCCGAAGGACTTATACCTTTTCTTTGATACGTGCAGACTTACCGCTACGCTCACGCACACGCAGGTAGTACAGTTTCGCCTGACGCACGTCACCACGACGCTTAACAGCGATGCTGTCAACCAGTGGGCTGTGAGTCTGGAAAGTACGCTCAACGCCAACACCGTGAGAAATCTTACGTACGGTGAAAGCAGAGTTCAGGCCACGGTTACGCTTACCGATAACCACACCTTCGAACGCCTGCAGACGCTCACGGGTACCTTCTTTAACTTTTACCTGAACGACAACAGTGTCACCAGGGCCAAAAGCTGGGATCGCGTCTTTCAGCTGCGCGTTTTCAATCTGCTGAATGATTGGGTTCTTGTTGCTCATTGTTCGCTCCTTAACAGTCTGACGGGCTCTCAGCGTGCTCGTTCAGATATTCTGTCAATAACTTTTGTTGCTCGTTAGTCAGTTCCAGTTCTGCCAATAAGTCGGGTCTGCGTTGCCAGGTTCGACCCAACGCCTGCTTGAGGCGCCACTGACGGATTTTCTCGTGATTTCCACTCAACAGTACCTCTGGCACTGTCTGACCTTCGTAAACTTCAGGTCGGGTGTAATGCGGACAATCCAGCAAGCCATCCATAAAGGAGTCCTGCTGCGCTGACAGTTCGTGTCCCAGCACGCCGGGCACCAACCGGATCACGGCATCCATTAACGTCATAGCTGGCAGTTCTCCACCACTGAGTACGAAATCTCCGACAGACCATTCTTCGTCAACTTCGCGCTCAATCAGACGTTCATCGATACCTTCGTATCGCCCGGCAACCAGAATCAGTTTGTCGTGCTGAGCAAGCTCAAGTACGCCCTGCTGATCCAGCTTACGGCCCTGGGGTGACATATAGATCACCTTCGCGCCGTCACCAGCTGCTGCTTTCGCAGCATGGATGGCATCGCGCAGAGGCTGAATTTTCATCAACATGCCCGGGCCACCGCCATACGGTCGATCGTCCACTGTCTGGTAGTTGTCGTAGGCGTAATCCCGTGGATTCCAGCAGGTTACACTTACTTTGTCCTGTTTAACTGCGCGTCCGCTGACCCCTTGTCCGGTCAACGCCTGAATCATGTCAGGAAACAGAGTTACAACACCAAACCACACCGGTCTTCACTCCTCTCTGGCCCTGTTGGCCAGGGGTTAAAAATCCGGGTCCCAGTCTACCT
>PDUK01000043.1 GCA_006212115.1 Thalassolituus sp. | reverse complement strand
TCGTCTTTCATACCCGTCGCACGCCACAGGGCGCGGGCTCCAGCCATATTACGGCCAGCGGTAGACGTCTTGGAACGATACTGAGGCATGATCTCTCGTCTCTTTATACGTAAAATAGTGAGGTATTGTATCAATCACCGAGGTTGCGTGCATGTCTGAACTTACTCTGTATTACGATGGGCTCTGTCCTCTCTGTGCTCGGGAGATTGATCATCTCTCGCGGCTCGACAAAGCGGGAAAACTGGCGTTTGTGGATATTCAGCAAGAGGATTTTGCCCGCTCCTACCCACATATCGATCCGGATGCCGCCAGCACGATTTTGCATGCAGATACGTCGGACGGTGAACTCCTGTTGGGATTGGATGTCACTTATCGAGCTTGGTCTCTTGTCGGCAGAGGGTTCCTTATCGCACCTCTGAGGTGGCCAGTAGTACGCTGGTTCGCCGATAAGGCGTACCTGTGGTTTGCACGGAACCGCTACAAAGTGTCCGGCTGGCTGACCGGGCAAGAACGCTGCGATACCTGCGGCCCAAAAGGATGTTCAATTGACGGAAAAAACAAAGGTGATCAATAAGCTTTCAGGGTTTCTTCTCGCTGCCGCATTGCTGGCCGGATGTAGCTCACATCCGGTTAAACCACTTGAACCCGCTGTCGGAAGCCTCTCTTCGCGGATGTACATTGCCCATGGTGCCAGTTCTGGTAGGGAACCACTGAACTCCCTGGAGGCAGTGCAAGCGACACTGCCCCGTGATGATTATGATGGCATCGAACTGGATATCGTGTTGACTGGTGACAGTGTTCCGATCCTTGCGCATGATCCCTGGCTTAGCAACGAAACGTGTCGTCGTTATGACGGGCAAGACTTCGAGCCCGTCTTTATCAAAGATGTCTACTTTTCAGAGCTGCGAGCGCTTTTCGAGTGCCGATTTTCCTCGGCCGAAAATGCCTCTTCTGGGTATCACCCATTGGCGTCTTTGAGTGAGGCGCTTAACGTTGTTCAGCATCATCCAGATAAGGTTCTGTATCTCGATTTAAAAATACAGCCTGAAATGACGTTGGAGGCGGCCGAATACGGTGCTGAATTGTTTCTCGCCTTAACGGAGCAGAATATTAGTAATTCCGTTTTCGTCGAGGTACCCAGTGCCGATCATGTTGCAGCCGTTTCCGCTGAAATGGCTGAGCTTAATATCAAAACTGTGGTTTCTTATCCTGCTTTTTATGCAGGTGAAAACTGGGATATTGTTGGGTTTCTGGCCGCCGTACGTACTTTATTTATCAGCGATGAGCCCGTTGAAACTGCTACCAAATCTAATGCGGATGCTTTGATGAGCCCGACGGTTGTAATGTCCTATCGCGCCGTCCGGCAGCTTCATGAAAATAATATTTTGTTCGGTACCTTCCTTGTGCATGACGAAGCGTCGATGCAAGCAGCGTGCGATCACGGCGCTGACATCATCATCACCGATACACCACCTGAAGCAGGATGTGATTCTCCCCTATGACACCATCGCACACAGATCTGGTTTTTATTCCACTCGGCGGGACTGGCGAGATCGGAATGAACATGAATTTGTACGGCCATGACGGAAAATGGTTGATGGTGGACTGCGGAGTGACCTTCCCAAAACCGGGAAGGGTGAGTGCTGATGGTACACGCCATCAAAGTGGAGAGCCCGATACGCAAATGCCTGATCCTGAGTTTATTGAGGCTCGCAAGGATGATCTTGCGGGACTGATTATTACTCATGCCCATGAGGATCATGTCGGTGCTGTTCCATACCTCTGGCATAAATTACGTTGCCCGATTTATTGCACGCGATTTACTGCTGAAGTGCTGAAAAAAAAGCTGGCGGAGCATGCAATTCTGCATCAGGTGAAAATCATTATTCCTGAAACAGGTGAGCGCCTACACATTGGTCCGTTTGATGTGCAATGGTTACCGCTAACTCACTCTATTCCTGATCCTAATTGTTTGATGATACGCACACCGCTTGGGAATATTTTTCATACAGGGGACTGGAAGCTTGATCCCGACCCTGTAGTCGGTCACGGATACAAAGAGGAAACGTTCCACGCTTTGGCGGACGAGGGTGTACTCGCAATGGTATGCGACTCGACGAATGCAACAACGAAAGGACACTCTGTGTCGGAAGCCGATTTATACGATGGGTTGCGACATTATATAGAGGGTGCGAAAGGTCGCGTTGTGGTTACCTGCTTCGGTAGTAATATCGCGCGTTTGCTGACCCTGTCTCATATTGCCGAAGATACTGGCCGCTTCATGGGGCTGTACGGTCGTTCGCTGATTAATATGCATCAATGTGCAAAACGCTCGGGAGTCTGGCCGTACAGCGCAGGTTCCGTAGATACAGGGCATCTGGGATATTTACCTCGCAATGAAGTTCTTGCCGTGGCGACTGGTAGTCAGGGAGAGCCGCGAACTGCGTTACGAAGACTGGCAGCGGGAACACACCCTGACTTTGAGTTGGAAGCGGGTGATCGTGTGATATTCAGTGCCCGTGCTATTCCCGGAAATGAAGAAGCCATTCAGGGAGTGATCGATCAACTCACTGCCATCGGTGTTGAGGTCATCACTGTGGATAACGCAGAGCACGACATACACGCGTCTGGACATCCCGCCCAGGATGAATTGAAAACACTTTATCGATGGGTACAGCCAGAGATTGCCATTCCGGTGCATGGTGAAGCGCAACACATGAAGGCTCATGCTGGTCTCGCAAAAAGTGTAGGCGTTTCACGCACCATGACGGGCCGGAACGGAGACGTATTTATGCTACGCCCCGTGCCGGGTATGCAGCGCCAGAAGATTCGTACCGGCCGTCTGGGGTACGAAAAAGGCGGATTGGTTAAGGTTGAGTGAGTAACTACTCCGAACGGGTATCGATGCGCTGCCTGAATTCAGCGGCGCTTTCTTTTCGTTCTGAGTAACGGTCTGTCAGGTAGTCCTGTTTGTCCCTAAGCAGCAGCGTGAATTTCATCAGCTCTTCCATCACGTCTACGATACGATCGTAATAAGATGAAGGCTTCATACGGTCGTTGTCATCAAATTCCAACCAGGCTTTCGGCACCGACGATTGATTTGGGATGGTCACCATTCGCATCCATCGACCCAGAATCCGCATCTGATTTACCGCATTAAACGATTGCGAGCCACCACAGACCTGCATGATGGCGAGCGTTTTTCCTTGTGTTGGGCGCACTCCCTGCAACGCCAGTGGAATCCAGTCGATTTGGGTTTTCATAATGCCGGTCATGGCGCCGTGGCGTTCCGGGCTGCACCAGACCATCCCCTCGCTCCAGTTGGCCAGTTCTCGTAGTTCTTTCACCTTAGTGTGATCGGCATCTGCGTCGTCAGGAAGTGGTAGGCCTGAAGGATTAAATGTCCGGGTCTCCGCGCCTAACCATTCAAGAATGCGTGCCGCTTCCTCGGTTGCCAGCCGGCTGAAAGAGCGTTCCCGTAGTGATCCGTAGAGAAGCAGAATACGTGGCTTGTGCTCGGCCTCTTTTGCTTTAAACAGAACAGTCTCATCGATGGGGTTCAGACAATCACCATCGATATTTGGCATATTCTGGGTGGCTGGAATCGGTGAGTCGCTGCTGTTAGTCATGGTAGTCCCGAATTGAAATGAGTCTCTGGGTGGCTATGCTAACCGGCCCCGTGGGTGTTACACAAAGGGTATTGTTTCTGTGTATCATTCCGTTGCTGCGATCAGTGAATGCTCGAAAATCGATAAAAATAATATGCGATCAGGAAGGAGCTGATATATGGAACTCAATACCCATCAAAGTGGTAATGCAGGCGGCTCAGAGTTCGGCTCCGGTAAAGGTGAAGGCTTGTATCGTTGGCTTTCTACATTGCCTGCGTTTCTGATACTTCTGGTTGTCGTATTGCTGAATACCAGCCATGCAATTCATGCTCAGTTGCTGTTGTTTGGGGAAGCACAATGGCAGGGGTACTACCAGCTACGTATTGATCCCAAGGCGCCAGCCTGCGACCCCGACCAGGATATAGAGCAGGCGCTTCAGCGCATGATCCGAGAGCAGAATGAAGCGGATGACGAGTTTGATCTGCTCGCTTCTGATCCGTTACCTCCAGAGGTAATCCGCCAATCCCTTGAGGCTGCGAAAGCGGACTGTCAGTTTAAGTTTGATCGCTACAACGGCATCGTTGAACGCATTACTCCTCCGGTTGAAGCCTATCGCGCGTTAGAAAAATGGGTTGCCGATTTAGGCGAGTTTCGCATGATCGCTTCTGGGATCATGCTTGCCGTATTAGTGCTTATCTGCGGTGGCACAGCGCTGTTGCGTAAACATCATATCTCACTGCGCCCGGCTGCGACGGTAATGGACTACCGAGTGTCTGCGTTCGCCCAGTTACTGGCGTTTGCCATATTGTTTTACTCAATGGCCAGCTTTAAGAGTGTCGCACTGTCGGCGGGTATCAACGTGCGCTCTGAACATCTGACACTGCTGTGGATCTGGATTCTTGGGTTTGGTTCAGCCATGGCGATATGCCTTTACCAGATAGTGAAGGTACCTAGTGACGCGTTACCGGGTGGGAATCTGGGAAATGCATTTCTGGCGACGCCACTGTATGCCATTTTTACACTGATATCGGGCTCGTATTTTCTTCTTAATGGCCATGCATCGGGCATCGGTATCTACATCAATCAGATGATGGAGCTGGCATCGCTGATGCTGAACGTCGCACTCTACGTGTTGATTGGTATGTTGCTGAAGCGCACGGATCTGGCGCAGAAAGTATTCGACGTATTCCGGCCCTTTAACTTCCGCCCTGAAATGCTGGCGGTCATTGCCGTGGCCGTGTCGGCTATCCCGACAGCCTATACGGGAGGTTCGGGGATCTTTGTCATTGCGGTCGGCAGTCTTGTATATCTCGAAGTCCGCAGAGCGGGTGCGCGTCGCCAGCTGGCCCTCGCCGCGACAGCCATGTCGGGTTCACTAGGGGTTGTGTTGCGTCCGTGTTTGCTGGTGGTCATCGTTGCCGCACTCAATAACGAAGTCACCACCGACGAGCTATTTGGCTGGGGCGTGAAAGTGTTCCTGTTAACCACTGCCTTGTTCGCCTTTTATGCCTTTATTACCAGTAAAAAAGACGACGACCAGAGTCGTATCACCTCGCAAGAACCTGTCTGGCCCGCATTTTTCGCTGCGCTGAAGCCCTTGGTGCCTTATGTGGTTCTGATTGCCGTGACTCTGATTGCATACGCTGTGGTATTGGCTGCATATCTTGATGAGTTTTCCGCTCCAACTATCTTACCCGTGCTGCTGGCGGTGATTCTTCTGTACGAGCGTATGGTGGATAAGAAAAACCGACGCTCTGCTGCCGCTCATACCGATGAGCCAGAGAAACCAACCTTGTTCGCCAATCTTCAATCTTCCACGGCTGAGGCCACAGTACATATTGGTGCTTTGTTGATGCTGATGGGTACCACGATGACCATTGGCGGAGTGATCGAACGTGCCGAGCTGATGACGTTATTGCCGGCTGAATTCAGCTCCGTATGGATGGCGATGTTGGCGCTGGTGACGATTCTGGTATTGATTGGCATGATCATGGACCCATACGGCGCCGTACTTCTTGTCAGTGTGACCATTGCTGGTATCGCCTATAAGGCAGGTATTGATCCGATACATTTCTGGATGGTGACGCTGGTGGCCTTTGAATTGGGGTACCTGAGTCCGCCGGTTGCATTGAATCACTTACTTACCCGCCAGGTGGTAGGGGAAGAAGAACTTCGCCTATCCAAACTGGAAACCGTCGGTGAAAACTTCTGGTACCGCCATGAGAAAATTCTGTTGCCGTTGGTGACCATGGCAACCGCGCTGGTTATTGTTGCCTTTGGGCCTCTGGCGTGGGCGTCGATACAGAGCGCAGCATAATACGCTCTGCATCGTTTCTTGAAGCGTTAGCGCACTGGCTTCATTCCCAGTGCGGCTCCGACGATCGCACCAAACAAGTGATACTCAAACGATACGCCAGCTGCGGTCGGGAGGACTCCCCACAATAAACCACCGTAAGAGAAGAGGACGAAAATCGAGATCAACAAGTGCTTGATCTGCCGTTGTCGTAATCCTGCCACAATCAAAAAACTGACATAGCCGAATATCACCCCGCTGGCGCCGATATGAATAGCTGGGCGAGCGAACAGCCATACCAGCAGTCCTGAACCAGCGATAACGCCCGCCGTAACCAAGATGTAACGCTTCTGTCCGTATTGGAGGAGAAGCGTTGTAAGCACAGCCAGAGGTACGATATTGCACAGAAAATGCTGCACGCTGGAGTGAACGAAAGGCGCGGTTATTACTCCGTAGAGGCTACTCGGTTCGCGAGGAATGAGGCCGAAACCGGACAGTGAGCGCCCGGTCAGAAAGTTAATGACCTCTATCGCACCGAGCGCGGCGCACAGAATTGCAACCCAACGTAGCTGCTGGGCGAAAGAAGAGTTGCTCAACTTAAAAACCTTGTAACAGTCGCTGGCTCTCGCGATCGTCAGGATAGCGGCGCTGCTCGATCTCGTAGTACGCACGAATCAGAGAGCTTTCGATACCAATAGCTTTGCGTGCCTCCTCGAGAGAGAGCGGCATCAAGGCCTCGTAATCGACGGTATTCAGAGGCTGACAGTCGGATATGAAGCCAAGCCTCAACGCATCTTTAAATACGTCAAAATCTGAGTCCGAGAACTGAAATTCTTTGGGGTACAAGTACTTCGATATAAGCCCGTAGAGTTTTTCTTCGAGCGATGAAACCCGGTTGGTCGAACCCATGGTAAATCCGATTACAAACGCTTCGTCTTTTGGCAGGATTCCACGACCCAACAGGATATGAATATAATCATGAGTCTGAAGAGATGTGGCCCCATTGAATATATCGAAGCCCGGTATATCAAACTTCGGGTTTTCTACCAGCTGAACAATAAGTGGGATAGACCCTTGATTATCACCAAAGCTCGCGAGTTCGGCATAAACCTCCTTGAGGGTTTTGTCTTTTTCCGACAAGGGGATGAACCAATCGAAATTGAGGCCTGAATTTTCCATATTATGCACCTGTGTTGACACTTCTGTAGCCGGATTGCCATTAATCCCAAGTTCAATATACTATCGAATTGGAATTGCAAACAGGCATCAAGGATGAATCGAAGTCAGCTTTTAGGAATACATGCCCGACCGGGGCGTACACTCCGCATTATCCTTACTCTTCTCCCATTCTTTATAGTCATTGCTGCTTATCTTATTGCATCGGATATCCGCCTGACCGAAAACCCCTCCGATAAACTGCTACCATCCTTCGATTCCATGATTGAGGCCGTTGATAGAGTGGCCTTTACTGCAGATAGAAGGACCGGAGAGTATATCCTCTGGCAAGATACCCTGAGCAGTCTGAGTCGTCTTGCATTGGGGTTAGGTCTGGCGACAGTCTGTGCTTTATTTTTGGGGCTCAATATGGGGGCTTTTCCCGGCTTCGCTGCGGCATCTGTTCCTTTTATGACGACCTTGGCCATGGTGCCACCACTTGCAGTGTTGCCGATTCTTTTCATCTCTCTGGGCATTGGCGAGTTAGGGAAAGTCGCGCTGATCTTTCTTGGTACGTTTCCATTAATGGCGCGGGATGTTTACATGGCCGTTAGACGTATCCCCACAGAACAGATCACCAAGGCATTGACGCTGGGAGCGTCTGAATTGGCTGTCACCTATAAAATTATCCTGCCGCAAATTATGCCCAGATTGCTTAGTTCACTGCGCTTGAGCTTGGGGGCGGCATGGCTATTTCTGATTGCAGCCGAGGCCATTGCTGCGTCTGAAGGTCTCGGATATCGCATCTTCCTCGTTCGTCGTTATCTCAGCATGGACGTCATTATTCCTTACGTTCTCTGGATCACATTTCTTGGATTTGCGATGGATCATTGCCTCAGAATGATCATTAAACATCGATATAAATGGTATAGGTCAGAGTAGAGGACGTCATGGACGAGTCGAAGTTACATATTGAAGATGTATACAAAAGCTATGACGGCAAAGTCATTCTGGATGACATTGACCTTAAAGTCTCGAAAGGCGAATTCTGTTCAGTAGTTGGGCCGTCGGGTTGTGGTAAGTCGACCCTGCTGCGTTTGATATTGGGTCAGGAATTCCCTGACCGTGGCCGGATTGCAATCGATGGTGAGCCGGTAGGAACGCCTGACACCCATCGTGGCATTGTCTTTCAACGATATTCACTGTTTCCGAATCGCACTGTGCTGGATAACGTTCTTCTGGGAAAGAAATTTCAGAGGGGACAGTGGTGGAATCCATTTCATCGTAATCAGGATGATATCGACGAGGCGATGTCATTTCTAAAGAAAGTAAGACTCGAAAACGCCGCGGATAAGTATCCCCATGAACTGTCGGGAGGTATGCAGCAGCGAGCAGCGATTGCTCAGGCGTTGATCATGAAGCCGCCAGTCCTGTTGATGGATGAGCCGTTCGGTGCGCTCGACCCAGACACAAGAGATGAACTGCAAGTATTTTTGCTCGAGCTCTGGGAACAGCAGGAGCTCACTGTGTTCTTTGTCACGCATGACCTGACCGAGGCCTGTTTTCTGGGCTCTCGATTGTTGGTGCTGTCTCAGTATTACACTGACGACCGGGGTCTGGATGCACCCGGTCGGGGTGGGCGCATTGTTGCTGATTATCCCCTGCCATCTGTCGCGAACTCATTAGAAATCAAAGATGATCCGGCCTTTCAGCGACTGATCAGCGATGTTCGTAATGCCGGTTTTGACCCTCGGGTCCGACAGCACGTCTCAGAGTTTAATCTCACGCACTCAGACAGTTTTCAAACAGTACTGCCTGATGAATACAGCCAAGGTACTGGTATCAGAATACGTTAAATTTAATCAGAGGATGGTTATGAAACACCTGTTGGTTTTATGGATGATCTTGTGTCTTCCAGTCGTTGCAAATGCAGCGCCAGAGTATATTAACTTCAAACCGCTTGAGCGCGTTGTGAATACCCCTGTGGCTGGGGTGAAGCAAACAGCGGATGTGCTTCCAATTATCACCTGGGGGGGCGACATCGCGACCATCTATGCGAATGGCAACACAGTCAGAACCTCTCCGGGTTCTTTGTTTGCTCAAAACGGACTCGACTACCGCCTCGTCAGAGAAGACGTGTTTGCGAATCAGGTTGAGCAGTACCTGGCAGGGGAAACGCCCTTTCTACGGGGTACTATGGGGATGATCAGCCTTGCGTCCGATGTTCTGAATAAAGATCCCCGCACTAAGCCGGTTGTTTTCTATCAAATGACCTGGTCAGCAGGTGGCGATGCTCTGGTAGTCAAAAACAACATTAAGTCTGCGCGGGATCTTCGCGGCAAGACGATTGCTGTTCAGGCGTACGGTCCTCATGTCGATTATTTTGTCCGTGTATTGAAAGATGCCGGGCTCTCCTTTAGCGACGTCACCGTGAAGTGGGTGGCGGATCTTACCGGTACTGACAACAGCCCCGCTGCGGCATTTTACGAAGATGATATTGATGCAGCCTTCGTCATTATCCCGGATGCACTGGCTCTGACCTCCGGCGGTAACGTTGGCACTGGCGCTGAGGATTCTGTAAAGGGCTCCAAAATTCTGATGTCCACCAAAACGGCAAACCGTGTGATTGCAGATGTGTATGCGGTACGTAATGACTACTATCAGAAAAATAAGTCTGAAATCGAGCGTCTCGCGAAAACACTGATGAAAGCCAGTGAAGAGCTTGGAGACCTGGTCGGTCAGCGGGCGTCCAGATCGTCTGAATATCGCTCTGCTATGGCGTCTTCTGCTGAAATATTGCTCGATTCCCCGGAAGCCATTGCTGATGCCGAAGGGTTGTACGCCGACTGCGAATTTGTTCACTTCAACGGCAATGTGAAGTTCTTTCAAGACGCAAACTACCCTCGTGGATTCAGTGCTGTCTCTGGAGAAATTTATTCCAGTTTGAAAGATCTGAAACTGGTGAGCGGTGGTAGCAATAAATTGGCAAAAGCTGAGTTGAACTATAAGCAGCTTGATGCAGGCCTGGTTCGTACGCAGCAGAGTGAGGCGCCACGCTTTAACCGCGATCAGGTTTCCGCATTGGTCAGCAGAAAACAACAACAGGGTTCACTCGATGACGGTGAGCTATTCAGCTTCGAAGTATTTTTCTCGCCAAATCAGAATTCTTTCTCGGCCGACCTGTACGCAAAAGAATTTGATCGCGTGGTGGAATTAGCGTCCGCCTATGGTGGTGCAATCATTACGGTTGAAGGGCACTCAGATCCAATGGGTTATCTCAGGGCTAAGAAGAAAGGTCAGCAACCTGTTGTGTTGGGGCGCATTAAGCAATCCGCCAAAAACCTCAGTATCAGCCGGGCGCAGGCCGTACGGGATGCCATCATGAGCTATGCTGACGCTCGTCGCGTCACCATCGATTCCAGTCAGTTTGAGCCTATTGGTCACGGTATCACTCAGCCCGCAACCGGTATTTGTGGCAACGATCCTTGCGCACCGAAGAATGAAAAAGAATGGCACTCAAATATGCGCGTTGTTTTCCGCTTGATTCAGGTCGAAGCGGAAAGTGATGTATTTATGCCGCTGTGATCAAGGACGGTAAGAAATGAAGACATTAACAGGGATTTTAACAGCAGCACTGCTTCTGGTTGGCTGTAACAAGGAAGAGCCAGCGGCTCCCGTTGAAGTGGATACCTCCACCTACAGCGAAAGGGGTTCTGACAATAGTTGGCCGAAACGCCCCGAAGAATCTGCGTTACCAGTCGCCGAAGACCTGACAGCAAGTAACTACTACGTGGTCATGGATGCGTCCGGTTCGATGTTCAATGCAGAATGCTCCGAAGGACGCCGTAAACTTGATGTGGCAAAAGAAGCGCTGAGCAGTTTCTTTCAACAATTACCGTCAACGGCCAACGTTGGTATGTTTGCCTTTGATAAGCATGACGCCAGCGAGCGACTCAGCCTCGGTTCATATGCACCAGAGTATGTTTCCGGTGTTGCCAATAGTCTTGTAGCGGGCGGTGGTACGCCTCTGCTTACTGGTATTCAGGTTGGAATGAGGGCGCTAAGCGTTCAGGCCATGAAGCAGCTAGGTTATGGTGAATATCATCTGGTGGTGGTAACCGATGGTGTTGCGACCTCAGGCTATGAGCCGACCTCCGCTGTGAATGAGTTGTTGGCCGACACGCCGATTGTTGTTCACACGATCGGGTTTTGCATCGACGACTCTCATTCACTCAATCGTCCGGGACTGACACTCTATGAGTCCGCCAACGATCCTCAGTCGCTACTTACTGGGTTGGAGGCCGTACTGGCAGAGGCGCCTGATTTTCAGGTTGGTGCATTCGTTGAGGAGCAACCATGAGGTTGCACACTAAGCTGGCACTTGGTCTCGTTATTCTTGGGATCGTATCGATAGGTGGCTATCGCATTGTTCAGCCCATGCTGGACAATGCGTCTCAGGCAAGTGTGTCAGATGTAGGCGCGAAAGGCAGTATTCATATAGGTGTTGATGGGTGGGTCGGTTACTTCCCACTTTGTTCGCCTGAGATGAAAAAAAATCTGAATCGCGAAGGCTATGGTTTGCGGTGTACCGACGACGCCGCGGATTATCAGAGTCGCTTTCAGCTTCTGAAGTCGTCTGAGTATGACTTCGTCGTCGCAACGGTCGATAGCTACCTTCTTAACGGCGAGGCGCTGAATTACCCGGGGCCAATTATCGCTGTACTTGATGAGTCAAAGGGCGGTGACGCAATTATTGCGCGTCAGAGTAAAGTGCCGACGCTCGAAGCACTCAAGCAAGCGACAGATGTTCATATCGCCTTTACGCCAGATTCACCCAGTCATCATTTGATGAAGGCTGTCGCTGCGCATTTCGATGTTCCCGTATTACGTGAAAAACGACGTCATATTGAATCTGAAGGCTCAGAGGCTGCTTACGCCAAGCTGGTTGACGAGAAAGCGGATGTCGCTGTGTTATGGGAGCCCGAAGTATCTAAAGCCTTGGCCAATCCGGAATTTGTCCGACTACTTGGGACTGAAGACACTCAACAATTGATCGTTGATATTCTGATCGCCTCACAGCGCGTTATTAAACAAAATCCCGATCAGGTCCGTAGCCTGCTAAAAGCGTATTTTCGTACACTTAAATACTACCGCGAAAATAATGCGGGTTTGGTTAAGGATATTGCCCGTCACTACAACATTAAAAAATCAACGGCTGAGGAGTTACTGAAAGGCGTTCGTTGGATCACGATGAGCGAGAATGCAGAAGACTGGTACGGGGTCGATCATCAACAGTTCTCCAGCGAGGCGCTTGTCCGAACCATTGAGTCCGCTGGCGATATTCTTGAAGACAACGGCGACTTCTCGCGTAGTCCCATTCCGGATGAAGATCCGTATCGGTTAATCAATAGTACCTTCATTAAAGAAATGTACGGTGCATTCGGTAATACCGGCGGTTTCACTAAGCCTGGAGCCTCCAAGGGGGCTACTCCGGTCAGATTTGATGCACTCTCTCCTGCGCAGTGGAATCAGCTGAAAGCGGTCGGTTCTCTTAAAACACGACAGGTTAAGTTCTCCTCGGGTACCGCTAATCTGACGTTAGCAGGGAAGGAAAAAATAGACGAAGTGATAGCCGATCTGGACCACTACCCAAACTTCAGGATTGAGGTACGAGGCCACACGGGCTTGAGAGGGAATGCAGACGCAAATATTGCCCTAAGCCAACAAAGAGCAGATGCCGTACTCAGGTATATCCGCATTGCGCATGATCTCGATGCCAATCGCATACGGGCTGTTGGTCTGGGAGGCTCGAAGCCCTTACAACGACGAGCGGGCGAATCGAGCAGGGCGTACAACTACCGACTTCCTCGTGTAGAAATAGCACTGGTCAGAGAGGTGCTGTAGCAGTGAGCCTGGACAAACGCTTATCACGTGATTTATCCCCTGTGGCCGTCAAACGTTCGGTGCTGGCCAGTACACTGCAACAGCCGCTGACGCTCTACAGTGCCGCGGCTGCTGTGGTTGGCGGTGCATTCGCAGTATTGATCAACCCCGGAGCTTTGGCCCTCGGTGCATTGGGGATCGGCGCAACAGTTAGCTTGGGGAGCTGGCTGTGGGAATACGGTGTTCAGGGTGATAAACACGCCAACAATTTTGTCAGCCGTTATCGCCGCGAGCTTGAAGAACGACGCCAACAAGCGTTGGATTCACTCGTGCAGGAACTGCAATCTATCGGTAGCGCTGAGGGGCTGAGACAAGTTAATGCTTTTCGCAATAAGTACGACACCTTTGTTCAGGTACTTGATCGCAAGCTTACTCCCGGAGAGCTAACCCATAACCGGTATTTATCTATTGCAGAGCAAGTGTTTCTGGGTGGCTTGGATAATCTTGAAAATGCAGCCATCGCGCTGAAAAGTATTAGTGCAATTGATATTGATCATGTTCGTAATGAAATCGAAAAAGGCCAGGTTACGGACAAGGCTCAAGAGAAGCAGCGGGTCGAGGTCCTCAAAGACAGGGCCACATTATGGGACCAGCAGATGGAACATATAAATCAGCTGCTGCTCGATAACGAAAAAGCATTAACTCAGCTGGACCATGTCTCAGCGCGAATAGCGACCGTTGAGATTAATAAGGGTCGAAGTCAATTGGATCTCGAAGATGCAATGAAAGAACTTCGCCGCCTTATACAGCGTGCAGATAATTATTCAGATTCTTAACAAGAGGACGTAAGTATGGAAACAAATACGATTGATAAGCCAGTCGTGAAGACTAAGGAAGTATTAATGCCTGAGTTAAATTTCTCAGACCCTAACGTTCCTGTTGTTGCACACGAAGCTAAGCCGCAGATTGCCAAACAAGCAGACGAACTGGTGGTAACCCTACTGGCTATTGAACCTCAGGACCTTGCTGCTCAACAGAAATATGCACGTGCCGTGCAGACTATCGGCGAACCGATACAGGCGGAGATTGCTAAGCAGAGTCAAATGCTGAAAGCGCCAATGACTGCGCTTATTAAAGATGCGGAAGACGGCGGTAAGGTCGCGAACGGGCTGTTGAATCTGCAGGAGCAGGTAAGCGGTATCAACCCAAATCGTGTTGATTTTACCATGGGAACGATCCGTCGTTTATTGGCAAAAATACCAGGATTCGGTACGCCGCTTTCTCGCTGGTTTGCGAAATATCAGGCTGTCGACTCACTGATCAACGACATTATCGCAAGCCTGAAAGACGGCCGTGGTCAATTAGAGAGAGACAACGAGACACTCCGTGATGATCAGATTCGCATGCGGGAGCTGACGTTCAAGCTTGAAGACTACATCGCGCTGGCGCAGCTACTTGATCAGAAGCTGGCAGTCAAAGTCACAGAACTGGATAGTACCGATGAGCGTCGCAAGTTCATCGAAGAAGAACTGTTGTTTCCTATCAAGCAGCGCGTGATTGATTTGCAGCAGCAACTTGCCGTCAACCAGCAGGGCGTTCTAGCAAGCGAAGTGATTATCCGTAATAACCGCGAGCTCATTATCGGTGTCAATCGCGCACTGAACGTCACTGTTACTGCATTGAATACCGCTGCGACGCTTCAGATTGCGTTGCAACACCAGAAGAAAGTGCTCGAAGGTGTAGAGGCTGTTACGCAAACGACTAACGATCTGATTGCCGGTACTGCTGAGCAGCTTAAAACGCAGGGAGCCGCGATTCAGAAACAAGCTTCTCAGGCCACCCTGGATATTGAAACGCTTAAGAAAGCGTTCTCAGATGTTCAGGCTGCGTTGGATGACATCAGTCAGTTCCGCCGCGATGCGTTACCACAGATGGCACAGTCTATCGTCGAGATGGACGGTATTACCGGGCAAATGGAGCAGACGATTCAAAAACTTGAAAAGGGAACGTCCGCTGCTGATGTGCTGATTCTTGAAGTAGCAGACGCGTAATTAAAGGGATAAAACACCGATATGAAACTTCTGAAAAAATTATCTGTTCTGCTGGCGATGTTGGTACCGCTTTCCAGCTACGCGGAGCAGACAGGGTTTAAACTGGCCTGGTCTCACTATACGGGTTGGGAGCCATGGGCGTACGCCAACCAGTATGGCATCGTCGATAAATGGGCGGATAAATACGGCATCGAGATTGAGGTGGTACTCGTCAATGATTACATTGAATCCATCAATCTCTACACCGCCGGGGAATTCGATGCAGTGACGGCAACCAACATGGATGCACTGACTATTCCGGCTGTTGGGGGAATCGATACTACCGCGCTGATCATCGGAGACTACTCTAATGGCAACGACGGTATTGTTGCCCGGGATGCCGAGAATATCTCGGATCTCAAAGGTAGAGAGGTTCGGTTGGTTGAGTTGTCGGTCTCACATTATATGTTGGCACGTGCTCTCGATATGAACGGCTTGTCTGAGCGTGACCTGACAGTGGTAAATCAGAGTGAAGCCGATATTGCTGCGGTATTTCTGACTGACGACAAAGGCGCGGTAGTGACCTGGAATCCCCCTCTTCAGCAAGTACGCAACGCTGCAGGTGCCGAGCTCCTGTTTGACTCATCAGCCATTGCAGGCGAAATCATCGACATTACCTTCGTCAGGACTGATAGCGATGAGCGTTTTAAGAAAGCACTGGCAGGTGCCTGGTATGAAACGATGGCGATTATGAGCGGACGAGGGAAACCAGCGAGTGATGCCATTTCCTTTATGGCTGATCAGTCTGGTGCAACTGTTGCCGAGTTTAAAGCGCAATTGAAAACGACAGCTATGTTTTATGATGCACAATCGGCTGTCGAATTTACCCGTAGTCCGAAACTGGCAGAAACTATGGATATGGTTCGTCAATTCAGTTTCGATAAGGGGCTGTATGGCACCAGCGCGGATTCTCCCGATTTTGTCGGAATTGAATTTGATGGCGATAAGGTGCTGGGCAGTCAGGACAACATCAAACTTCGGTTTACCTCTGAGTACATGTCAGCGGCTGCAGAGGGGGCTCTCTGACCCTTATCCCCCACTGACATCGTTCAACCTTTGAACACAAGGCCGCTTTCGGAGAGAATAGCGGCCTTTCAATCTCCAGCTCTGATGTCTCATGTCTAATTCCGAATTTATCGCCGAAGTCGGCAAGCGCCGTACCTTCGGCATCATCTCTCACCCGGATGCCGGTAAAACCACCATCACCGAAAAACTGCTGCTGTTCGGAAATGCGATTCAGCTTGCCGGTACGGTAAAAGGTAAGAAGACCGGCCGCATGGCCACGTCGGACTGGATGCAGATGGAACAGGAGCGTGGTATCTCGATTACGACCTCGGTCATGCAGTTCCCGTATCGTGAGCGCATGGTCAACCTGCTGGATACTCCCGGACACGAAGACTTCTCGGAAGATACCTACCGTACGCTGACCGCCGTCGACTCTGTGCTGATGGTTATCGACGGCGCGAAAGGTGTAGAAGACCGGACCATCAAGCTGATGGACGTGTGTCGTCTGCGTGATACGCCGATCTTCACCTTCATTAACAAGATGGACCGCGAAGTACGTGATCACATCGAAGTACTCGATGAGATCGAAACCGTCCTCAACATCAAGTGTGCGCCTGTTACCTGGCCTATCGGTATGGGCAAAGCCTTTAAAGGCATCTACGACCTTATGACAGACACGATCCACGTGTTTAAGCAGGGTCAGGCAAGCGTAGTGCCGGATGACATCCAGATCGACGGTCTGGACTCACCAGAAGCGCTGGAGCTGTTGGGCGAAGAGTTGATTGAGGAAGTCAAAGAAGAGATCGAACTGGTTCAGGCAGCCAGTCACGAGTTCGACTTGCAGGAATACCTCGACGGTAAGCTGACGCCGGTCTTCTTCGGGACGGCATTGGCCAACTTTGGTGTGCGTGAAATGCTCAACTACTTCGTAGAGTGGGCACCTGCACCGCTTCCGCGTGAAACCAATGAAGGCCCGATTGAGCCTGACAACAACAAGTTTACCGGCTTCGTCTTTAAGATTCAGGCCAACATGGACCCGAAACATCGTGACCGTATTGCCTTTATGCGTATCTGTTCAGGTACCTACAGCAAAGGCATGAAGATGAAGCACGTACGCATCGGCAAAGACGTGAAGATTGCCGACGCAGTGACCTTCCTGGCGGGAGACCGTTCGGCGGTGGAAGAGGCCATCTCTGGTGACATTATTGGTCTGCATAACCATGGCACCATTCAGATTGGCGATACCTTTACCATGGGCGAAGACCGTCAGTTCACCGGTATCCCGCACTTTGCGCCGGAACTGTTTAAGCGTGTACGTCTGAAAGACCCACTCAAGATGAAGCAGCTACAGAAAGGCTTGCAGCAGTTGTCGGAAGAGGGCGCGACGCAGCTCTTTATGCCGCTGAATAACAACGATCTGATTCTCGGTGCGGTGGGTGTGCTGCAGTTTGACGTTGTACAGCAGCGCCTGCGCGATGAATACAAAGTGGAATGCATCTACGAGCCGATCAACGTGAACACGGCGCGCTGGGTCTATTGCGACGATGAGCGCAAGCTGGAGGAGTTCAAGCGCAAGGGTGGTGAGAACCTCGCCATCGATGGCGGCGGTTATCTGACCTACATTGCACCGACTCGTGTGAACCTGTCGCTGACAGAAGAACGCTGGCCAGACATTCAGTTCCGCGCGACACGCGAACACTGATCGTTTACCGCTGAACGCAACAGTCTGACTTTCCTTGCGGACGGGTCATTCTGAACTAAGCTTTTCTGCATAGACAACATCGCTATGCGGGGGCTGAGCGACAATGGCGGTTTACTTTTTATCGGGCGTTCTGATCACGCTGGTGCTATGCGCCAGCGTTCGCTGGTGGATTCAATCTCTGCTGAATCAGGAGAGGTTGTTTCTGGACGATGCAAAGGGCTATTTCCTGATTACCTGCATTGTTGTGGGATTTCTCGTCAGTGCTGGTTTTTTCTGGGCGGGTCAGATCATCGGATACGATCAGGCAGAAGAAACCTCGCAGGCGATGGGGTTAGCTATTTTATTGGACGTCATGGTGGCACTGTTAAGCCTGATATGGGGCCTGGTGTCACTCAAAGAGCCCGAGCAGTACTGATATCCAGAGCGGCGTGCATGGGTTAATAAAGTATTTGAATTAGTCCTTGCACTACCCCAATCCCTCCTATAGAATGCCGCCCTCTTTTCGAATCAACAATGCCCCTGAAGGCGAGAATTTGATGAAAACTTACAGCGCAAAACCAGAAGCCGTAAAACGTGAGTGGTTCGTTGTAGACGCAGCTGACAAAACGCTGGGTCGTCTGGCCACTGAAGTTGCTCTCCGCCTGAGAGGGAAGCACAAGCCAGAATACACGCCACACGTTGACACCGGTGATTACATCGTTGTTATCAACGCAGAAAAAGTTAAAGTAACCGGTAAGAAAGCGGGCGATAAGATGTACCATCGCCACACAGGTTACCCGGGTGGTCTCAAGTCTATCTCTTTTGAAAAGCTGATCGACTACAAGCCAGAACAGGTAATCGAACTTGCGGTGAAAGGCATGCTTCCTAAGAACCCTCTTGGACGTGCTATGTACAGAAAAATGAAAGTTTACGCAGGTTCTGAGCACCCACATACTGCTCAGCAGCCGCAAGAACTGAAACTGGGATAAGATGATGGCAGTGACTCAATACTATGGTACCGGTCGTCGTAAGACTTCCACAGCACGTGTTTTCCTGCGTCCAGGTACTGGCAGCATCGTAGTAAACAAGCGTCCTCTGGATGTCTACTTCGGTCGTGAAACAGCTCGTATGGTTGTTCGTCAGCCACTCGAACTGACCGAGAGCCTCGAGAAATTCGACGTAATCGTTAACGTACAAGGCGGTGGCGGTAATGGCCAGGCCGGTGCAATCCGTCACGGTATCACCCGTGCACTGATGCAGTACGACGAAACTCTGCGTCCTTCACTGCGTGCAGCGGGTCGCTCGTGAAGTTGAACGTAAGAAAGTGGGTCTGCGTAAAGCACGTAAGAAGCCACAGTTCTCCAAGCGTTAATACAACGCTGCAGAGCAGAAAAGAGCGCTTATTGGCACAGATCAATAAGCGCTTTTTTTATGCCCAAAACCCCATGTTCTATGGGTATTTCAGGTTGTTTCCTGACCCTGTTTTCTTTACTATGAGCGCCGCTCTGTATGCTACGCTTGGTCTGTATAAAAAACGTACTACCTAGTCCTGACCAGGCGGCTACACAAGATTTTTTTTGATGGGAGAAGATGGTAATGAGTCAAGACGGCGTGAATAAGGCCCGGCGTACTCTGCTGGTCGGCGCGACTGCCGGTGTCGGTGCTGTCGGTGCTGGCTTCCTCGCAGTCCCCTTCGTTAAGTCCTGGATGCCCAGTGAGAAAGCGAAGGCTGCAGGTGCACCAGCGAAGGTAGATATCAGCAAGATCGAGCCTGGTGCGATGCTGACTGCAGAATGGCGTGGCAAGCCTGTGTACGTTGCCCGTCGTACAGAAGAGACCCTTAAGAATCTCGAAACTCTGGCTGGTCGTCTGAAAGATCCAGAGAACGGTAACAAAGCACAGCAGCCTGAGTATGCTGACAACCTGTACCGCTCCCGCAAATCTGATGTGATCGTACTGCTGGGTGTTTGTACGCACCTCGGTTGTGCACCGAAGTACTTCCCTGAAGTAAAACCTGAGCCGTTCGACCCGAACTGGCAGGGTGGTTGGTTCTGCCCATGTCACGGTTCACGTTTCGATCTGTCCGGCCGTGTTTTCAACGGCTCTCCTGCGTCTGACAACCTGATTGTTCCTCCATACTCCTACGAGGGTGAGAACGTTGTTGTCGTTGGTGTTGATGAGGAGAATGCATAATGAGTCAGAACACTAACAAAATCATGGCCTGGATCGATGACCGCCTGCCGGTAACCCAGACCTATGAAAAGCATATGTCTAAGTACTATGCTCCGAAGAACTTCAACTTCTGGTACTTCTTCGGCGTACTGTCCATGCTCATGCTGGTAAACCAGATTCTGACTGGTATCTGGCTGACCATGCAGTTCACACCTAGCGCTGAAGCTGCCTTCGCGTCTGTTGAATACATCATGCGTGACGTTGAGTGGGGCTGGCTGATCCGCTACATGCACTCCACCGGCGCGACCTTCTTCTTTGTTGCGGTATACCTGCATATGATGCGTGCGATCCTGTACGGATCCTACCAGAAGCCACGTGAGCTGATCTGGATCTTCGGTATGCTGATTTACCTGGCCCTGATGGCGGAAGCCTTCATGGGTTACGTACTGCCATGGGGCCAGATGTCCTACTGGGGTGCGCAGGTAATTATTTCTCTGTTCTCGGTTATGCCTTACGGCGACCTGCTGACTGAGTGGATCCGTGGTGACTTCCTGATTTCAGGCGCTACCCTTAACCGCTTCTTCGCACTGCACGTAGTTGCTGTACCTCTGGTGATTGGATTGTTGCTCTCGTTGTTATGCACCTGCTGGCGCTGCACGAAGTAGGCTCTAACAACCCAGATGGCGTTGATATCAAGAAACACAAAGACGAAGACGGCAAGCCACTCGACGGCATCCCGTTCCACCCTTACTACACCGTTCACGATCTGGTGGGTATAGTGGTCTTTCTGATGGTGTTCTGTACTGTGCTGTTCTTCTTCCCAGAAGGTAACGGCTTCATGCTGGAATACGCTAACTTTGAGCCTGCAAATGGTCTGAAGACGCCTGAGCACATTGCTCCTGTATGGTACTTCGGTGCGTTCTACGCCATCCTGCGTGCGATTCCGAACAAGTTGGTGGGTGTTATCGCGATGGGTGCGGCAATTGCTGTACTGTTCGTACTGCCTTGGCTGGATCGTAGCCCGGTTCGCAGCTGGCGCTACAAAGGCCTGCCAAGCAAGATCTACATTGTGGTCTTCGGCTTCAACTTCGCTCTGCTGACCTGGTTGGGTACTCAGCCGGCAACACAGACGCTCACTCTGGTTGCTCAGATCGCATCGGTCATTTACTTCGGTTGGTTCGTTTTCCTCCTGTTCTCACCGATGATTGAGAAAACAAAACCAGTACCTGAGCGCGTAACCGGAGGCCACTAAGATGAAACTGGGTATGAAAAAGATATTTGCACTGGTTGCTGCCTTCGTCCCGGCGTTCGCTCGCTCTGGCTGCTGGCAGCAGCGTTCCACTGGATGAGCACCGTACTGACCTGCATGACACTGCGTCACTGCAGCGTGGTGCTCAGACTTTCGCTAACTACTGTATGGGCTGTCACTCTATGGAGCACGCCCGTTACAACCGTGTAGCAAAAGATCTCGAGATTCCAGAAGAACTGATGATGGAAAACCTTGTGTTCGCCGACAAAAAGTTCGGTGACAAGATGACCATCGCAATGACACAGGAAGACTCCAAGCGTTGGTTCGGTGCTAACCCACCAGACCTGACGCTGGTTGCTCGTGTACGCCGTCCTGACTGGCTGTACACTTACCTGCGCAGCTTCTACGAAGATGACAGCCGTCCATGGGGCGTAAACAACGTTGTCTTCAAAGATGTGGGTATGCCACACGTTCTGGCTGAGCTGCAAGGTAACCAGGTACTGGGTACTGCACTGGTTGAAGAGGGTTTCGACACTCTGACTGGTCAGCCTATCATGGTCGAAAAAGAGCATGTTCTGTATATCGAAGAAGAAGGCACACTGTCTGCTGATGAGTATGACAAGCTGGTCTACGACCTCGTAAACTTCATGGTTTACATGGCTGAGCCTATCGCTGTTGAGCGTGAGCGTCTCGGTTGGTGGGTTCTGTTGTTCCTGGCCATCTTCTTTGTACCGGTATACTTCCTGAACAAAGAATTCTGGCGCGATATTAAGTAATTTTACTTAATTGAGCCTGAGTCAGAGCCCGACCGCCTTAAACAGCGGTCGGGCTGTATTCGTTTCAGGC
>PDUK01000042.1 GCA_006212115.1 Thalassolituus sp. | reverse complement strand
ACTGTAGAGCAAACCACTTCCCTGCGCCTTATCAAATGATAAGTGCCCTCTTCATCCGGCTGAAGGATTCTGGCGTCACGCCAAGGTAAGATGCAATGCAGTTCATTGGAGTTGCCGAAACGATCTTCGGGCTCATATGCTGAAGAAAGAAACGGTATCTCTGCTCCGCCGATTTATGGTGAAGCATCATTAAACGCCGCTCCATGGTCAGGTAATGCTGCTCAGCGAGATAGCGATAAATGCGATCGATTGCAGGGTTACTATCACGTAAGTCCTCAAGGTCACGAATCCTGATCCAAAAACCGGAACACTCCTGCAAGCACTCGATGTCCTCAGTAGAAGGCTCACCAGTAATAAAACCCGAATACCCCAGCACCATACTGCCATCCGTCATCAACCGGTAAATCACCTCTTTACCTTCATGAACCCTGAAGCACTTGACCAACCCACTGACCATGAAAAACATATGGTCGACAGCGTCACCACAACGACAGATGAGGTCGCCTTTCTCGAACGTACGAGGCTTACCGTACTCACCCACTAAGGCAATATACTGAGCGATTTCCTCGTGATTCCTCGGATTCATATTTGGCATGGCAGATAACCCGTTCAGATAAAGGTGACGGGATAGAGTAGCGGATAAACTGCGGGAGGGAATCCTAATCCCGAATACTTATCAAGATAACAACGCTTTACATCTAAAATCACCCTGTAGGAGCGATTCAGCCAGCTTGCCTGGCTATTCGCGATCACCGTTCTGGAATACCCCAGATCCCCCCTGTAGGAGGGAATCTTATTCCCGACAACTGCAACGGCTCTGACCTCAAATCACACCGTAGGAGCGACTCAGCCAGCTTGCCTGGCTGTTCACGAACAATCTCATCTCTGATCGACGCTGTAAGGTGAATGAGATACGAACAGATATGTCCGCCTTCTTGCTGAAAGATAATCCAATGGATTACACTAAGTCCTATGCAGACAATCGTAGAGCTCCCTGAATTTCAGAAGGGAGCTAGCAATCTTTTCACGGATGAAGAGAAGCTGAGTATTATCAATTACTTAGCACGTCATCCTATGGCTGGCGATATCCTGCAGGGAACCGGCGGGATAAGAAAACTGCGTTGGTCTGCTCAAGGGCGAGGTAAAAGCGGTGGTGCCCGTGTCGTGTACTTCTACCATAACGGAACCATGCCCCTCTTTCTCCTGACTGTATTTGGGAAGGGTGAAAAGGCCAACCTTAGCAAGGCTGAGAGAAACGATCTGGCCAGACTCACCGACCTGTTACGTAAGCATTATGGTGATGTAGATGAGTAATGCATTCGCAAGTATCGAACAAGGGCTGAAAGAAGCCGTCGAGTTCTCCAAGGGAAAAGTTCAAAAGGCCGTCATTCATGAGTTTGGCCCTTTGGATGTCAAAGCTATCCGGGCAAAACTTGATATGTCACAGAGTGAGTTTGCTTCGGCCTTTGGCATCAGCGTCAGTACTCTGCGTCACTGGGAACGCGGTGATCGCTCCCCTCAAGGTCCGGCTTTGGTGTTGCTGAATGTTGTGGCAAGAGAGCCGGAGTTGGTTTTGAGAGTGCTGGCGAATTAAAAAAGTGGCAGTGCTATATTGGCTACTTCAAAGGTATGGTGTAGAAAAAGTATCCCGCACTGAATCTACCTGCGCTAATGCGTCGTGTGGTATCGCCCGCTGACTACTCCAAGATACCTGGAGATTAATATCAATACACTATTAGAGAAATCAATCTAATTTTAAATTCTAGGTCATTCAATATCATTTTTTTCTGCAACTTCTTTAATTTTCTCCATTATTAAATCAAATTCCTTTTTATTTTTCATCAATGCATAATCTTTATTAATATATAAAAAATCCTCCTCCGAAAGATAGGGGCGGCAGATAATCATGTATTGATTATAATCAGTTACAACCCTATTTACAGCTCCCATCCATAGAGAGCCGTACATCAATATCACTGCCACGAATAAAGCAAGAGGCACGTACACAACCATCAAACTTTCCAAAGTCTTGATTTTTTCTAAATTAATAGCCCTCACACAAGAAATCATCTCTTTTTTATCAGTCACACTCTGACACGATACTGCGACATCATGGGATTCTTGTACTTGCTGCGGAGCCTCCAAAAACAGCACACAGCTAGCAATCAAAAAACCAGACATAATACCCGCTAAGTGCCTTGCCACATACATTCCGCCCTGCTCTTTATTTCCCTTCGCAGCTTCTAAATAAACACTATCCTTCGCTTTGGAAATACCCAAAGTGAGGACAGAAAATAATACATCTCCTAATTTTTTAAATAGCGGTTTAAAGGCAATGTCCCATAACCCACTACCCAAAGCACCTAGCACAAGAGCACTGACAATGCTGAAAATCCAGTTTTCCTTTAATAGTTCTACCATAAGAATGCTTCCATATAATCACTATTCATCCCTAACTTACAGCCTTTGCTTTGTATAATTTCCAACTACAAAGTAAGAACAATTAGTTTTAATAGTAGTGTTCAAAGATACACCTAGCCGCGTTTCACATTCATCCTTCGGGTGAAAGGCTAAATAGTACACTAGAGGATTAATCCTGAACATAATCCATTCTTAGAGCGCTCGAATGTATAATCGCGAATAGCCAGGCAAGCTGGCTGAATCGCTCCTACAGGGTGTGGGCTATCGGCAGGTAACAAAAAAGCCGCTAATCATTTCTGACTAGCGGCTTTCTTCATAAGCATGCATGGTGGGCAGTACCCACCCTACCTATCAGCTATTTTCAGAACACCACACACGTGCATTTCTAAACATCCGCATCCACGCACCGTCCTCATCCCAGTCGCCTGGAACGTAAGAGTTCTGGATCGCGCGGAAAACACGCTCAGGGTGCGGCATCATGATGGTGACGCGGCCGTCAGCGGCGGTCAGGCCGGTGATACCCTGTGGTGAACCGTTTGGGTTCAGTGGGTATTGTTCGGTGACTTGGCCGTAGTTATCGACGTAGCGCAGAGCAATCTGGCCTGCCAGTTCGTCGATGTTGGATTCGTCAGCGAATTCAGCGCGGCCTTCACCGTGTGCAACGGCGATTGGCATGCGTGAGCCTGCCATGCCAGCGAGGAAGACAGAGTCTGATTCCTGAACTTCAACCATGCTGACGCGGGCTTCAAACTGCTCGCTCATGTTACGAACGAAGTGTGGCCAGTGCTCGGCACCCGGAATCAGTTCGTGCAGATTAGAGAGCATCTGACAGCCGTTACATACGCCCAGTGCGAAGGTGTCGTTGCGCTCAAAGAAGGCTTTGAACTGACCACGTGCCTGTTCGTTGAACAGAATCGATTTCGCCCAACCTTCACCGGCACCCAGTACGTCGCCGTACGAGAAGCCACCACACGCCACGAGGCCACGGAAGCCTTCAAGGGTAACGCTGCCCGACAGGATGTCGCTCATGTGAACGTCAACGGTAGCGAAACCAGCACGGTCGAAGGCCGCAGCCATTTCGATCTGGCCGTTCACGCCCTGCTCACGCAGAATCGCAACCAGCGGACGCTCATCACCGAGGTCAGCTGTAATATCGTCATTGATGTCGAAGGTCAGTTCGGCGTGGATGCCCGGATCTTCGGCATCCAGCAGAGCATCAAACTCCTGCTTGGCGCAGTCGGCGTTGTCACGCAGCGCCTGCATTTCGTAGCTGGTCTGTGCCCACATACGCTGCCAGGTCACGCGGCTTTCGCTGAGGAATTCTTCATCCTGGAAGCTGAAGGTAATCTGGTCATCGTCGTTGGTCGTGCCAATCACCTGAGTACAATCACCCAAGCCCGCCGCTTCAAACTGCGCCAGTACTTCTTCCAGATCGTCACGCTTCACCTGCATGACGGCACCCAGTTCTTCAGCGAATAGAGCAGCGGCGAGTTCGTCCGTGCTGTCAGCCAGCAGGTCGAGCTTCACATCAATACCGCAGTGGCCCGCGAATGCCATCTCAGTCAGGGTGGCAAACAGACCACCGTCTGAACGGTCGTGGTATGCCAGCAGTTTGCGGTCGGCATTCAGACCCTGTACCACAGCGAAGAAGGCTTTCAGGTCTTCTGCGTCATCCAGATCTGGCGCGGCATCACCGACACGGTTGAATACCTGTGCCAGACAAGAAGCACCCAGGCGGTTCTGACCACGACCCAGGTCGACCAGAATCAGGTCAGACGCTTCGTCGATGCGCTTCAGTTCTGGGGTCAGCACTTTGCGTGCATCAGACACTGGCGCGAAACCGGTAATCACCAGTGACATAGGCGCAGTAACCGCCTTGTCTTCGCCAGCATCATTCCAACGGGTCTTCATCGACATGGAGTCTTTACCCACAGGGATCGTCACCTGCAGCTCTGGGCAGAGTTCCATACCGACGGCTTTCACGGTTTCGTAGAGTTTTTCATCTTCACCGTCGTGGCCTGCAGCACACATCCAGTTGGCCGACATTTTGATGTCAGCCATTTTGTTGATCGGCGCGGCGGCGATGTTGGTAATGGCTTCGGCCACGGCCAGACGACCGGATGCTGGTGCATCGATCAGAGCCACTGGCGTACGCTCACCCATGGCCATGGCTTCACCGGCGTAGGTGTCGTAGGAGGCCGTCGTCACGGCGACGTCTGCCACTGGCACCTGCCAAGGGCCAACGAACTGGTCACGCGCAACAGTACCGGTAATCGAACGGTCACCAATGGTGATCAGGAAGGATTTGCTCGCCACCGTTGGCAGCTTCAGTACGCGCTCGGCGGCGTCGGCCAGGTTGATGCCTGCCGATTCAAAGTTGTCTTCAATGGCTTTGCGAGTCGTCGCGTCACGGTGCATGCGCGGCGCTTTACCCAGCAACACTTCAAGCGGCAGATCGACTGGGCTGTTGTCGAAGTGACTGTCCGTCACAGTCAGGTGTTCTTCTTCGGTGGCGATACCCACTACAGCGTATGGGCAACGTTCGCGGGCACAGATGGCGTCGAACGCGTCCATGTCTTCTTCCGCAACGGCCATGACGTAACGCTCTTGAGATTCGTTACACCAGATCGCCAGCGGGCTCATGCCCGGCTCGTCGTTCGGTACGTTACGCAGTTCAAATTTACCGCCACGGCCACCGTCAGAGACCAACTCTGGGAAGGCGTTAGACAGACCGCCCGCACCTACGTCGTGGATAAAGGCGATTGGGTTATCGTCACCCAGCTGCCAGCAGCGGTCGATCACTTCCTGACAGCGACGTTCCATTTCTGGGTTTTCACGCTGAACAGAAGCAAAGTCCAGATCAGCATTCGACTGGCCAGAAGACATAGACGACGCCGCGCCACCGCCCAGACCAATCTGCATCGCTGGGCCACCCAGTGCGATCAGGCGCGCGCCGACTGGGATATCACCCTTCTGTACGTGCTCGTCACGGATGTTGCCGTAACCGCCAGCAATCATGATGGGCTTGTGGTAACCACGAACTTCGCCGTCGTGCTGTTCTTCAAAGGTACGGAAGTAACCACACAGGTTTGGACGACCGAATTCGTTGTTAAAGGCTGCGCCACCGATGGGGCCTTCGAGCATAATGTCGAGGGCTGAGACAATGCGGTCTGGTTTGCCGTACTGGCTTTCCCATGGCTGTTCGAAGCCCGGAATTTTCAGATCAGAAACAGTAAAACCTGTCAGGCCTGCTTTGGGCTTAGAGCCACGGCCAGTTGCGCCTTCATCACGGATTTCACCACCAGAACCGGTTGCCGCGCCTGAGTGCGGAGCAATGGCAGTTGGGTGGTTGTGGGTCTCAACCTTCATCAGGATGTGCATGTCTTCCTGATGGTAGCTGTACTGGCGCGCGCTGGCGTCGGTGTCAGGGTTCGGGAAGAAACGACCAGTGTGGTGACCACGGATCACCGAGGCGTTGTCTTTGTACGCTGACAGAATATCTTCGCTGTAACACTCGTAGGTGTTCTTGATCATGGCGAACAGAGACTTGTCTTTGTCTTCGCCATCGATGGTCCAGCTGGCGTTAAAAATCTTATGACGGCAGTGCTCGGAGTTCGCCTGCGCGAACATCATCAGCTCTACGTCAGTCGGGTTACGATCCAGCTTGATGTAGTTTTCTACCAGATAGTCGACTTCGTCTTCGGCCAGTGCCAGACCCAGTGTCTGGTCGGCTTCGATCAGGGCATCGCGACCGCCACCGAGAATATCAATGGTGCTCAGTGGTGCTGGCTCTGCATGAGAGAACAGGTTCGCTGCGCCAGCGCTGTTGTCCAGTACGACCTCAGTCATACGATCGTGCAGTGCCGCTGCTACCTCATCGCGGTCAGCCGCTGTTGCACCTTCAACGTAGTAAGCAATACCACGCTCCAGACGATCGACTTTCGCAAGACCACAGTTATGAGCGATGTCGGTCGCTTTCGATGACCACGGCGAGATCGTGCCGAAACGCGGTACGACTAAGAACAGCTCACCCGCTCCGTCTTTCTGCTCCGCTTTCGGCCCGTAACGCAGGATGCGCTCCAGAACCAGACGTTCGTTGTCGTTCAGATCCTCACTCAGTTCGGCAAAGTGCATAAACTCAGCGTAAACACCGGTCACACCGGGAACGGCGTTTTGCAGCTTGTTGAGGATTTTGTTCTGACGGAAAGAAGACAGCGCCGGGGCGCCACGCAGCTCAAGCATCGTGGTCGACTCATAACAGGTAAAAATTGAGGCGCGATTGTACTGGATACGCGCTATTTCTGCCATACAGAACGAAGGAATCTAAGATAGGAAAAAACGACCATACTTACGTCTAACGGGCCAGAAGTTTTCCCGCTTTTGTCTATATTTCAATGAGTTAGAAGTTATCAGCGCCCCTCACCATGATTCAGCAGTACGTTTACAACTGTCTTAATGACCGCACAAAAGCTAAAATCATGATCTTGAGGGAGACGTAATCGGTTATGACCAGGCTGTTAAATACGATAAGGAATACCAGACGCATACTGACGACATTAGCTGTTGTTACGCTGCTTGTCAGTAGTCGTCATCCTACTCTCCTGGACCGAATTGAGCAGGACGGCCGCCTTATTGTCGTCACACGCAACAACCCGACCACCTACTACGAAGAACGTCAGGGAGCCACCGGCTACGAGTATGAGCTGGTGAAATCGTTTGCGGATTACCTGGGCGTTGAGCTCGAATTACTGGTGGTTGATGACCTGCACAGCGCCATGGAAGCGCTCAAAAACGGGGACGCTCATATTTCAGCTGCGGGCTTCACCAAAGAGCAGACCTCTGGCTACCCCGTTTTGTATGGTCCTACCTACTCCTCGATTTCGGAACAGATTGTGTATCGTCTGCGGACCGAAAAACCCGAATCCATAGAAGATCTGACCGCCGGTCGATTGATGGTCCCGGCTCGCTCGCGTCATGCCCGCACGCTACGCCACTGGCAAAAAACCGAATTGCCATCACTCTCATGGCGTGAAACCGACGAACTTGATGCCTCGGATTTACTGCAAATGGTGTCAGACCGGGAACTCGACTTCACACTGGTGAATTCTAATGAGTTCCGCCTGATGCGCTCGTATCTGCCGAACCTGGAAGTCGCATTCACGCTGGGGGAAATTCAGACCGTCGCCTGGGTACTACCAAGATTGGCGGATGAGTCATTGAGAGATCGCACCTTTGATTTCTTTTACCGCCCGGAAACCGGCGTACTAATGGCCGAACTGTCCGAGCGCTTTTACGGACACGTTGGGCAATTCGATTACGTTGGTGCCCATCGTTTTTTACGACACAGCCGCTCATTACTGCCGCGCTACGAAGACAACTTTAAAAAAGCCGCTGAAAAACATGGGTTCGATTGGCGCTTGCTTGCCGCTATGGGGTACCAGGAAAGTCACTGGAATCCTCGTGCACGCTCATTTACTGGAGTACGCGGCATTATGATGCTGACGTTGCGTACGGCGGGAGAGCTGGGTGTCACCAACCGCCTTGATCCGGCTCAGAGTATCGCCGGTGGCAGTAAGTACCTCGCAAGACTACGCGAGCGACTCGATGAATCCGTGCGCGAGCCTGATCGCACCTGGATGGCGCTGGCGGCCTATAACGTTGGCTTTGGGCATTTAGAAGACGCCCGACGACTCGCGGAAAAACTGGGCCGGAATCCGGACCTCTGGATTGATGTGAAAGACGTCCTGCCTTTACTGACCCAACAGAGATATTACCGTCAGACCCGCTACGGCTACGCTCGCGGCCAGGAGCCAGTTACTTACGTACAGAATATACGTCGATACTACGATGTACTGGTCTGGAACGAGGAGCAGGTTATCCTCGAGGAAGAAAGCACGACACAGAACAACGATACCGATGTTCCCGTCACTGTGATTCCACCGCTATCCACTGCGGACTCGCTAGAGGGCCCACCGGCGCTGGATACACTGATCGACCTGCCGCTGAACCTGCCAGAAGTGGAGTCCTCAGAACAAGAGTCGACCGAGGCAGATGTCACAGACAGCTCAGCCGACCTGAACTAAAGCGAACTGAACTAAACCAGGTCTAACGAAATGAGCTAAACGGTTCAGCCCTGGGGTGGCGACGCCTTCTTCAGTCGCTTCTTACCTGCACGACGCTCTGCGAAAAACGCAGTCATAATGGCGGAACAGGTTTCCGCCTGAACCCCACCTTGGGTGTCGACTTTCCAATTCAGCCAAGGTTTTTCAAAGAAACGTTCAGCACTGTCCACCACACCAGCCTTGGGTTCGGTAGTACCGTACACGACACGAGCAACGCGACTATGAACGATGGCTCCCGAGCACATAGAACAAGGCTCTACTGTGACGTATAAGGTAGTGCCAGACAGTCGATAGTTACCGATACGCTTTGCCGCATCCCGGATAGCAACAATCTCTGCATGCGCGGTTGGGTCCAGAGTCGATATCGGCGCGTTTGCGCCAACACCAATAATCCTGTTGTCACTGACCAGCACTGCTCCTACAGGCACCTCCCCATTGGCGGCAGCGATTTCTGCCAGTTGCAGCGCATAGGCCATACCGGCGTCGTCATCCATTACCTCACAGCCGTACAAAGCGTCGGTGGTCATGGTCTGGTTAACTGCCACTTTCCCAACCCCGGTCATCCAGATCGGTATTCGCCTGATCATCCGATCGCAGCACTTTTTCTAAGTCTGTCGCGTGCTGCTTGGCCACCGTAATGTACTTTTTATCGTCTTCGATCACTTCACTGAGAGCGTATAAACTCTTTTTGTCGTGATGCTTAAACAACTGTGCTGCTCGCTGAGCCTGATACGCACGGAACCCCATTAACGACAGGGCTTTACGCCCCATGCTCAGAGCTGAGTCAAAGGTTTCCCGCTCAATATGGTCTGCACCTGCATGGATTAACTCCGCCGCCTCACGACGACCCGCTGCACGTGCCAGTATCTTGATCTGGGGATGATGACGTTTGACCTGATGAATGGTTTTTAACATACGCGCGTGGTCATCAATCGCCAGTACCAAGAGATCAACCTCATCGATACCAGCGGTCTCCAACAGGTCCATACGTGCGGCGTCACCGTAATACACTTTATGACCAAAACTGCGCACGAGATCGACCTGCTGGGCGTCGTGTTCCAGTACGGTGATCTCGAAGCCATTCATCCGCAACAGACGCCCAACGATCTGACCAAAACGACCAAAACCCACCAGAATCGCTTTGCCCTCTGCTTTTTCCAATGCATCCAGAGGGCGTGACCCCGCCTGCGACTTCACGCCCAGTCGTGGTAATACCAGACGCTCATTAATCACAAACAACAGTGGCGTCAGCGCCATAGACAGAGCGACGACTAAGGTCAGCGGTTGAATAATGGTTTGGGGCAGTACGTCCTGCGCACTGGCGTAACTGAACAGCACAAATGCAAATTCCCCACCTTGGGCAAGCGAGAAAGTAAAAATGGCATTACTGCGTGATGTCAGTCCGAATACCTTACCCAGTACCAGAAGTATGACCATCTTAACCAACACCAGTGCGCCGACCATCGCCATGATGACCAGCGGCTCCGCGGCCAAAAGGGCAAAGTCGATGCTGGCGCCAACAGAGATAAAGAACAGCGCCAGAAGCAGTCCTTTAAAGGGCTCAACTTCGGCTTCGAGCTCATGACGATACTCCGAGTTAGCCAAAACCACACCGGCGACGAACGTGCCCAATGCCGGCGATAAACCGACTTGCTCCATCAATACTGCAATCCCGACCACCAGCAAGAGTGCGGTGGCGGTAAACATTTCGCGAAGACGCGTCTGCGCAATAATGCGAAACACCGAACGACTGAGCCAACGCCCCACCACGACGATACCAACCACAACACCAAGAACCAGCAAAGCACTCTGCCAGCCCGGTAACAGATGCTTGTCGCTGAAGGTACCGACTTCCGTAACGGCCAGCAGAGGAAGCAGCGCCAGCATCGGAATAACGGCAATGTCCTGAAACAACAGAACGGCGAACGCCGACTGGCCACTTTCATTTTTCATCAACCCTTTTTCATTCAGGGTTTGCAGCACAATAGCGGTGGACGACAGCGACAACACCATGCCGATAATAAGTGCGTGTTGCCAACTGTAGGTAAACTGCCAGGCAATGGCGGTAATTGCTCCGGTAGTCAGCACCACTTGGAGTCCACCCATCCCCACAATCGGCATGCGCATGCGCCATAGCAGTGAGGGGTCCAGCTCTAATCCGACCAGAAACAACATCATCACCACGCCAAATTCAGCGAAATGCATGACCTCTTCAATGTCCTGACCAATCAACCCCAGAGCAAAGGGGCCAATCACAGCACCCGCGCAGAGATAGCCGAGCACAGAGCCCAGTCCGAGTCGTGCGGCAATGGGTACCGCAATCACGGCCGCCGCCAGAAAGACGAACGCCTGCATTAAAAAACCAACTTCATGCATGGTTCGATAACTCCTTCAGGTAAGAGAGCAACCGCGATCTGTACTGCTCGGCCGCTTCTTCCAGCGTTGCATCCTCTGTGTGGCGTCCGTGGTAGATCTCAAACGTTGGCTTCATATCGAGATGGCACACGTTTGCCATTCTCGGGTAATGCAGAAAGTAATCACTCAGTGGCCGCTCATTCACACCGGTTTCACAGTAGGTATGCTCCGGCGCTCCAGCCGTCATTACAACCCACATGCCTTTTCCGGCAAGTTTCTGTTGTTGACGACCGTATGCATAACCATATTCCAACACCAGATCCTGCCACTCACGTAACAAGGCAGGCATGTTGTACCAATAAACGGGATGCTGAATAACGATAAGATCGTGCTCTAGCAGCAACGCCTGCTCGGCTTCTACGTCGATAAAAAAATCCGGGTAGGTTTCGTACAGGTCATGCACGGTCACATTATGCAGATCACTGATGCGATCGAGCAGAACACGGTTAGCGCGTGAACGTTGGTGTGCTGGGTGCGCGTAGACAATCAGAGCCGATGCCAATACTCAGCCTCCTACTTTTTTGACGGTAAAACCGCGTTTGGTCAGTTCGGAGACCAGCAGGTCGCGCTGTTCACCCTGAATCTCGATAATACCGTCTTTTAAAGCGCCACCCACTCCACACTTCTTTTTGAGCTCTTTGGCCAACGTTTTCAGCTCACTGCCTGCCAGTGGTACGCCACTGACCAGTGTCATGACTTTACCGCCACGGCCTTTTGTTTCGCGAGACACACGAACAACGCCGTCCCCTTCAGGAGCCACATCGTCGCTGCATGAACATTGATCAACGGGGGAGCCACACGCCGGGCAAGCACGTCCGAATTCGGTGGAATAGACCAAACCACCTTGTGAAGATTTCTTTGCCATGAAGGTATATCCAGGAAGACTGCAATGAGCCGGAAACTACCTTATGAGAGGATCAGGTTCAATGGGGCCGTTAAGGACAAAGGGCGTCAGAACAGGACGTTATCGCGAGGAAATTTCAGTATCACCTGAGTACCACGATCTTTCTCACTCGATAAGCTTAACTCGCCGCCCTGATTCAGCATCAGGTTGTACGCGACTGTCAGCCCCAGCCCGGTTCCCTCGCCCACTGTTTTGCTGCTGTAAAAAGGATTAATGGCTTTCTCAAGTTCGGTACTGTCCATGCCACAACCGTTGTCTTTGACGACCAGATTGACGTAATCATCAGACAGTTCACTGGCAACTTCGATGTTGCCACCCTCGGGCATGGCCTCGCAGGCATTTTCAAGGACCTTACTCAATACGAGTCTCACCTGAGACGGAACCACCTCAAGTTCAATATCGTCTTCCACCAGCGTGATCAGGCGGATATCGTCGCGACCACAACAGGCCACTGAATCAATGGCCTCCCGTAACATGTCTCCAAGGCTGATTTTTTCCCGCGCCAGAGAATCTGAATCTGCAAACGTACGCAGTTCACCTACGATATTCCGCACACGCTCAAGGCTGTGCTTGGATGCCGAGATTAATTCAGGACCATCCTCTTTAACGAACCCAAGATCGATGGCTCCGCGCATGTTCTCTAATACCGTACGCAAATCGTTATCAGATATTTTGTCTTCGGCCTGATGATACTCTTCGGCTAGCTCGATCAGCTCCGTCAGGTACTCGCTCAGGGTCGCTATGTTGCTGTAGACCACGGCAACTGGGTTATTAATTTCATGCGCGACACCGGCGGCCAGATGTCCAAGAGAAGCCATGCGTTGAGCCTGAAGCAACAGCGCCTGCATCTTCTGCAACTGATCGAGACTGGATTGGAGGTTCGTATTGCTTTCGTGCAGCTCTCGGGTTCGGGCATGCACTTTCTCTTCAAGCTGTTCATTCAACTGGTTGGCCTTATTCTCGGCCGCCACGCGCTGCTCAACTTCGGACTGCATGGCCGATACCAAGGCGTGCATTTTAGAGGTGAGGTCATCCAGCTCGGTGCCCTTCAGCGATTCTTCTACATCAAAGGTGTGCTGCGTCGGTGTATGAACATCCGCTTCAATAAGTCGACGTGTAAGTCGTCGTACCGGGCCAGTAAGACGTAAACGCAGAACCATGAGCAACACGACAATCAAAGCAACAGTACGCCCAAGATCGGCCAGCAGCACAATAACGGCGCGGCGTTCGAATCCGGCAGTCACGACTTCCATGTCTGCATAGAGAATGATGTCGCCGATAACGGATACGTCTCCACCATTTGCCGCGCGATATTGCTCGGGCACATACAGAGGACGACTGAAGCGGAGAATATGATCACCCGTGGGGCGCTCCCCCTGACGAACGGTAAAGTCGGTATTGGTTTCGGTGACTTCGGTGGCCACCACACCCGGGAAAGTCAGGATACTTTGCAACTCAGCCGTCAGACTACGCTGATCATAGTTGTAGAGCGACAAAGCCGAGGTCGTCGCTGCCCGCTCGAGCAGAGATGCGACCGACTCGTTAAATTTGGATTGAGCATCCCGGTAGTCGACCACCATCTGTATGCCACTGAATACGAGTCCAGCCAGAAGGCTCCAGATCACGACTTGCAGCGTCAGCTTTTTATCTATCGATGTCACAGGCGGTACTCGGACTCAGTATGAATTCTGCATTATCAGACCAGTATAGACCCTGTCATGGAATTGGGACTGAGGTGCGGTCGACAACTTTTCGCATCACGAAAGACGAGTGTACACCGGTCACGCCTTCGATACGCGTCAGCGTTCCCAGCAAAAATTGCTGATACGCATCCATATCCTCGACCAGAACCTTGAGTACATAGTCGGCAGATTGGCCGGTGATAAGGTAGCACTCCAGAACTTCTGGGCAAGCCATCAGTTTGTCTTCGAAGTTGTTAAACCGCTCTGGCGTGTGCCTATCCATGCTGATGTTGATTAAGGCCAACAAGTCCAGCCCCAACTTACGTGAATCAAGCAGCGCCCGATACCCAAGAATCAGTCCACTCTCTTCCAATGCTTTGACCCGGCGCGAGCATGGCGATGGAGACAGTCCCACCTTATCCGCTAGTTGCAGATTGCTGAGGCTCCCATCCTGCTGCAGCAACTCAAGAATCTGCCTGTCTGTACGATCAAGTGTAACCGGTGTCACCTTAGCCATCGATACTCACCCTCAAATTTCCAATAGGAGAAATTATTCACCACAAAAATAGCAATTAATAGTAATAAATAGCCAATAGAGACTAAAATAACGAAATATTTGCAACCATCCACCTAAGATATCCGTCTACAATATACCTATACTGTTAAGGCAGCCGGAGATTCTCATCCGAACCCGGTGGCAGAACGCTCACAAGGCCGACTGAAGTTAAACCCAAAAGGTGAACTATCCAGCCCGACAGTGAACTAAGAGCAACTCTGACTCATCCGCTCAGACTAACGGACAACACCATGACGACACCGACAAACCCACGTTTCACTCACACCAAATATCGCCCGTTTCCTCGCGTCGCGCTTGATGATCGCCAGTGGCCATCGAACTCAGTAACGACCGCACCCATCTGGTGTTCAGTAGACCTACGGGACGGTAACCAGGCGTTGATCGATCCGATGACCGTTGAGCAGAAGAAACAGATGTGGGCGCTGCTGGTGCGCATGGGCTTTAAAGAAATTGAAATCGGCTTTCCATCTGCGTCGCAGCCCGACTTTGATTTCGCCCGTTGGTTGATCGAAGCTCGCCAGATTCCAGACGATGTGACCGTTCAGGTGCTGGTTCAGGCGCGGGATGAACTGATCGAGCGTACCTACGAAGCTCTCCGTGGTGTCCGTCGTGCGGTAGTGCATGTGTACAACTCTACTTCACCAGTACAGCGCGAAAAGGTATTCGGCCTCGAAAAGAGCGGCATTGTTGATATCGCTCGCAAGGGCGCCGCTAAAGTTAAAGCTGAGGCAGAGAAATACTCTGATACAGAGTGGGTATTCCAGTATTCGCCTGAGAGCTTCTCAAGCACCGAAGTCGAATTCGCCACAGAAGTGTGTAATGCCGTGATTGATGTGTGGCAACCGACACCAGACAACAAAACTATCATTAACCTGCCTGCGACGGTTGAGTCGGCCATGCCGAACGTGTTCGCCGATCAGGTAGAGTGGTTCTGCCGCAACGTTGATCGTCGCGACAGCATCACTGTCAGTATCCACACGCACAATGACCGTGGTTGTGCCGTCGCTGCAGCCGAAATGGCGTTACTGGCAGGCGCTGACCGAATCGAGGGGACACTCCTCGGCAACGGTGAACGTACCGGTAACATGGACATCGTGACCATGGCGATGAACCTGTATAGCCAGGGCATCGACCCTGAGCTGAATATCAGCATCGCTGATGACATCATTGCTACTGTAGAAGCCTGTACCAACATCAAGACCCATCCACGTCACCCTTGGCTGGGTGAGCTGGTGTATACCGCATTCTCGGGAAGCCACCAGGATGCAATCCGTAAGTGTCTTGCTGTTCAGACCGATGACCAGCCGTGGGATGTGGCTTACCTGCCTATCGATCCGCAGGACATTGGCCGCACATACCAGTCTGTGATCCGCGTAAACAGCCAGTCTGGTAAAGGTGGCGCGAGCTACATTGTTGAGCAGGCTCTCGGTGTAACGCTGCCACGCTGGATGCAGATTGAACTGGCGCAGCATATTCAGGCTGCTTCAGAACGCGAAGCGCGTGAGCTGAGCGGTGACGAGATTGTCGCTATCTTCCGTGAGGCCTTTATGCCGCGCGGTGGTCACTATGAGCTGTCAGGGTACCAGACTGAGCATAGCAACGGTCAGCACACCATTCAGGCAACCCTGAACGATGGCCAGAATCTGATCACATTGCATGGTAAAGGCACTGGCAGCGTCAGCGCATTTGGTGACGCCCTGCATAAGACCACGGGTCTGGATATTCAGGTCGTTCAGTACGAAGAGATGTCACTGGGTGAAGCGTCCGATGCTCAGGCTATGGCGTTTGTTCAGATCTCTCTGCAAGGTCAGCGCTTTACCGCTGCTTCTCAGGATGGTGACACACTCGCAGCCACTCTGCTGTCGATTGTCACTGCGCTGAACATTGCCATCAGTCAGGGCATCAAAGCAGCTTGATCTGCTAGCCCCGCTGAAATCATTAGCCCTGCCTTTTGGCGGGGCTTTTTGTTTTCTAAGCTCGCCATATCTTCAAGTCTCGTCTTGTTTTCGAGGCGCATCTTTTTCAGGACTCATCTTCTTTCATGGCTCATCTTTAACCCGGATGACACGTGCAGGAATAGCCAGGCGATGAAATTCCGCAAACCAGGCTTTCTGATTTTTCTGCAAGGTATCCCCCGGCCCCTTCACTTCCAGAAGCTCAAAGCCTCCTTCTGCGGGGAAGCGAATTAAATCGGGCAAACCCGCCTTATGGTTACGCAGGTCTTTCAGTAAAAAGCGGAACAATCCACGCCACACTTCGGTGGATACTCGAGACAGTGCCAACTCGAGAATCTCTTTAGTTAACCCACCCCAGTGAATAAATGGATTCGCAATTCCGAACTTGCTGTCGTAGATGTTCCAGACGGCTTTTTCAAAACTACTCTGGCTATCCAGTGCCGCCCAGCATGCCTCCAGAGAGGTTTGACGAACGGCAGTAAACTCCTCGTCATAAAGATCAGCTGGGCGAATCTGAAACGGGTGAAAGAATGCGCCGGGAACCTCGTCAAAAAGCAGTGGCCAGAAGACCAGACCAAAGACACCGGGTACCAATAAATTCTCGCAATACAGTACGTGGTCTTCGGGGTGGGCATCCGTTAAAGACAATGCCACTGCAGGCTCGACTCCGTGTTCCAGACGGTAAGCTGCGGGCATCGTCAGAATGTCTTGCGCGGGTGCGAGAGTCTTTTCAATCAATGATTCACACAAGCCCGCATTGTGCTTCATTTTGCGTGGTACAAAATTGAGCAGGAATTGATGTTCCTCCTCACTGTAAGGACGCTCAGCCATAGTCGCAGCCAACTGATCAGCTTCTTGCAAACGGTTGAGCGAGACAAGAATACGAAGCCTGCGCTCACGCGCCGGATGACGATGAGAACGTTCATACACAGAAAGCGACCGCTCTGCCTCCCCTGATCGTTCTATCTGACGGGCAATGTCGGCTAAAAAGCGCTGCGTACGTCGTCTTAACAGCGCGTCCGTCTCGTCAGGTACACGTTCTGCAATTTGCAAAAGCGCTTCTGTCACGAGATCTCTGAGGTCCCCAGCCTCATTACGTAATTCGTAATACAGAACCTGTTGCTCAAGTTGCTCACGACTGTGACACCAGCGACTGTCGGTATCGATCTGGTAGTCCTCGTACCGGTAAAGACCGAGGTCCCGCAGTACGAACTCTGTAAAGTCCTGATAGAGATTACCGAAAAACAATAAGCGGTAAGTTTCCATTTCGAGCTCGCCAAACACACACAATACTCGTGTCGGTGGCAACTTCTTCAGGTCGACGTCTTCGTATTCACTGGAATCTTCCTTGCCGTATTCGAGCACACGCTCCATCAAGGCCGCTTTAGACAAGGAGCGCACGCCCTTGCCTGAAAGACAGGATGCTACTTCTGGCCGGGTAAACAATCCGAGAGCGGCTGCATCCTGCTGGACTGCCTCAGCGCCGCTGTCAAAAATCTCCAGAAATTCCTCGGCTGCCAGCTCATCTGCAGCAGCATTGATATCAGAAATTTCGCTGTAGTTAAGCTTATCGGTCCGGAACCAGTCACCTCGCCGGCTTAGCAAGCGTACATAAAGGCACTGCGCATCCTCCGACAGGGCATTAAAGTCATCGGCAAACGCAGATTCCTGTGCAGTCAGTATGTCCTCGTAGAGAGCCCGCACATGATCGAGAACAAAACGGAAGTTATCAAGGTAGTACTTCGGAGGGAGCTCGACACCAGATGGATCGAACGTGGTGGAGCTTTCAGCCTTGCTGTCGACTTTGCTTGCGGCCTTGCTCGCGGAACTGCCCGAAAGCGCATCGTTACCGAAATTTGACTCAGACTGACTACCCATTTGGCACCCTGAATAAATACCTGTGCATTACTACGCACAAGTTTAACAGGTAGATCGTCGGCTCACCTTAATGCAGATGGTGCTTGTGGGAAGGTTGTCAGCAGGTATTCGTCGTGAAGAATGGGAGGTGGCCAGTCTTGGCCACCTCTGGCAGGTATGTGTCTATAGCGGGTATGTGTATAGGACTATCTATTATTTCTTAGGATGTCCCGCATGATGATGTGTCGGGAAGTTACGACCATAAGTGATCATCTCACCCAGGATCAGGCCGCCGAAAAACCCGGTCAGTGCAGCCTCAAAAGACATTCCGACCACGCTACCGATGAAGACACCAAATGCAGCGCCAACTACGCCACCAAAAATCATAGACTTGCGACGGTACGCCGCGATTTTGCCTTTTCTCATGTTGCATTTCCTCCAAGTGTTCAAACCATTGAACAGGGCATGCTCAAAGACAGCGGGTAAATAAATAAGTTGCGTGCTTGGCAAAGAATTTTGCATTTCGACGCAACATTTTTTCGCTGTCTGACTATTAACCTATCACAGCTATGACGGCCTGCAAGAGAGCGGCGTAAGGTGTCTTAGAATTAACGAGAAAAACAGTACTGACGTAACGGCAACAACCTGTCATTTGATGCCTTTATGCAGAAGTTTGGTGCAGCTTTTTGCCGCTGAAGATCAGGCCGCACCAGTGCTGTGCGGATACTTGTCAATAAGCAGTAAATTAAACGGAGAGAAAGACTTTGTCAGAATTGACGAAAAGATGAACAGGTCGGGCACGCCGACCTGTCCGGATTCAGGTTAAGCAAGTCTGCTTAGTGCTGAACGCCGCCTTCACCGTGCACGTGGCCGTGCTGCAGTTCTTCTTCGCTGGCTTCACGGATGCTCTCAACTTTTACAGAGAACGCAAGTGACTTACCTGCAAGTGGGTGGTTCGCATCAACAGTGACTTCAGTCTCGTCAACTTCAGTCACAATCAGGTTGATTGGGCCGTGCTCTGTCTGAGCGGTGAACGCCATACCCGGTTCAACTTTCTCAACACCCTGGAAAGCATCGTGAGGTACTTTCTGGATACGCTCTTCGCTGTATTCACCGTAAGCATCTTCAGGAGCAATGGTCACGTCTAGCTCGTCACCAACCTGCTTACCTTCGAGGGCCGCCTCAAGACCTGGGATGATGTTCTTCTGCGCACCGTGCAGGTACGTCATTGGCTGACCACCTTCTGAAGAGTCGATCACTTCGTTGCTGGCAACGTCAGTGACTTTATAGTGAATGGTGACGACTTTCTTTTGTTCGATGGTCATAGTGTTTCCTGTAATTTTTGCCGATTAAGGCTGAATGTGGCCCCAGTATAACAAGCCACACGCTCAGGAAAACCGTCACAGTAGACGGATTTTGTCCATTGCCACATCACGCGCCAGGGTACGGACCCTCGATTCCTTGTTAAAACGCACCTTCAGATAATCCTTATCCTCGCTAACGAGCACCCCTTCACCGAGAGTTTCATGCAACACGCGTCTGAGCTGGCCTGCGTTTTCATATTTGCGATCAATAATCCCGCCGGGTCGTGTTATTCCCTTTGATTCTGCCTCGGCACCTTCAAAGCGTAGAGGAATATCCGGAATATTAAGATGTGCCAGATAGTCAGGTAGCCAGTGAGGTAATGCTCCGTCGCGGCTGTGCAGAATCAGTTCATCGGCCTTATTGCTTGCTGCCTCGACAATATCCTGAGCACGAGCAACGCCCAGTTCTCGCTCAAAAACGCTCGCCAACTCGCGTTCAGCGCAGTCACGTATGGGTTTATCCGGTGTCTCTGGGGCAAGCAGGTGAAGCGCTTTGCGCGCACGCGTCATACTGACGTACAGCAAACGCCGCTCACTGGCGACGTCCGCCGGAGTAGTGAACTCACCCTCTGGATGATATGGAAAATACTGTCCGTTCAAACCGGGGATAATAACCAGATCCCACTCCCGGCCTTTGCTTTTGTGCGCACTGGTCAATGTCACGCGCTGATCGCTGCTGGCTTTTTGTTCTTTTACTTTCTGCAGCAGATCACGCCAGTGGTGGTACAGTTCACTCGCACTCATATCAGTACTGCGCGCATAACTGAGAAAGGCGCGTATGGTCTGAATACGATCATCACTTTGTTGAGCACTGAACGCATTGTCACGGATACCGTCTTCCAGTTCGGTCAGCTCGCTGTATTCTTTCAACAGGCGCCAACCTTTCGGATCGGTTAATTCAGCCATCGAAATCACTTGCGCACGCACCTCTATCTGCTGGCGCTGCCACTTGCTAATGTCTTCCGGTAAGGCTGCCAAAAGCGCTTCGCCGTACCCAGACGTGACCCCGGCCATCTTGCGCGCAATTTGCTCCAACAAGGCTCGGCGCACTTTTGGAAACGGCGTGGTCAGGATATGCAGCCAGCAATCCTCTCTGTTTCGTTCGGAGCGCTCAGAGAACTGTCCGGCAGCCATCTCCAACAACAGCCAGAAAATACGCAGCTCCCAAGCCTCCAATACCGATCGGCTATGATCAAAACGATATGGGATATTCTCTTTCAGCAGCCCTAATTCTACGGCTGCAGACATGGCCCAGATGCGGTTTACCACTGCAATACTGCTTGTTTCATCCTGCTCAAGTGCATCGCGTATGACCTTCATAGCGAAGGCGGCTTCATTACGAACCCGGTGCAGCTTCACACGGGTATCGGGCGTCGAAGTGTGAGACAACCCCGTAACCGCCTCACGCTCGCGGTTGTGGTAGATCAGGTGATTGGCGCACAGGCTTAAGGCATGCCCATAACGGAAGGTGTGCGGCAGTTGATAGGTCGTCACCTCGCCAAATTCCTGAGCGAAGCGACTGACGATAAACTCTGGTTTTGACCCGCGAAATTCATAAATCGTCTGATCAGGGTCACCGATCACTACGACATTTCCGCGCCCCCCCCAGAGCATATGAAGAAGCGCCTGCTGCACATCGTTGATGTCCTGATACTCGTCGACCAGTATCCATTGCATGTGACCGCCAAAGTGATCGGCCAGCTCAGGATGCGATCGTAAGCACATCA
>PDUK01000041.1 GCA_006212115.1 Thalassolituus sp. | reverse complement strand
GGTTCTCTTCACCAGTGTATTCAGCGCTTGGACGGATAATACGGTTGTCAGCGCGCTGCTCCATTACGTGTGCTGCCCAGCCAGTCAAGCGGGAGCATACGAAGATCGGAGTGAACAGCTTGGTTGGAATTCCCATGTAGTTGTACGCAGACGCGTGGAAGAAGTCAGCGTTACAGAACAGCTTCTTCTCGCGCCACATAACCGCTTCACAACGTACAGAAATGTCGTACAGGTTCGTATCGCCATTTTCGTTCGCCAGCTTCTCAGACCACTCTTTGATCACAGCGTTACGTGGATCAGATTCACGGTAAATCGCGTGACCGAAGCCCATGATCTTATCTTTGCGCGCCAGCATACCCATGATGGTTTCTTCGGCGTGCTCTGGGTTGTTCATACCTTCGATCAACTCCATCGCTGCTTCGTTAGCGCCACCGTGCAGTGGGCCACGTAGAGAGCCGATAGCGCCAGTGATGCAGGAGTGCATGTCGCTCAGCGTTGACGCACATACGCGTGCGGTGAAAGTAGACGCGTTGAATTCGTGCTCTGCGTACAGAATCAGAGATGCCTGCATGACACGAACGTGCAGCTCAGACGGCTTCTCGCCGTGAAGAGTCCACAGGAACTGCTCGGCAATAGAGTCAGCATCGGTATTCTCATCAATGCGCTTGTCATTGTGAGAGAAGTTGTACCAGTAGTTGATCATGCCCGGGAAGACAGCCAACATGCGATCAGTCGCTTCCTGCTGTTCGTCGAAGCTTTCTTCGGTCTCCAAGTTGCCCAGCATAGAGCAACCGGTACGCATCACATCCATTGGGTGAGCAGACGCAGGAATACGCTCAAGCACTTCTTTAAGCGCCTGGGGCAGGCCACGCATTGCTTTCAGCTTGCTTTTGTATGCGTCCAGTTCAGCCTGATTTGGCAGCTCGCCTTTCAGGATCAGGTACGCAACTTCTTCAAACTCACAGTTTGCAGCAAGGTCTTTCACATCGTAGCCACGATAAGTCAGACCAGAACCTGATTTACCAACGGTCGACAGAGCAGTTTTACCGGCGACCTGGCCGCGTAGGCCCGCACCACTTAATTCTTTAGCCATGTTTTAACTCCTGTTGAGCTAGCTGCATCGGTATCGCTGTGTTGAAGCCCTCTGAAAAATACTCACTTAGTTATTGCAAGCTTCGCTTTTTCATCGAGCTTCGCCTTGCGCCACCCTCGTCGCAAACGCTCATTCATTAAAATCAGAATTATCTATATAAAACAATTACTTAGATAAACACTTTAAACCAATATAGAAAGCCAAGCCGAGGCATAAACACCCGCCCCAGAGCCATAAGCGAGCACCTTTGGCGCCCACCTAAAATGACTTACTTATTCTTACCTTCTTCAAACAGCGCATCGAGCTTCTGTTCGAAATCGTGGTAGTTCAGGTAATCGTACAGCTCCATGCGGGTCTGCATAATGTCGACTACCTTACGCTGATGACCTTCTTCAAGCAGGCTCTTGTAAACCGTTTCAGCGGCCTTGTTCATCGCACGAAATGCACTCAGTGGATACAGCACCATAGCGGCACCCCACTCACCCAACTGGTCGCGGCTCCACAGTTCGGTCTGACCGAATTCAGTGATATTTGCCAGAATCGGCACATCCAGTGCCTCAGCAAATGCGCGATAGTGCTCTTCAGTCTTCACAGCTTCAGCGAAGATGCCGTCAGCACCCGCTTCAACACACGCCTTAGCACGATCGACAGCAGCTTCCAGACCTTCCTGAGCGAAGGCATCGGTACGCGCCATGATGAAGAAATCCGGATCAGTACGAGCATCTACAGCCGCCTTGATACGGTCAACCATCTCTTCTTTGGAAACGATTTCTTTGTTCGGACGGTGACCACAGCGCTTCTGAGCAACCTGATCTTCAATATGAACAGCAGCAGCACCGGCCTTCTCCATCTCTTTGATGGTGCGAGCAATGTTGAATGCACCACCCCAACCGGTATCGATATCAACCAGCAGCGGCAGAGAGCTTGCAGACGTAATGCGACGCACATCTTCAACAACGTCGTTCAGTGACGTCATGCCGAGATCTGGCAGACCGTAAGAGGCGTTTGCAACACCACCACCGGAAAGATAGATCGCCTGATGGCCAATCTTTTCAGCCATCATTGCGGCGTACGCATTGATGGTACCTACAATCTGCAGCGGCTTGTTATCTTCAAGCGCCTTACGGAACTTCTGGCCTGGGGTCATATCGGGTCTCCTGTGCCAAGTGAATTGTCGTCAGGCCTCGTGAGCCAGACGCGTTTCAAGATTAGTCAAAGACGCCTGAATATGACGCCTCATCAATAATTCGGCGAGCTGCGGATCACGACCTTTTATCGCCTCCACAATCCGCTGATGTTCTTTGAGTGCAAGCAGTGGCCGCTCTGTACTGGTACTGGTGCGGTAACGATACATACGGATGATGTGATAAAGATCGCCACACAACATCTGATGCAAGCGGCCGTTCTTGCTGCCTTCAATAATGCGGTAGTGAAAGTCGAGATTGCCGGACTTCTGGTAATAACTTAGGCCCTGGTCAGCCTCAATTGAACGAGCGTGTTCAGCCAGCAATGACTCAAGATCAGCCACCTCTTCATCCGTCATACGTTCAGCAGCCAGACGACAGGCCATACTTTCCAGCTCAAGACGGACTTCGTAAATATCCCGCAACTCTTCAAGCGACAAAGACACCACTCGAGCACCCGCATGAGGAACACGAACAACAAGATTGCGAGCCTCTAACTTTTGAATTGCTTCTCGAATAGGCGCTCGACTGCCGCCGTAGCGCGTCACCAGCGCTTGCTCCGACAGTTTTTCACCCGGCGCTAGTTCCCCACGCACGATAGCGGTGGAGAGCTCAGAGAATACTTTTTCGGCGAGAGTTTGGGATTCAGCCATCGATTGTCGACAATCAAATAGAAACACCCTGCCATTTTACGGGTAAATGACGGCCTTTCAACATGCGAGTCATAAATATTGTATACAAACCATCGAGCTACTGATTTAGCTAATGAGATAGATTTGCATCAGCATTGACATTTATTTTCACAGCACTACACTGCTCAGCGTTCATAACATACCGAAGGAACTCACATGACCAACTTTCGCCTGAGCGCACTTGCTATCGCCACCTTATCTGCAACCTTAGTTGGTTGTGGCGGCGACTCTGACTCCCCGACTCCTGAGGTGGTTGTTGAAACCCCCGCTTTTGAAGCACCAACCACGTACACTTTCGCAAATGCGGACGATGAAAGCACAGTCAGCTACAGCGGCCAGACCGCTCGCCACATCCTGATTGCCGACCTCAAAGCCGCCACGGCAGCGGTCAGCGATTCATCGACCACGGCAGACTTCGACTACTTCTTCCGCTTCAACAGCGATGAAAATGGTGACAACAACTTCGATTTCGCGATCAGCGGCCAAACACTGGAGCAGACCACATACAACTCCATTTCATCTGGCAAGGACTTGGTAAGCAAAATCGCAGGTAATGATCCAGCCCTACTGGATGGTGAGTTCTTTGGTTGGGGCACGGTCGCAACGCCAACCGCTCTGGTCGACCAGTACTTCAGTGACCTGGTTACCACGGCAGACACTGCATTTACTATCGAAACAACGGAAGACGACGCCGCCCCTGTAACTATCGCTTACGTGAGTGAACACGGCCTCGACTACGTCCAGCTGATCCAGAAATTCCTACTCGGCGCAGTCACTTTCTCTCAAGGCACCGGTGATTACCTGCAAACCGACTTTGGTGCAGCCTCCAATCTGACGGTTGTCGATGGCAAAACCTACACTGCTGCCGAACATAAATGGGATGAGGCGTTTGGCTACTTCGGCGCAACCCGCAACTTCAATGACTTCACCGACGACGAAATTGCCGTTAAAGGTGGTCGTGAAGAATTTAAGGGCTTCAACGATGCCGACGGCAGCGGCCTGCTGGACCTGCGTAGCGAAGTCATCTTTGGCAATTCAGCCAACTGCGCCAAGCGCGACCGTGGTGCAACCGTTACTACCGACTTTACTAAAGACGCCTTTGACGCCTTTCTGGCCGGTCGTGCCATTGTTGCTCAAGCGTCTGCCGACGGTGAGTTAACAGAAGAACTGTCAGAGCTGCTGGATGAGCAGATCGAAATTGCAGCCGTTACTTGGGAAAAATGCATCGCAGCCACCGTCATTCATTACATCAACAACACCATCGCTGATATGGATAACTTCGATGGCGACAAGTTTGCTGACGTTGCTAACTTCACCGACCTGGCAAAACACTGGGGTGAAATGAAAGGCTTCGCACTGGGCTTGCAGTTCAACCCACTGTCGCCTTTCCGTGCAGACGCTGCGTCTCTGGATGATCTGAAAGACGTTCTGAGCCTGATGGGCGATGCACCTGTCCTGGCCGACGGCACACAAGCTGGCGTTGCCTTCACCGGTGGCGTTGCTCAGTACAAGACTGACCTGCTTGAAGCTCGCGACCTGCTGCGCGACGCTTACGATTTTGATGCAACCAACGCTGCCGACTGGTAAGCAAGCAAGAAAATCGTAAAAAAACCGAGACGCCCGCTTAAATTCGGGCGTTTTTGTTTCTAATATTTGTAATAATAGCCATTACTATTCGCATAATCGGAGAACGACATGTTTCGTCGGGCATCATTAGCGACGCTCATCGCTACCGCCACTGTTTCACTGACTGCTTGCGTTGGAGAGAGTGATTCTCCTTCCAACTCTTTGAATGACTTTCCATTCACGCCGATGCTGGCCAACTACACAGACAATCTGATTCTGCCAGCCGTCGACGATTTTCAAACCCAAGCTACCGCCTTCGCTAACGACTCTTCCTTGGGTGCCTACTGCGATGCACTTGGTTCCGCTGAGGAAGAAACACAACAGTTAGCGGCCCAACGCGAATGGCGAGACCTCATGAGCACATGGCAACGCAACGAACTGATGATTCTAGGTCCACTCGCCGAAAACGAATCGGTCATACGTAACCGAATCCTGTCGTACGGTAGTATTTTCGACCACAACGCCTGTGCAGTAGACCAAGGCGTTATTGCTGCAACTGAAGATGGGTTTAGCATCAATAGCCGCCGCGACAGCGCTCTCGGCCTTGATGCCATTGAGTATCTGCTGTTCAACGACGACCTCGACCACAGCTGCCCTGACACCACTCAATCAACCCAAAATTGGAACTCACTGGACGACACCACCCGAAAACAGCAGCGCTGTGACTATGCTCTGCTTCTTGCTGACGACCTGGAAACTCAAGCACAAAAGCTCAGTGACGAGTGGCAAAGTTTTCGCAGTGATTACCTGAACCCAGCTAACACCCCAGAAAGCCTGAGCGCCCTTTCTGATGCACTCTTTTATATCGAAGAACTGGTAAAAGACACCAAGATTGGCGTTCCGACAAGCATCATCAATGGTGGCTGTGAAGATGCTGCCTGCCCTGAGGATGTTGAATCTCCATACAGCGAAACATCGCTGCAGAACGTACGCATTAACCTGACAACACTGAGCCGTTTACTTGACGGTGGCGACGGGCTTGGGTTTGACGATGTCATTGCGACAACAGACTTTGCCAACTCAGGAATCATTGAAGGCCTGAAGACAGATATTGATGCCGCAGTCTCTTTTATCGACGGCATGGATACCTCTCTCCACACAGCAGCAGATGCGCAACTCGAATCAGGCGATGAAACTGGCTGTACAAACAGCGCTGCTAATCCGGATGCAGGCTCAGTACCCATGTGCAGCCTCTATGGACTGCTAAAACGTATCACTGACCGCTTACGCATTGATTTTATTGCTGCCGTTGACCTAGATCTTCCAGTTCGTAGCCAATCTGATAACGACTAAGAGCCTGACATGTTTATCAACCAACGTATTTCAACATCCGTACTAATTGGCTTGGGCCTTCTCTGCTCGGGTCACTCTCTGGCAGATACCACCAAAGATACTGAACTCAATACGGTGACGATCATTGGCACCGATGAAGACCTGTCCACGCTTGCAGGATCGGCGACCCGAATCGACGAGACCATGATTTCTGAGTTCGACAGTACTGACCTCAACAATCTGCTCACCCGTACACCAGGCGTCTACATTCGCTATGAGGATGGGTATGGCCTTCGTCCGAATATCGGTATTCGTGGCGTTACCTCGGATCGCAGCCAGAAAATCACCTTAATGGAAGACGGCGTCCTGATCTCTCCAGCGCCTTACACGGCACCGGCGGCATACTACATTCCTAATGTTAACCGCATGCAGAATGTCGAGGTAGTCAAGGGCCCTGCGGCCATTCAACACGGTCCGCACACCATTGGTGGCGCCATTAACATGATCACTCGACCAGCGCCTTACGAGGCTGAAGGCAGCCTCGACCTGACCTACGGCAGCGATAATTACTACAAAGGCCGCGTACAACTGGGCGACACCCCCGACAGCTTAGGTGGTCAATGGGGTTACCATCTGGATCTGATGAGCTACGGCGCGGATGGTTTTAAGGAACTGGATAACGGCGACGACACCGGCTTCGTCCGCAATGACGTCAATGCCAAACTGCAGTGGGAAAGCCACCCATCCGCCGAGTATGCGCAGCGTGCCACACTGAAGCTTGGCTACGCCGATGAAACATCCGATGAGACCTATTTGGGCCTGACGGACGATGATTTTAAAGCAACACCAAATCGTCGTTACGCTGCCAGCCAACTGGATCAGTTCAACTCTGATCACACGCAAGTGCACTTCTTACACGATATTGAGCTGTCACCGACGTTCAGCCTGTCCACTAAGGTGTATCAGCAGACGTTCAACCGCTCATGGAACAAGTTCGATGGCTTTATCGACGGTGTATCTGCGCAGGATGTCCTCGCCAACCCCGATATTTTCGTCACTGAGATGTCTGCGCTGCGTGGCGATATTTCCGAGGCGAACAGTCAGGATGTCACCATTGATGTGACTAATAATGACCGGACGTATGGTTCTCACGGGCTTTCACTAAGTGGCGAATACCTGACCGACACCGGCGATATCGAGCATACCTTGCGCGCTGGTGTTCGTTACCATCACGACTACGTCGAGCGTCACCACACCCAGAAAGGCTATTACATGGTGAATGGCACCCTGGAGTTTGACGGCGTGGATGATCGCGACCCTAAAACTCTGAACGAAGCCAGCTCAGACGCGATTGCCGTGTTCATTAATGACGAAATGATCATCGATGACTGGGCCATCAACCTGGGCGTTCGCTATGAAACGATTGACGGCGAAGTCACTAATAAACTGACCGACACTCGCACTACCCGTTCACAGAGCATTCTTGCACCGGGCGCGGGCGCCTATTACCAGCTTACTCCTGAGCTGGGCGTATTGGCCGGTGTGTATAAAGGCTTCTCTCCTGCAGGCCCGGCATCCGATGACTCCGTTTCGCCGGAGGAAAGCATCAACTACGAATACGGCGTTCGTTACCGTAAAGACGAACTCAGTGCTGATGCCATCGGCTTCTTCAGTGATTATTCGAACCTGATTGGTCGCTGTCGCGCTTCGGATAGCGGCTGTACGGTGGGTGATGAATTCAATGGCGGTAAAGTACAGGTTGCGGGCATGGAGTTCACCCTTAACCACGCCATGAGCTGGGACCGCTATCGCTTCCCGATTGAAGTCGTGTACACCTACACGGAATCTGCCTTCCAGAGCAGCTTTCAGTCTGGCTTCTCGCAATGGGGCGTTGTCGACGCTGGCGACGAACTGCCGTATCTGCCAAAGCACCAGGCACGCCTCAGCTCAGGTGTTGAGTTTGACCGCTGGAATATCATCGGCGCCGTTCGCCATACTGGCACAGCACGAGAAGTCCCGGGCCAGGGTAGCTACGCCGACGAAACTAGCACGCGTGCGCACACCCTGTTTGACCTGAGCCTTGCCTGGCAGGCGACCAATACCCTTCAGGCACGCCTGATTGGTGAGAACCTCACTGACCAACAAGTGATTGTGTCTCGCCGTCCGTTTGGCGCACGCCCAAACCAGCCACTGACGGTCAAAGCCGCGGTTCGCTGGGACTTCTGATCGGATGCTGGAAACAGGCGCAAGTGAATTAGTATCACTGACGCTGGGGCAACTGACTGACCCCAGCAAGCGCCTGTATTGGGGTTTTATTGCCACAAGCCTTGCGCTGATTGCACTTTATTGGTGGCTAAGCCCAGCACCACTGAGCTGGGCCCATGTGCGAACGACGCTATTCTCCCGTCGCTACTGGCTTACCCGATCGACACTCACCGACGTGTCCCTCCTGTCCCTTAACAGCCTAATCAAAGTACTAGTGCTGATCCCTATTCTCGGATCGCATTTACTCGGCGCCGTCTGGGTAGCTGGTGCTCTGCAACGGCAGTTTGACTCCCCGCCCGCACTCGACCTGCCCACCTGGGTTATCGCGGTCGTATTCTCGCTGTGCTTTTTTCTGCTGGAAGACCTGAGCCGCTACGGGCTGCATCGCCTGATGCATCGTGTGCCGATGCTTTGGCGTCTGCACCGGGTACATCACAGTGCGACCACCCTGACCCCGTTGACCTTACACCGTGTCCATCCCATTGAGATGACCTTTTATGCGTTGCGTGGCTGGTTGGTCTTCAGCTTGGTATCCGGGGTATTCCTCTACCTGGCTGGCAAGCAGCTAACCGCAGTACATATTCTCGGAGTCGATGCCCTCGGGTTTCTGTTTAACGCACTCGGTGCCAACCTCAGACATTCGCACATCCCACTCAGCTTTGGGCCGCTCGAGCGCTGGCTTATCAGCCCGGTGCAACATCAGATTCATCACAGCAGTGCGCCAGAGCATGTTGATAAAAACTTCGGTACCTGCCTGGCATTGTGGGACAAGCTGGGAAACAGTTGGGTATCAGGACGAGAGGTAATGAAAAGCTCGTTTACGAGTGCGTCGACTGACAACGGGATTAGTAGGGGCGAGACTGCACGGTGCAATGATAGAAATAAGCTGCGCTTCGGACTGACGCAGCCCGAAACGCAGAATTGAGTACGTACTTAAAGTAGCAATTACTCAGGCATGCTCAGTGCTTGCGGTGACACGATGATGCCATTGTTGTCCGCGTATACGAACTGACCCGGCACAAAATCAACGCCGCCGAACTTCACCTTAACATTCACATCACCCAAACCGCGCTTGTCGGTTTTCAGCGGGTTAGTCGCCAGAGCCTGAACGCCCAGTTCGGTTTCCATGATGACGTCGACATCACGAATGCAGCCGTAAATAATGATGCCTTCCCAACCGTTTTTAGCGGCTTTCTCTGCCAGCATATCGCCCAGCAGCGCGTGACGCATTGAACCGCCACCATCAACCACCATCACTTTGCCCTTGCCGTCGGTATCAACCAGCTCTTTTACTTTCGAGTTATCTTCGTGGCACTTAACTGTCACGATTTCACCACCGAAAGATTCACGCGCGCCATAGTTATTAAACATAGGCTCAACGACAGTAATGAGTTCTGGATATTCATCACACAGATCAGGGGTTACGTATTGAGTCATTTACTTCTCCTTATTGAAGTTGTCGATATCAGAAACTTTAAAACGGAAACAGCCGGGCTGAACACTTCTCGCCGCCTTTAACATCGCTGAAGCAACTTGCGATCCGGGCCTTGCGCGCACATTGACCGGCAAAGGCCAACGCAAGAAACAAGCAGCTAGTGATTCAGCCAACCTATGTTCCTCACGTTCACCCAGAAGAACGGACGGCTGCCAAAAGTGAACTGCAAATGAATTCAGAGCCTCGACGTCCTGCTCCATCTTTCCCTTAATCCTGTTGTAGAAAAAGGCAGAGTGAGCATTGGCACCTTGAGCGCTCACTATTGAAATCAGACTGGCTCCGGCACTAAGGGCCTGTTGAGCGCTTTGTACAACAAGCTCTCTATCGACCCGCTCCAGCCCAGTTTTACCAGCGACCTTCTGCGTCGTACCCAGCGCACAAAAGAAGTGGTCAACACTAGCCGGAAGCTGATCGTCGAACGTTAACCAACACAGCTGACCACTGGCGATATGGTGGGCATATCGCTCTGGAGCGGGGCTTCGCGCCATGACATAGATGGCGGAATAAAGGTCAGATTCCACCAGTCGGTGCAGCAGAGACGAACCAATTAACCCGCTGGCACCCACCAAAAAAGCAGTAGGTCCATTACGATCAGTCTGATGATCAGGACGCATAGGCCCGAAGCCAGTTTGCAACTTTCGGCCAGACTTCATTCGCAGCGTCTTTGCTCACAACCATTTCAATATGCGCGTAGTCTTTCGAAAAACCATTTTCCTTACCAAGAAGCAACTCCTCAGTAGGGCCACCATAAGCACGGTAAAATTTCTGGCAGTACTTGGCCGGGTCTGTAGTGTCGGCTGCACCGGAAATACCAAGCAAAGGAATCTGCGAGGTCTGCCAAGCAGGCATTAGCCGGGTTTTGTCGGACGGTAATATCCAGTTACCCAGCAAACTGTGTCTTGCCAGATATTCATTAATCACGCCAGCCGGTTCATTCTCGGGTCCGATTTTCACCTGGCGGCCGTCAACTTCCTTCTTAAACGCTACCACTGCACGAGCTATCGGCCCGGCCAATGGTAACTGCAATACAGGATTAGGTCGTACAACCTGAGTTCCCATCATCACGAAGGCTGGCAATGCTTTCATCGTCGCAGCCGCGACCGCAGTAGCGATAATAGTCCCGCCGAGCGAGTGCCCTACCCATGCTGGAAACGAACCGGTTTTTTCGTGGATAAACTCATGCACAGCGGGTAGATCATATCTTGCATAGCGCTCTACCGTGTTGGCCGAATAATCATCATTGCGCGGCGACTGGCCATGCCCTCGATGCTCAAACAACCAGACATCAAATCCCGCTTCCGCGAGATATCGGGCCATACCCTGGCCTTTGGTTGAAAGCCAGAAACCTTTATTCGTAAAACTGCCATGCACCAACACCAGAGGGAACCCTCGCGATTCTCCATGGGAGCTGCCAACAAGACCTATTCTGGATACCGCGACCTGAACGCTCTTATCAGGGTCCCGATTGTGTTTAACCAAATAAATATCCTCGGATAGATCGCCGAGGATATCTGCCCGTGCCAACGTGACGGGGAACAGCGAACTGCTGCTCTTCATATTTCTTTCATCCCTTGATCAGCTGATCAGTCTTGCTTGTTCGCAAGGAAGAACCAAGTATCGAGTACAGAGTCTGGATTGAGCGAAATACTATCAATCCCCTTGTCCATCAACCAACGTGCAAAATCCGGATGATCGGAAGGGCCCTGCCCGCAGATTCCTATGTATTTACCCGCTTTCTTACAGGCGTCGATAGCATTCTCGAGCAACGCCAAAATCGCAGCATTACGCTCATCAAACAGGTGAGCAATAATTCCCGAGTCGCGATCCAAACCTAAGGTCAATTGCGTCAGGTCGTTCGAGCCTACCGAGAAGCCATCAAAATGCTCAAGGAATTGCTCAGCAAGGATGGCGTTAGCAGGCAGCTCGCACATCATGATCAACCTGAGGTCATTTTCGCCTCGCTTCAGCCCGTTCTCAGCCAACAGATCAACGACCTGTTCGGCCTCGCCAACAGTGCGGACAAAAGGAACCATAATTTCGACGTTGGTAAAGCCCATTTCATTGCGGACTTTTTTCATTGCGCGGCATTCAAGTTCGAAACAATCTCTGAAGTTTTTAGAAATGTATCGAGATGCGCCCCGGAACCCAAGCATTGGATTTTCTTCTTCCGGCTCGAACAGGCGGCCACCGATCAGGTTGGCATACTCATTCGATTTAAAATCTGACAAGCGAACGATCACCCGCTTAGGCCAGAATGCAGCAGCAAGCGTAGAGATACCTTCGACCAACTTATCAACATAGAAGTCGACCGGCTCGCTGTAGCCTGATATGCGACGCTCTACCGTTGGCTTAACATCCTCTGGCAATTGATCAAAATTCAGCAAGGCTTTCGGGTGCACGCCAATCATGCGATTAATAATGAACTCCAGACGTGCCAGACCAACCCCCGCATTCGGGAGTGACTGAAAATCGAACGCTCTATCCGGATTGCCCACATTCATCATGACTTTGAGGTCGAGGTCTGGCATCGAATCAACGCTATTGGTGCGAACATCGAAGTCCAATGCGCCCTCGTAAACGTAGCCGGTATCACCCTCGGCACACGATACAGTCACCTCCTGTCCGTCGACCAGACGATCCGTTGCGTCATCGCAACCGACCACAGCAGGGATGCCTAATTCACGAGCAATAATGGCTGCATGGCAGGTACGGCCGCCACGATTGGTTACGATCGCCGCAGAGCGCTTCATAACAGGTTCCCAATCCGGGTCCGTCATATCCGCGACCAGAATGTCCCCTTCCTGAACCTTATCCATATCATCGATATGGTCAATCACCCGTACTTTGCCCTTACCAATACGGTGACCAACAGAGCGGCCCTCAGCGAGGATTTTACCCGTCTCTTTCAACAGGTATCGTTCCATTACATTTTTACTTGCACGGCTCTTCACCGTTTCAGGTCGAGCCTGAACTATGTATAACTTGCCGTCATCACCGTCTTTCGCCCACTCAATGTCCATAGGGCGACCGTAGTGACGCTCAATGATGACTGCCTGACGTGCCAGCGCCTCAACTTCGTCATCTGTAATTGAGAAAATACGGCGCAAATCCCGATCAACCCGCTGCGTTTCGACCGACTTGCCCACGCTGGCTTCTTGGTTGTAAATCATCTTGATGGCTTTCGCGCCAAGGTTACGACGAAGAATGCTAGGTCGCCCTTCTTCAAGGTTGCGCTTATGGACATAAAACTCATCAGGATTCACCGCACCCTGAACCACAGTTTCACCCAAACCGTATGACGATGTGATGAACACGACGTCGTCAAAGCCAGATTCAGTATCGAGGGTAAACATAACGCCACTGGAGGCCGTTTCGCTGCGAACCATACGCTGAATGCCTGCAGACAACGCGACCTTGTGATGGTCAAAACCCTGATGGTCGCGATAGGCAATCGCTCTATCATTAAACAAGGACGCGAAAACATCGCGAATCGCGAACAACACGTTTTCGATACCGACAATGTTCAGGTGTGTTTCCTGCTGACCCGCAAACGACGCATCGGGAAGATCCTCTGCTGTCGCGGACGAGCGGACGGCAACCGCAATGCCACTATGGCCATCCTCCAGCCATTCAAATTCTTTACGGACGTGCTCCTCTAGCTTAGGTGGGAGCGGCGCTTCATGAATCCACTCACGAATCTGACGACCGGTCGAAGTTAACGCCTGTATGTCATCGACGTTGAGATCTGCAAGCGCATTATTGATTCGCTCATCGAGACCCTCGTAAGCTAAAAATTCGCGATATGCATCCGCTGTGGTGGCAAATCCATCTGGGACAGACACGCCCGCAGCAGAGAGGTTTCCAATCATTTCACCCAAGGATGCATTCTTGCCGCCAACAACTTCGACGTCATTAATCGTTACCTGGTTGAATCTGAGGACATAATCGGTCAAGGAAACTCTCCTTACTGGTGGTCACACTTTACGCTTGGGCGATTCGATAAATTCGCCTATGATTTCGCTCTTACTAGCAGTACCGGGAAACATCTTCGCCCGGGCACGTAATACTAAGTGGACGCAGGAAAAATTACCATATGAAGCGCTATGCCTATTTCATTTCAGACGGCACCGGCATCACTGCCGAAACTCTTGGCAACGCACTCCTTGCCCAGTTCGACAAACTTCAGTTTATCCGCGTCACCCTGCCTTACATCGACTCCACCGAGAAAGCCAACGCGGCAGTCAGCAAGATTAACCAGTCGGCAAAAGAGTCCGGTGCTCCAGCAATTTTGTTTGATACCATCATTGATAAAAATATCCGGGCGATCATCGATACCGCAGACGTATTCAAAATTGATATCTTTGAAACCTTCTTACAGCCGCTGGAACAAGAGCTTGCAACCGAGAGCTCCTATTCCGTCGGCAAGTCACACTCGCCCGCAGACAGCACACGCTACCTGAATCGCATTGATGCTGTGAACTTTGCTCTCGATAACGACGACGGTGCCCGCACCCGACACTATCAGGATGCGGACGTCATTCTCGTGGGGGTGTCGAGATCCGGAAAGACACCGACCTGCCTTTACCTAGCGATGCAATTTGGAATTAAAGCAGCTAACTACCCGCTCACAGAAGAGGATATGCTGGATCTGCGGCTGCCTGACAGCCTCCAGAAGCATAAACATAAAATCTTCGGACTTACGATCGACCCTGAGCGCCTCGCCGCCATTCGAACTGAGCGCAAAGCAAACAGCCGCTACGCATCATTGAAGCAGTGTTATCACGAGGTCGACGAAGTGGAGTTTCTCTACGAGCGTGAAAACATTCCGTTTATCAGCACAACAGATAAGTCCATTGAGGAAATATCTACTCGCATACTAGAGACAACCGGCCTGAAACGCACAATGGACTAAAAACATGTAATGCCTGAACGCCCAGACGCAAATCTTACAGCGTCTGGCGATCAGGCACGAAACCAAGGCCTGACAAATCGGAATCAGTAATGTGCGGAACAGGATTTAAAGAAGCGAATTAATGATCTTCGCGATCTCGCGAGGCTTGGTGTAGACGAGGCCGTGATCCGTATTCTCAAGCGACTGAAAGAACCAGCTCTCGTCATTTTCAGCTAACACCTGGTGACGGCGATGCATACCGGGGTCTGATAGACCACCGACAATGCTAACACCCTTAGTCGGTGGCTCCCATGTACAGTACCAGTCACCATGCTCGTTCAAGGCCTGGGCTACCGCACCTACACCTAACGCCAAACCTTCTACATTCTCACGCAAACGTTTTACTGCAAGCGCATCCAACGCCCGATTGCGTCGAGGCGAGACAAGATCTAAAAATCCGACCACGGCCTTCTCTGAAGACTCATGCAGCTGCGAACTCAGCTCATGATAGGCCTTTGCCCGACTATGAAGATCCCCAACAGACACTGACAATAGGGAGGCGGGTTCAATTAGAGCTAGACGATCCGGCGGATGTGAATTTGCCAAATGCATCGCCAGCAAACCACCGAACGAGTATCCGGCAAGGTCGTAATCCTGCCAGCCCTCACTAGCGACCCACTCGCAAAGCACAGACTGATAATCACTGAACACCGGCGTCTTACTGCCAAGCCATTTACTTCGTCCCATGGCAGGTAAGTCTGGTATGTATATCTCATCCCATCCGATCAGATACTGCGCAACCCAACGCCAGGTCAGATCTCCGGGAATGCCAGCACCATGAAGAAGAACAAGTCGCCGCGGAGATGCATTCAGGTCCTCCCCTCTTGACAGCCGAAGGATGCTCAACTCCGCGGAATGGACCCGTTTACTGAAAAGGGACGTAACCATCGGCCCATCGGACTTCAAGCGACAACTCCTCGGCAGGCTTCAGATCCAGATAGAAGATAAAGCGTTCGACGGCGCTGTCTTCGATCAGAATTTTGTATTCATGATAAGCCATGCTATGCCACGACTCAGGCGTAGTGTCGAAAGGCATCTCCACCTCGTGATAGAGAGGCTTCCCTGCCGCATTTAAAGCTATTAGCCGCCCTTTTACAGGCGCACCACGCAGTCGGAGCATCAGAAAACGCTGTCCAGTCGTTGCCTCAGCCGCCGGGCCCACATTGAAATACCAAGCGGAACGATTGCCTCTGCCCGTAGGGAACGCGCGATATCGAACAGGATCGAACAGCTGCACTGATTTAAACGGAACCAATACATCGACAAACTGATCGGAAAAACTCTCACAACAGGCACCCGCCGTCACCTCAGGATCGACGCGAAATGGAGGTGCAAGCATTGGATCCCAGCCGATCACAACCGCACCATCATCACTGACTTCTTCCGCGGCGGCATTCTGCTCCGCTTCAGCGTCATACACCTCTGTCCGCACTCGACCATCCGCTTCTACCGTTACATAAAATGCGGGATTATCTTCATCGTACTGACGAATTCGTTCCTCGACCTCCTGCTCTGACAAATAAACATTGTCGTCACCGGGTGGAGATTCAGCGGGGGGTTCTTTTTCAGAGTTTTCATTGGGGTTCATAGGAACGTTATGAATACGCCCCTGCGCGTCGACCCAAGTGTAATAGCTGCCATCGGCCATAACGACCGATGACAGAAAAAGGAGAACCAGGAGCTTCAGAACTTGGTTCGAAAACTGATACCCGCGTGGCCAATAGTAAACTTGGTATCGACATCCAGTCCGGGATAAGGGTTGGTTACAACACATGTCAGACAGTTTCTGTTGAGGGAGTTACTTGAATTAGGATACTCATCATTAGAACTGGCATTTTGTGGGTCAGCCTTGATGTGTTCGACTGACTTCATAAAGCTCATAGACAGGTCAATTGTTGTATCAAGGTCCCACTGATAACCCAGACCAACGGCATACATACGCATAAAGCCAATCGGGGCCTGCAAGCTTCTGGAGTCCTTCGGAATCGAACTTTGTCTTGGCTCAAAACCCATGCGCAATTGAATACGTGAATTCAGATCCATCGCCATACCAATGTTGTAAGTCCACACGCTCCGGAAGTTCAATGGCATTTCCAGAGTGGTATCGGTAACCAACTCAGGTGAAAGAATCTTAGCTGTAGAAAGGAAGCTCACCTGACGATCGAACTGTATATCCAAGCTGTCCCATTCATCAAAATCAGTCCACCCAGCATCCAGGTTAAAGTGAAAAATGTCGAAATAACGGAATTTCACGCCTGCCTGAAAATGCTGAGGATACGTCAGTTCAGAAGTCACATGGCCAGATTCATAGGTTTGCCCCTGAGGGAACGAGAAAATAGCACCGGTGACCGCACCAATAATCGAAGAGTTAAAGGTTCGGAAGAAGTCAGCGAAATCATCCGTATATTCCAATTCATAATCGCCAGTGAGCTTAGTAGTCGCCTCACTTTGATAGCTAACGCCGAACTTAAACCAACTATTTGGCTCCCACAGCATGCCAAGATTAAATGAAGGAGATAAAGATTCAGTCATCGTAATATCGAGTGTACCGATATCATCGTACGGTCCCACGTTACCACCACAGAGAGTAATAAACGGAGCCAGAGGGTCATTACGATCCAACTCTCCCGTCTCGGGATTCACATCGAGACAGCCAAAGGCGTTCTGCAATTCTTCCAAAACACCGACTAGAACGTTTGGCGCCCGAAGTTCCTGCTCAAGTGACACAGCCTGATGAGAAAAAAGCAGGCCAGCCCCAACCGAAAACTGGTCATTCACTTTATAACCGAAGGATGGAGACAGATACGTCAGACGCTGAATAGCTACCTCTTTAGCCTGGTAACGGCCAGGGTCATCGTCGCTTTTCGAGAAACCCGCTGCCATTGGAGCATACACTGCATTAGCGAATGTAAACTTTGAACCCGGAGGCTTAATAGATATACCCGCAGTAGGTAATGCAATAATTGGCAAAGGGATCCCCTGCCTGCCAATACCCGGAAAGTAAGCTGCTACGTGAGCCGTACTTTTTCCTTCATTCAGAACTGGGTCATCGGCGGGATTCAACAGGCCTGTATCGCTCTCATCAAAGTCGCTGGGCAGGCTGAACTCCGCTTCTGAATTCAGAATAATATTGTGAAACTGTAACTGGAACTGCCGCCCATCCAACTTGGTCAGACCGGCAGGATTGTAGTGAATATCCATAATGCCCGTAGGATCTGCCGTTACTGCATTCCCAAGAGACATAGCTTTGTTATCGATGAACAGATTCTGCAAGAGCTCAGCATTAGCCAAGCCTGGAATCAGCATCGCCATCAGCGCTAACTTCCGCATATCAAACCGCCATAAACTGTTATTTATTATCGTTCTATCAGTCATGACTGATTAGTTGCCCTCTGAAGGCTTTGAACCCTCAATATCAATTGGCAATGACAGTCCCAGCAGGATATCAGGTGACAGCTCTGTCATACCAAACCCTACGTTTACGTTTGCAATCGTTTTTGGAGATACACGAACACCCAGAGCAAAGTTCATAATACCGCTCATTTGCCCAGTAGTTTCAGAGCGAGTTTCCTGGCCCGTCGATGGACGGAACAGGACAAATTCGCTGCCCATGGAATAGGATCCCTGGAACGACGCACTCAATGAAATATCGTACGACAAGGAATACGCAAAACCCATGGATGCGGAGATGCTACCTTTATTGTTTACTTCCTGAAGAAGCTGATCGCCACGGACCTGATTCAGATCCGTAGCTGGTAGGTCGTAGCCGGCCGAAAGGGAACCAAAAAGAACGACAGGATCAAGAACCTTTGACGTACTCAAACCACCGCTTAGGCCGAAGGTACCGGAACCAGTGGAAAGCGCTTCGTTTTCGTCGATTTCGTACGGGCTCTGACCTGTTGGCACGCGAAGAGAACCGAAGAAAGTGCGAGAAGCCTTACCCGGAATGTATTCTGATGGCTGCCAACGAACGGTCCCGCTTACGTCACCCACGCCATAACCCGACAATTCATCTTGCGTTTCAAACTTAGACACGAGAGGAAGACGAACACCCAACGTCAGGTTGTTCATCAAGCCATAGTCAAACGCGAAACTGTTCGTAAAGGAGTGACTCGCAACAGGACTCACATCAACACTACGAATAACAGACCCCTCTACATTGAGATCGATCCGCTGATCACCGTAATAGCTATAATCAAAGTTATAGTTCAGTGACATTCCACCCTTTTTCAACAACGAGTAGTTTTTCTCTGCTGCCTCAAAAACTTCTTCCAGAGCCCGTTCCGTATCCGCATCATTATCCTGCTTAGAAAGGGCTTCTCGTGCCTTATCGAGGTCATCAGCATTGGCGCAATTCATGGCTGCAACGAGCAGTGTCAAAGAGAAAATTCCATAGCGTTTCATGAGTCTGCTTACCTTTTATTATTTTCTTCTGTAGCGGAGAGATTTATCAATGCCTTGTCCATCTTCGACAAGCCCATCTGTAACCAGGATATTGAATTTATCCGGATCACCACCCTCTTCAGCAGTTTTAATTTCAGTTTCAAATACAAATGCACCGTCATCCCCTATGACAGCATCACCATTCTCGTCAACTTTCAGGCGATATTCGTATTCGGCGTTATTAAAGGATGCATAAATAGCATTCTGCAGTTGATGTTCGGACTTAACATGCAACATTGGGAATTCTTTGAACGCGTTTTCTGCGATGATGTGATCAGAAACGAAGCGCATATCTTCCTCATGAAGCTCAAGACCACTCGCTGGTTTGTGGCCGTTCGGGAAGACTATGAAAAGAACGTTGTTATCCCATACTTCGAGGAAACGGTGGAGTGTGAACGAAATATTGCCTAATGCAGGGTCGGCAACATAAACCCGGCCATCGTACACCGTGCGGATAACAACAAAGTGTTTAAATCCCGCATACTGAATCGGTGCGATAGCTGGGTGATCTAAAGTTTCAA
>PDUK01000141.1 GCA_006212115.1 Thalassolituus sp. | reverse complement strand
GGCTGGGATAAGTCGGTGCTGGACGGTGCTGAGTTACCCATGCCATCGGTCACTGGCGAATCACCTTACAGGTACGAAGTGATTCAGGAAGCAACGGGACAAACGTATCTTTTTTCCCTTGCGGGCTCTGTCAGTCGGGATACGGATATACATCTGACCGCGACCAGACTGTTGCGTTATGACCGTCCTGTTTATCAGCGTATTCGCTACGACGTTACGTCATCGGTAGCACCCATTATTGGCCCTGCGTTTGATTCTGCATTGAGAACCGCACCAGATTTGTATCTTTCGTTACCGCCTGACGTAAACCCTATGGTTCGTGACTGGGCCCGGCGCCAGCCCGGCAACGCTGAGCAGTTTGCTGCCGCTTTCTTACGCTATGTCAGAACTCAGCCGTTTTACTACACCCTGAAGCCGCCGCGTTACAGCGGTGATGATATTGATCAGTTTCTGTTTTCAGGGCGCAGGGGCTTTTGCGAACATTACGCTTCTTCAATGGCGTTCGCTGCACGGGCGGCTGGCATTCCATCGAGAGTGGTCGCTGGGTACCAGGGAGGCGAGTGGCACCCGGATGGGTACCTGACTGTGAGGCAATACGACGCTCATGCCTGGGTGGAACTCTGGGACGGAGAACAGTGGCTCCGGGTAGATCCCACTGCAGCCGTCGCGCCTGACCGGATTGAATATGGTCTGCAGCGAGCTTTGCTTGAGGAAGACACTTTCCTTGAGCAAAGCCCACTGTCGCCGCACCGTTATACCAATATCAGTTGGGTGAACAGTCTTCGCCTGCAGCTGGACAATATTAATTACCAATGGAGTCGCTGGGTACTGGCATACGATGGCGAGCGACAAAAGGGGCTGTTATCCCGGTGGTTTGGCATCGATGCATTAGTGGACGGTTTGTATATCATCGCCGGTTCTATTGCTGGCTTGTTTGTTGTCGGCGCTCTCTGGCAGTGGTGGCAGCAGCGCCCGGAAAAAAGAAGTCGCCTGCTTCTGGGGTGGTCGGAATTACGCCGGACAGCGGTCAAAAAAGGAATCAAGGTAGAAGAGGGGACAGCGCCTTTGACTCTGCTGGCAGATATTCAGAAGGCCTACGCCTCACTGGCTGAACCGTGCCACGTCAGCCGCTGCGCGCTGATTCAGGTGTATAAAACAGAGGAAGGGCCTGCCCAGGACAGGGCGGAGAAACATCTCGTTCGTCAGTTGCAGCTACTTAACCGAAGACTGCGTCGCGTGCGGCCAGGCGCAGAAGCAGCCACTGCCGGCGATGTTAAGAAAAGGCCCATATGACTCGCCCGCAAGCAGTCGTTCTATCATATTGGTAAATAAGGCTTCGTCTGAAAGGCTGCACAAAGCACCAAAACCGTAAGCACCAAAATAGGCGAGCCTGGAGTCTTCGTTTAATACCGCGAGGCCAGGGCTGGCTGTCAGAGGAAGCTGATCATCTGCAGAGACCTTCATGATGAGGGCATTGGGGTTCAGCGCCTGAGCCTCTGCAAGACGACTGTCAGGCAGGTTTTCTGGTGCGAGAATAACAAAGCGCACTGTCTTACCCTCGGGCCATTGCTCAATGATAGCCCTTGTGTGACGGGCGCTGACGTTATTGCACAGGCAATCCGGGTTCCAGAGGTGGACGACGGTGACTTTGGCGTCTGGGCTTTCTGGATATTCTTTAGAGACTCTGTGCAGCAGAGCTTTCAGGCCGTGTTCGACAGCCTCTGGGTTTCGAGCTTCTGCCGGAGCATCGGCCCCAACAAACGGGCGCAGCGATTGTTGCTGAAACCACCACAAACCAAGCAGTGAACCCGCCAGCCAGACGAAGATCAGTGCGGAAACAAGGAGTGTTTTCTTACGACCTGGGGCATCGGGCGCGGTGGATACTGACATGGTCTGAATGGCTCTGAATATGGGTTACTTTCTCAGCCCGGGTGGCTGGCGTTATCATACATAGCTTTCTAATTGTAAACGAATCTGGAGTGTACCCGTGTCTTTCAGGGTGTTGACCGCAGAACAACTGATGGCCGAGTCACTTGCATGCGACCAATGGTTTCTCGTGGAAGTAGTCGGTGAGCACTGTGCACCCTGTCGTGCAGTTGAGCAGTTGCTAGCGCTACTGGCACCTACGCTTGACCCTCGCTGCCCGATTGTTCAGCTTCGTGCCGAGGAATCGCCCGAGTGGGTGGCTGAACTTCAGATCCGAACTGTTCCTCTGTTGCTGATTTACCATCGGGGAGAAGTGGTTGCGCGCGAACAGAACAACCTTTCAATGGTCGGAATCCGGCATTTTCTCAACAAGCATTTACCGTTCGCGGTGGACCCTGCTCACCAGATCGGAAGTTTACTTAGCGAGGGTAAGCTCGACCAGTTGCGCTCAGTCCTTGAGCTGCTGACGGACGAAGAGTCCCGTACGCCAGAAGTGCAACGCGCACGTTCCTGGTTATCCATGCGCGACCTTGCGCTTGCACCGCCGGAGTCTGATGTCAGGGACAGCTTTTTTGAGCAGGCGGAAAGCGGCGATTGGCGAGCAGTGCTACGATCATTGGAAATTTCAGCCTCAACTGACCACCTGCGAGAGCTAGCCATCGCCTTAGCGGACCTGATTCCTGATCGGAAGCTGGTCGCAGAGTGGCGTCGTAAAGTACTTTAGTTATACCGTTATCTATGGTGGCGTTGTTTACTTGTTTTCACCGTCGTTCACGCCCTTCAGGTAATTAGGCCCACAGGGATAATTAATCTGGAAGCTCGCGACGGCCAATCTATAGTCAATTCTGATGATATTACGATCAATAGTGGAGTGACTATGCAAGGCGATCGCCTGAGTATTCGTCAGCGTTTGTGGATGATGCTGTCGGCTGTATTTCTCATGGGTGTTATTTTCATGGCCATTGATTTTCACCAGTATCAGAGCCAGCTGGTGGACGAGAAGAAACAACAGCTCTCGGCTTTGGTTGAATCGCAGGCGAGCCTGCTGAGTCAGTTATTAGGTGATAACGGAGATCTGGAGGGCGGCCTGTCGGCCCTTAGTGGTTCGCGCTACCACGGAGAAGAATACTTTTTCGTGATCAATGATCAGCTGATCATGAAAATGCACCCCTTTAAGCCGGTACTTAACGATACTTCCGTATCGAAAGTACGGGACCCCGACGGAGTTTATCTTTTCAGGGAAATGAAAAAAGCCGTCGCTGATGGTAATACCGGCTTTGTTTATTATAAATGGCCACGTCCGGGCGCCGACGAGCCGGTGAGCAAGCTCAGTGCTATTACTCCTGTCGCTGGTTCTGACCTTTATATCGGTACCGGCGAGTATATTGATGATATTCAGGCGGCGATCTGGAGCAGGGGCAGCTGGACTTTATTAGCTCTTCTTATCTGGGGCGGTTTTATGTTGATCTGTTCCCGGTATATTACTGGTGCTATCTCAAAACCGATCCGTCGAATTGAAGAAACAATGGCCAAACTGGCAGAGGGGGATCTTTCTTTTCATTGCGAGCGCTCTGGTGTGCCTGAGTTTGATCGTATCTCGGATGCTATTAATAAAATGCGCGCGCGTCTGTCGGAACTCCTGAGTCGCATTCGCGAGGATAGTGATCGCTTGAGTCGGGAGGCCGACATCGTTGCTCGATCAACGTCAGAGGTGAGCTCAGGCTCTGATACACAGTATCGGGAGCTTGATCAGCTATCAGTCGCGATGACTGAAATGGTTCAGACGACGCAGGTGCTCGCTGGCAATGCACGCGACGCCGCACAGCGTATGACTGAAGTAACGGACGCTGCTTCCAGTGGTGCCAACTCTGTTTCTGCGGTGCGAAAGCGTGTGTATACCGTACTGAACCAACTTGAAGGTGCATCGGTTGCCATTACCCAAATGAATGCGTCTGCTGAGCAGATTTCGAATGTGGCAGAAGTGATTGCGAGTATTTCTGAACAGACCAATCTTCTCGCGCTTAATGCCGCGATTGAAGCTGCCCGAGCAGGGGAGTCTGGGCGCGGATTCGCTGTCGTTGCTGATGAAGTCCGAACCCTGGCTCAGCGCACAGGTGTCGCCACCAGTGAAATTAAAGATGTAATTGAGACCATCACTCAGGTGGCCAATGATTCTGTCAGAGCAATGCAGTTGAGTGCAGAAGAAACAAAAGCCTGTGCGGATGAGGTAAATACAACTGAAGAACAGTTGGCTGGTATCTCAAGCAATATGACGCTGGTAAAAGATATTAATCATCAGGTGGCGGCGAGTGTCACCCAGCAGGAACAGGTAGCAGCAGAGATGGACAGCAATCTGTCGAGAGTTGCTGAATCTGCAGATGGTCATAAAAGTGTTTCAGACATGCTGCGAGGCACATCTGAAAATGTCGAACGCCTCGCTGAAGATCTGGCTGAGCAGCTGAAATACTTCCGCATGGAAGCAAGCTGACGCCTCTTATTCAGCAATAAAAAAGCCCCGAATGCGGGGCTTTTTTATTTCAAGGCGAGTCGCTGTTTTAATTAACGATCGTTGTCGACCTTCCAGCTGCTCATCATTTTCTTCATGACTTTAGGAATAACGGTCAGGTTAAGACCAATCCATTCAAACGCAGAGCGCGGCTTCGCGTAGGCAGTCATTTTTAACATGGTCTCGTAGGTCGCTTCGTCGAAAGGGAACCACCAGGCATTGTTTTTACTCAGTGTTGGTAAAATATCCCAGTTTACGATTTTTGATTCAGCCACTTCGAGAAGACCCAGAGCACCATGGGTGCGACCAATACCTGACTCTTTTGGGCCACCCCATTCGGTGTTGCTTAAGCCATGGGTATACAGGTGGTCGTTCACGGTAACTGCACCCGCGTGAAGCTGCTTAGCGACTTTTTTGCCGTGCGCGTTGTTACGTGTCCAGACCGATGCCGTCAGGCCGTATTGTGATTTATTCGCCAGCTCGATCGCTTCTGCTTCAGAGCTGACCTTCACAACAGGCATGAACGGCCCGAAAATTTCGTCCTGCATAAACTCTATGTCTGAGGTCACGTCTGTGAGCAGCGTTGCAGGGAAGAAGTATCCTTTCTGGTTGCCAACGGCCTGAGACTGAGCCGCGATCTGAGCACCATTATCCAGAGCCATCTGAAGCTCTTTTTCGAGTTGCTGGAATTGCTTTTCGGTGGTTACTGAACCCATATCAGCGTCATGACCGTTATCGCCATGGCGCAATGCTTTTGTTTTAGCGACGGCCATTTTGATGAAGTCGTCATACACTTTTTCATGTACATAAACCCGTTTGACGCCACCGCAAGACTGACCCGCATTCTGATAAGCAGCCCACATGCCGCCGTTTACGGCACGCTCAATGGGTGCATCTTCAAGGACGATCATGGCATCGTTACCGCCAAGCTCAAGGCTGCACGGTACAAGATACTCTGCACATGACTTCATAACCTGCTTGCCTGCGAAGGTAGAACCGGTAAAGAAGATTTTATCCGCGCCGTTTTCAAGCATGGAAGAGAGAACTTTTGAGCCCGAACCAACAACGTGAGTAAACAGACCATCAGGTAAGCCTGAGGCTTTAACGACACGCTCAATCGCTTCGCCGACCA
>PDUK01000140.1 GCA_006212115.1 Thalassolituus sp. | reverse complement strand
CCAAAGCACTCACTGCGTTCATGGGGCAGGCCCTGGCGAAGCCAGACAAAGCGTAGCTTTGGACTCATTGAGGTCATCGTCAAGGTCGCCTGCGTCCCCGTCTATTCAAAACCCCCGATTGCTCACGCAGTCGGGGGGCTTTTCATTGTCTGAACGAAATCTTCCTAAGGCCATAAACCTTTCAGTGCCTGAATATTCGTGGCACCAGCGAGCCGGAAAAAGGGGTTTATCCCGAGCGGATCCGTCATCAAGCTGCTCTCGCCTTACGACATCTCGTGCCAGCCCTGATATCTCAAAGTAAATGAAACGTAATAGAGCTCCCATGCGACTGACATGGTCAATCAGGCTTGGTATCTTTACCCACTGGCAGTCGATTAGACCGGATAGCAACAGATGGCCAGGAGATGCCGGACATTTATGTCCGTTTGCTGTAAAGACAGGCAGCGTTGCCGCAAATGTCCTTGAAGCAAAATCTCAGGTGAATATGCTGTCCTGTAACAAGTACTTAATAATAAAAACAAGTTGTCACCGCCCCGTTGGCGATTCCGCCTTATAATGAACGAATGTTCTGGTGCTGCTTGCCTTCGAGACAAAGCGAGGTCCTGAAGTGTTCAAGAGAATGATGTATCCAATGGCTTTTGCCACTCTGGCCGCTGCAGTGCAGGTTTCTGCCCTTGAAGCGATTTCCGATCGTGAGATGTCGGAGATCAATGGTCAGGCGTTCATTAAGGTTGACGCTACGTCCTACAACCAGGGTACTGGTGACTGGGCTGGTCAATACGAATTTACTAAGGTGAACCTCGGTCTGGATATTGAGACGCTCACCACGGCAGATACTCTGAAAGTCGGTGAGTTTGAGCGTACGGCATATCAGGACGGTACTGTTCCTGTGCTGAATGACGATCGCACCATCATTTACGACGCTAATGGCAATCCCGTCGTTCACGAAGCTGACATCATCATCAACGATTTTGCGCTTGGTCGTGTTGAGAACTATCGCAACGCAGCTGAGGCAACAATCGATCCTTTCATGATTCGCGATCCTTATATCGAGCTTGCCTATAAGGTCGAAGACGGCGTTCGTCGAGTAGCCGGTGTACGTATTGGTTTTGCTCAGGCTCAAGGCTGGCTCTCTGGCGAGATCGTTTCTCTGACTGGTCGCTTCCAGGGTGAGATTCGTGGTCTTGTCGCCACTGTATATGAACAGAACTGTAACAGCTGGTTGGACTCGTTTAACTGTCTTGAGCTTTCGCTTGCTCAGAGCACAGAAATTTATACGCAGATCGATCTGCTGGATGCATCTAACGGTAGTGGAACGGCAGGTAATGGCGAGGCGTATCTTAAGCGTGCATCGTGGGCCGGTGTGCCGAATGGTCGCAGTTTTGAAAGTGATGACAGTGGTTTGATCGCTAGCCTGATTCCTACTCTGACTGTTGCTGATGATTGTGAAGTGACAGGTACTCCTGCGTGTTTCCGCACCACTATCTACCAAAGTATTTATGTCGGTCAGGAAGGTGTTGGTTTTGAAGAAGGCGGTGCTGCCAGCGGTGCCTTCCTGTCATTGCAGACGGAAGCGGTGCCCTGGGAAGATCTTTCTGGTCTTGATTCGGCAGACCGTGTCCTTACAGAACGTGGAGCATACCTGAACATGTCTCAGTATGCTGGCCCGGGAGGCGGTGAGGATGTTCGTTATCCACTTTACCTTGACTTGTACACAGCAACAAACGGTCAGGAACGCGTTGCTACGTGTGTTGGCCAGCTGAAGGGGTGCTGATTATGAACAAGGCTTTATTCTTAACTCCTGCTTTACTGGCTGCTGCGATTTCTGCTCAGGCAGACCTGGTGGCACTGGATGACGCATCACTCAGCGAAACCACGGGCGAAGGTCTGGGCATGGCGCTCGAAAATTTCGTGTTTAATGTAGATGACGCTGTCACTACCGTCACGAATATTGAAAGCTCAGATGGTAGTGAAGTGAACGTTGCCTGGACCGAGTTCTATATCATGGGCGAGGGTAGTAATAACGGTACTACCGAAGTAGCAGCTCAGATTGGTAGTGTGCTTCATCCATGGGTGCTTCAGTCTGTGCGCGGCAGTCGTGGGCTTGCTGACACCGATGCTTCTTACAATGCAGATTACCTGAATTTTGGTTCTGATATTGCACTGCTCGAACTCGCGACTGATCAGTACGACAACCCGGTAGAGAATATTGTGCCTTACTCACAGTTCTCTCTGTATCAGGGGTGTGTATGGGGCCAGCCGGGCTGTACCACGGGCGCTGGAGCTAACGGCGTTGCAGTGCAGAAGATTGATGCCGAAATTGCAGGCTATCAGGCGGATCGCACAGAAATTGATAACCGCTACACAAATCTGGTTCAGATTAATCAGACGATTATTGACGATGCCAGTGCTACTGGTTATATCGGTGTGGCAGAACAGGAGCGTGATGACGCGAAAGCGGTGTCTGAGGCTAGCTATGATGACATGTCTTACGACTACTATAACGTGCTGAATAGTAGTGAGCGGGGAGAGATCAAGTTAGGCCAGAGAGCAGACTGTGGTACTTTCGGTCTTTCCTGTTCATCGCGGGAACAAACTTACAACTCAAGTGTAGATCAGTATGACGAAGATTTTTATGCTTACGTTGATAAGATCAAGGCATTGACTGAGGCCTATAACGACCCCGATCGCAGCTCAACGGGTGTCTCCTACATCCAGCGCGTGCGCGATATCGGTCGCTTCCGCGTACTTTGTGGTTCTGATCTTAGTTCCTCTGAGTGTACAGCAGGCCTTATTGCACGTAAGCAAGAGACCCGTGACGGTATTGCTTCTGTATCGGTCGCCCTTGGCAGCGGAGTAACGCGCCGCGGCGGCCTGGATATCGGTTCTAAGTTTGCGTTCACCCTTAACTCTACGGATCAGGACGGTAACGTCACTGAGCGCACCGACTTCCTCGATATTGATATGAAGGGCGTTTACTTCGACGGTTCGCACTTCCGTCTCTGGTCCCGCCCTGATGAGAATGGTCAGTCAGAGCTGAATGGTGAGCTGAGCCTTAACCTTTACGCAAAAGAAATGAATATCAATGTGTGTGGTGAAGCTTGTGAGGGCGACGCCACGCTGACTGCGGAATCAACCCTGTATCTTGATAACTTCGCTATGAGCCTTAATCTGGGCTACGGCGAGATTCAACCAATGAAATTCGGCGTTACCTCTGACGGTAACTTCGAGTTTGAACTGGTTAAACCAGATGCGGCAGCGATCGGTGTAGACACGTCTGATCCAGCTGCGATGCAGGAGTTCTATAACAGTTATTATGAGAATGCGCCGAAGAGCTTTATCTACGTTGGTAATGTTCAGGTAGGTACCGGTGCGGGCTCAAATCTTGGTAGTATTACCGTAGACGGGCTTCGCTCTCAGTACCTTAAAGTCACCAGCCGTGATATCTGATTGCTGCTCAGAAAGTTGATGGGGTTATAACAATGCTAAAAACCAAACTTGCTGTCACTCTTCTGCTGGGGGCTTCTTTAAGCGCCCAGGCTGAAATGACCTCCATGGCCGAGCAGGAAATGTCTGATGTTTCTGGTCAGGGTGGTGTTTACCTTTCGGGCGAATTTGCAATTAACAAAGATGGCGGTC
>PDUK01000040.1 GCA_006212115.1 Thalassolituus sp. | reverse complement strand
TGTTGTGCGACTGGATGATCGCTACAGAAACTTGAGAGCGTTGATTTATACCAACTACCCCCAAGAGCGTCAAGCGACCTTAGTGTGTACTTGGTCTACCTGTGTCATCTTTTTGTGAGTTCGACTCATCAGTGGTTATTATTTCACCAATTACGTCTTCTGGCTTACTCTCAAGTGCCACATCCAGAACTTCATCAATCCAGTCAACAGGCAGCACCTGAAGGTCGGCAATGATGTTATCCGGGATATCTTTGAGGTCTTTTTCGTTCTCTTTTGGTATCACCACAGTTTTGATTCCACCACGGTGCGCAGCCAGCAACTTCTCTTTCAAACCACCGATGGCGAGTACCTTACCTCGTAGCGTAATCTCACCTGTCATGGCGACGTCTGCACGAACAGGAATACCCGTCATCACAGACACCAACGCCGTTACCATACCGATACCTGCGCTTGGGCCATCTTTAGGGGTCGCCCCCTCTGGTACGTGAATATGGAGGTCGTGCTTCTCAAAGTAGTCTTCAGCGATCCCCATGCCAGCAGCACGCGAACGTACCACAGTTAGAGCTGCCTGAATGGACTCCTGCATCACCTCACCCAACTTACCGGTTTTAATGATGCGCCCCTTGCCCGGCGTCGACGCCCCTTCAAGAGTCAGCAATTCACCGCCAACGGATGTCCATGCGAGGCCAGTCACCTGACCTACCTGATTGTCTGCCGCTGCGAGTCCGTAAGAGAACTTACGTACGCCCAAGTATTCCTGCAGCATCTCTTCGGTAATCTCACGCTGCGTATTCGCCTTATCCATCATGTTGGCTTTCACAACACGTCGGCAAAGCTTAGCTACTTCACGCTCAAGACCGCGCACACCAGCCTCACGGGTGTAGTAACGAATGATTTCGCGCAGGCGATCATCCGACACCTCGATTTCACTGTCTTTCAAACCGTTCAGCTTGATTTGCTTCGGCAGCAGGTAGCGACGCGCAATATTTACTTTCTCGTCTTCGGTGTAACCCGGGATGCGGATGACTTCCATACGGTCAAGTAACGGACCAGGAATATCCATACTGTTCGACGTACAAACGAACATGACATCCGACAGGTCGTAATCCACTTCGAGATAGTGATCCGCAAACGCAGTGTTCTGTTCTGGGTCGAGCACCTCCAGTAAGGCTGATGCTGGATCACCACGGTGGTCCATGCCCATCTTATCGATCTCATCCAGCAGGAAGAGCGGGTTTTTCACCTCGACCTTCGACATTTTTTGGATCAGTTTGCCGGGCATAGAGCCGATGTAAGTACGACGATGGCCACGAATCTCAGCTTCGTCACGCACGCCGCCAAGGGCCATGCGAACAAACTTACGATTCGTTGCTCGTGCGATCGACTTACCCAAGGAGGTCTTACCAACACCCGGAGGACCGACAAGACAAAGCACCGCCCCTTTCACTTTCTTAACGCGGCTTTGCACGGCCAGATATTCAAGGATGCGTTCTTTTACTTCTTCCAGACCAAAGTGGTCTGCATCCAAGATCTCGCTCGCCTTGGCAATATCGTTATTTACACGGCTGCGCTTTTTCCATGGGATATTAATCAGCCAATCCAGGTAGCCACGTACGACAGAGGCTTCTGCAGACATCGGAGACATCATGCGGAGCTTCTTCAGCTCGGCATCTGCTTTCTCGCGGGCATCTTTGCTCATACCCGAGTCTTCAATACGCTTGGTTAACTCGTCGAACTCGTTCGATCCGTCTTCCATATCACCGAGTTCTTTCTGGATGGCTTTCATTTGCTCATTCAGATAATACTCGCGCTGGCTTTTTTCCATCTGCTTTTTGACGCGTCCACGGATGCGTTTTTCGACTTTCAGCAGATCAATTTCAGATTCCATCAGTTCCATCAGATGCTCAACTCGCTCTTTCGCGGTCAGAACTTCAAGAACTTCCTGCTTCTCTTCCAGCTTGAGCGAAAGATGGGCAGCAATTGTGTCGGACAGACGTGAAGCATCTTCGATATTGGAGATGGTAGACAATACTTCGCTTGGCACTTTTTTGGACAGTTGCACATACTGTTCAAAGTGCCCGGTCAGTGAACGCAGTAACACTTCGTTCTCACGCTCACTCAAGGGTTCTTCATCAATAACCGTAATATCACCGCGGTACATATCACCCGCATCGGTCAGGCCGTCGAGGTGCGCACGTACATCACCCTCAACGAGCACTTTCACTGTGCCGTCTGGTAGCTTGAGCAATTGCAGAATAGTGGCCATGGTGCCGGTCTCATGCATTCCCTCAAGAACAGGCGCATCATCCGCCGCGTCACGCTGAGCTGCCAGCATGATGCGTTTATCCCCGTCCATTGCCTCTTGCAGCGCATTGATCGACTTTTCACGACCAACAAAGAGTGGGATCACCATAGCAGGAAATACCACAACGTCGCGCAGCGGCAGTAACGGAAGGTTGTACTTTGACATATTGACTACCTGTTCAGACTAACTGTATCTACTTTGATAGTGGGGATGGATCAGAGGAATTACAAGGGAGCGGACAAAGAAAAGGAGCCAAACGGCCCCTTTCCTTATTAAGCAAATCAAAAGTGTGAATCAGTCATCATCTGGTGAGACTTTTCCTACTTCATTGCTCTCATAAATGATCAGAGGTTCAGACTCACCGCGAATCACAGAGTCTTCCACCACGACCTTGGCAACATGCTCTTCCGACGGTACGCGGTACATACTGTCAAGCAGGGCAGACTCAAGAATCGAGCGCAGACCACGTGCACCTGTTTTACGCTCCATCGCCAACTTGGCGATTGCATCCAGTGCAGATTCACGCAGCTCCAGCTCCACATCTTCCATTTCGAAAAGACGCTGATACTGGCGCACCAATGAGTTTTTTGGCTCTGTAAGAATGCGAACCAGCGCATCCTCGTCCAGTTCATCAAGCGTAGCCACAACAGGCAGACGACCAATAAATTCTGGAATCAAACCAAACTTAACCAGGTCACCAGATTCGATTTCGCGCAGTACGTCACCCACTGCTTTCTCGTCTTCTTTGCCCTTCACAGTGGCAGAGAAACCGATCGAGCTCTTTTCCGAGCGGTCGCGGATAATGTTATCCAGGCCTGCAAACGCACCACCGCAGATAAACAGAATATTAGAAGTATCGACCTGCAGGAATTCCTGCTGCGGATGCTTACGGCCACCCTGCGGTGGAACCGAAGCAACAGTACCTTCAATCAATTTCAACAGAGCCTGCTGAACGCCCTCACCCGATACGTCACGCGTGATGGATGGGTTGTCCGATTTACGCGAAATCTTGTCGATTTCATCGATGTAAACAATGCCGCGCTGAGCCTTGTCTACGTCGTAGTCACATTTCTGCAACAGTTTCTGAATAATGTTCTCTACGTCTTCACCGACATAACCCGCTTCGGTCAGCGTCGTCGCATCTGCAATAGTGAATGGCACATTAAGCAGACGCGCCAGAGTTTCTGCCAACAGGGTCTTACCGCTACCGGTTGGACCAATCAGCAGGATATTACTCTTAGAAAGCTCAACGCCTGTTTTGCCACCGTCATGCTGGAGACGCTTGTAGTGGTTGTATACCGCTACAGCCAATACCACTTTGGCTTTATCCTGGCCGATTACATATTCGTCCAGTGTCGCCTTGATCTCCTGAGGAGTCGGCAACTGATCTGAACTCCCTTTTGTCTCGGCGTCCTGTACTTCCTCACGAATGATGTCGTTGCATAGATCAACACACTCGTCACAGATAAACACCGAAGGCCCGGCGATCAACTTACGGACTTCATGCTGGCTCTTACCGCAGAATGAGCAGTAGAGCAGCTTACCGTCGTCGCCTTTGCCTTTCGTTTCGTCGGTCATTCGACTGCCTCGTCGTCTTACTTACTTGTTTAATCAAAGATGGATGCTTCCGACGGCAATTTCAAGCCGTCGGAGCGAATAAACGCGGAATATTACGTTATGCCCGTTTTGTCAGGACTTCGTCCACCAAACCGTACGCTTTTGCCGCTTCAGCACCCATAAAGTTATCGCGCTCGGTATCGGCAATTACTTTGTCCAGCGGCTGACCAGTATGTTCCGCAAGAATGCGATTCAAACGATCTTTTGTATCCTGGATGTTCTGTGCGTGAATCAGAATATCAGTAGCCTGACCCTGTGCACCGCCACTTGGCTGGTGAATCATGACGCGGGAATTAGGCACGCTGTAACGCTTACCTTCCGCACCGGCTGCCAACAGGAACGCGCCCATTGAACAAGCCTGACCAATAACCATGGTGCTGACGTCTGGCTTAATGAACTGCATGGTGTCGTAGATCGACATGCCTGCAGTAACAGAGCCGCCCGGTGAATTGATGTAGAGATGAATATCTTTGTCCGGGTTCTCGGACTCAAGGAACAGCAGCTGAGCTACGACCAGGTTTGCCATGTGGTCTTCGACCTGACCCACCAGGAAGATGACTGACACGCTCTTTCAGCAGGCGTGAGTAGATATCGTAAGAGCGCTCGCCGCGCGCGGACTGCTCTACCACCATTGGTACCAGAGCGTTATCGATGATTTCTGATTGTTGCTTCATGGAGTCAAACATTCGACCCTGCACTCCCTGACGTGAGTAAAAAGAAAAACAGCCGTACCCTTTGAGGATAGCGGCTGTCTTTCAGTTTAGCCATGTATTGGCAGAATGTCAGGTCTGAATGGAAAGTTCTTACGCAGGCTGGTTAGCCAGACGTACAACTTCCTCATAGTTAGACTCAACTTCACTTACCTGGGCGCTTTCAAGTACTTTCTCAACAATCTGATCTTCCAGAGCCAGGGCTTCTACCTGTGCTTTCTGCTCAGCATTGCTGTTGTAGTACTCGCGAACCTGTTCTGGCTCCTGGTAAGCAGACGCCATTTCTTCGATCAGCGCTTCTACTTTTTCTTCGTCTGGTTTCAGATCAGCAGACTCGATCGCTGCATTCATCAGCAGACCAATAACAACACGCTTCTCAGCCTGCTCTTTGAACAGTTCTGCAGGCAGCATGCTGGCGTCCATTTGCTGACCACCACCGAACTGCTGAACAGCCTGCTGACGCAGACGATCAATTTCCTGATCAACCAGTGCAGAAGGTACGTCTACTTCGTTGCTTTCCTGAAGACCAGCAATCACCTGCTGCTTGGTCAGGTTGCGAATCGCACGACCGAGCTCACGCTCCATGTTCTTGCGGATCTCAACTTTAAACTCTTCAAGGTCAGCAGTTTCGATACCGAAACCCTTAAAGAACTCTTCGTTCAGCTCTGGCTTTTCAGCTTTCTTAACTGTCTTCACAGTTACTTTAAACTGAGCTGGCTTACCCTGAAGGTCTTCTTTGTGGTAATCCGCTGGGAAAGCAACGTCAAGAGTTGTCTCTTCGCCGGCTTTCTTACCAACGAGACCGTCTTCGAAGCCTGAGATCATAGAGTTAGAACCCAGAGTCAGGTTGTAATCGTTAGCCTGACCGCCTTCGAATGCTTCACCGTCGATAAAGCCCTCAAAATCAACAACGACCTGATCGCCATCGGCTGCAGCTTCGTCAGTCTCGTTCCACTTAGCCTGCTGCTTCTGCAGGTTTTCCAGCATGGTTTCGAGGTCAGCGTCAGTCACTTCCGCGGTACGCTTCTCAACTTTGATGCCGTCAAAGCCAGCCAGTTTGATTTCTGGGTACACTTCGAAGGTTGCTTTGAATTCCAGATCTTTGCCAGCTTCATCAACAGTAGGCTCAAACTTTGGCATACCTGCCAGCTTGATTTCCTGCTCCTGAACCGCCTTGAAGAAAGTCTGCTGCATCTGGTTGTAAACCGCTTCCAGACGGGCTTGCTTACCGAAGCGCTGCTTCAGAACCTTCGGAGGCAAAGGTTTACCAGTACGGAAGCCAGGGGTTTTCTGGTTCTTTTGGCTTTGTGCGATGCGCTTTAACTCTACAACTTCTTGCGCTTCTACTTCCGCAGCGGGTACACCAACGGTCATGCAACGTTCAAGACCTGAGGTTGTCTCAATGGACACTTGCATAGATGCCTCTCATATCAGTTTTCATGGACGACGATCAGCCTCCGGCCAACCATCAAATAAATAAAGGTCGCGGATTATAGCTCAAGCAACGAAGGGTTAAAACCACTAGAAAAACTGCGACAAAAAGCAGCAATTGGAAATACTTCAAACGGGAGAATAAGAAAGAAAAGTGGGGTGGCCGACGGGGATCGAACCCGCGACAACAGGAATCACAATCCTGGACTCTACCAACTGAGCTACGGCCACCACATAGTTTGCTGAGCTTGCCATCAAGAATGGCGCACCCGGCAGGGCTTGAACCTGCAACCCTCGGCTTAGAAGGCCGATGCTCTATCCAGTTGAGCTACGGGCGCATGTCCATTTAATCCGAGAGATTAAATGGTCGGGGTAGAGAGATTCGAACTCCCGACATCCTGCTCCCAAAGCAGGCGCGCTACCAGACTGCGCTATACCCCGATCTACTACCTGAAACGCTGTGCGTCTCAAGTGGGTGCGCATATTATAGATGGGCTGCAGGGTCGTCAACGGGTTTTTCAAAAAAATGTTTAAAAACAAATGCTTCGGTCAATTTAACACCAGAGTAAGGAAAGTCTGTCTGTCCCCCTTTGTTTTAGCCGCTGACCGTGAGAAAATCGCGCGCTTCTGAGAACACTTGTTAGGGTTGATCCTCCATGACCGCAAAACTGATTGATGGCAACGCCACTGCGAAAGCCATGCGCAACTCCATTAAAGAACGTGTCGACGCGCGTTTGGAAGCAGGTAAACGCGCCCCCGGCTTGGCCGTCATTCTGGTAGGAACCGATCCAGCATCACAGGTATACGTATCTCATAAGCGCAAAGACTGCGAACAGGTTGGCATCAACAGCAAAGCGTTTGACCTCCCTGCCACCACGTCGCAGCAGGAGCTGATGGATCTCATCGACTCTCTGAATAAAGACAGTGAAATTGACGGCATCCTTGTTCAACTCCCACTGCCAGAAGGCCTTAACTCAGATGAGATTCTGGAGCGCATTGACCCAAGCAAAGACGTCGACGGCTTCCACCCTTTCAATGTTGGCCGTTTAGCGCAGCGTATGCCTGTACTGCGTCCTTGCACACCAGCAGGCGTTATCGACCTGCTTGATGGCACAGGCCAGGACATCACCGGCATGCACGCCGTTATCGTCGGTGCCTCAAACATTGTCGGTCGCCCGATGGGACTAGAACTGCTATTGAAAGGTTGCACGGTTACGACCTGCCACCGCTTCACCAAAGACCTTGAAGGCCATGTACGTCAGGCTGATCTCGTTGTCGTGGCTGTCGGTAAGCCGGGTATCGTCAACGGTGAATGGATAAAGGAAGGCGCCATCGTTATTGATGTGGGCATCAACCGCCTCGACACGGGCAAGCTGGTCGGTGATGTCGATTTTGAAGCCGCGGCCGAGCGTGCCTCATTTATCACCCCTGTTCCTGGTGGCGTTGGGCCAATGACTCGAGCCAAACTGCTTGAGAACACCCTCTTCGCCTGTGAAGAGCTGCATGACAGCTAACAGAAGCCGAAGACAACAGTAGAAAAAGGCGCTGAAGCGCCTTTTTTTGTGCCTTCTGGTTTATGCCGTCAGACTCATACCTGTAGGAGAGCGTGACCTTCGAATGCCGAAAGATCAGCGTAAAGCCCATAATTCACCTGCATCGGTGGCGATCCAGATAGTGCCATCTGCGCCCTCCGCCATCACTCTCAAGCGCTGCTTTTTGTCTTCGAAATAGCGGATTTCAGCGACAGGGTTGCCGTCTTTCATTTCAATACGATTCAGATGCGTTAACACCAGCGCACCGGCGAGCAAATCGCCCTGCCAACCATAGCGGTCCCCTTCCACTGATAGCAGACTGCTGGGAGCAATGGATGGCGTGTACACCTTGGCGGCGGACTCCATCCCCGCTTTTTGCTTCACGCCAACAGCAATGGGCCCCCAATATTCCTTACCCTGAGAAACCACCGGCCAGCCGTAATTCTTACCCGGCTCGATAAGATTCAGCTCATCACCGCCACGCGGGCCGTGCTCAATCAACCAAAGGCGACCGTCACCATCAAACGTGATGCCCTGAGGGTTTCGGTGGCCGTAACTCCATATTTCATCGAGGGCGTCCGAGCGGCCCACAAAGGGATTGTCGTCGGGCACAGAGCCATCGCGCTTCAGGCGAATCACTGAGCCTGCGTGAGCTTTTAAGTTCTGCCCGTTGTCACGAACGCCCCTGTCCCCAACGGTAAAGAAAACATGCTGATCATCAAACGCAATGCGACTGCCGAAATGCTGGGAGGTGTCCGTGACTGAGGTGGTTACCAATAGGGTTTGTCGGTCTGTCAGCAACCCGCTTTTTAGGTTAAGTCTCGCTCTGGCAAGTGCAGTAGCGGACTGTTTTTGAACCGGCGCACTGTACGTGAAATACACCCAACCTCCCGGCTTATATTCTGGAGGAACAGCCACATCAAGCAGGCCTCCCTGCCCGTCATCGATCACTTTGGGGGCACCAGCTATCACTGTTTTCGCCCGTGTCGCCACATCGACAAGGACAAAGCTACCCGCCTTCTGGCTAATTAAAAGCTTACCCGGCGCGACTTCCGTCATGCCCCAGGGCCGATCCAGCCCAGTGACAACCACATCAACTTTAGGGGCTTCAGCAACCACCTTAGTGGCCGCCGCGAGGCTTGCGAGTACGATCAAAAATACAGACAGCCGACAAACCCGGTGCTTTGATATCAACATGGTTAACCTCTCTGCGTTGTGTGCTCTGACCGTTTACTTAGGTTCCATTCAAGCCGTTCATTCAGTTTTACATTCCCGTTGTCCTAGACGTAGCTAAGATACGGACAACAGCCATGCTATCCGACAGGCGTTGCCGCAACAGGTTCAGTCAAACCTTGCAGCCCCGCAGTACCGTGGTTACCCTGCTATCTCGTTTTTACATTACTGCTTAACCGGAACACCGAGAATGACTCGCATATTACTGGTTCACTCCACGACAGATGGCCACACCATCAAAATCTCTGACGTCATTATCAACGAGCTGACTCAGGCCGGACACGACGTCAGCCAATGCTCGGTGACAGAGGTCTCAGCCGACCAGCTCGATAACGCGGACACAATCATCCTTGGCGCCAGCATCCGATACGGCAAACATCAGAAATCAGTTTATGACTTCGTAACCAGCAACAAATCGCTATTAAAGACGAAGAAAACAGCCTTTTTCACCGTCAACGTTGTTGCCCGAAAAGAAAACAAAAACACACCCGAGACCAATCCATACATCAACAAATTTCTTGATGAAGTAGAGTGGCAACCCGATATTAAAGGTGTGTTCGCAGGGAAATTGAACTACCCGATATACGGGCCGCTTGACCGGTTTATGATTCGCCTGATCATGTACATCACAAAAGGCCCAACAGACACAAGCAAGGTATACGAGTTCACGAACTGGGAGTCTGTTAAACAGTTCGCTCGAAACTTTGATTAACACCAAATATCGAACTCAAGCGCTTACCCAGCGCTTGAGTGTGTACCGGTCAATATTAGTTGGCAGGCTTAATCAGAGGTAACCCGTTCGTTCCGACAGGAATATAGACCGTAGTGTGGTTTGGAGACTCAGCCATCTTGAGCTGAGCGTTAATAGCCTCATGCTGAAGGTAGTTCTGGGTCAGTGTGGCATTAATAATCTTCTGCGCCTCGGCAATACCCTTGGCTTCTTCAACACGAATTTCAGCATCTTTTCGTGCTATTTCGCGTTGAGTCTCCTTTTCCGAGAGCAGTTGTTGCGCAGCGAGCTTCTTTTCAACCGCCTTTGCCACAATAGCTGGGTAATTCACGTTACCCACCACAACCTTACTGACATTAAACGGCGTTTCTGCCAGGTAGTTTTGTAGTTTCTGCGTGACTTCACTGGAGATGGCTTCACGATTCATCTTCAGGTCACTGCTGTTGTACTGCTGAACCGAATCACGAACGAAGGTACGGAAGGCTTCGCGCACCACCCTTTTATACCAGTTATCACCGCCGTAATTCTCGACAACCTCGCGCACAGTACCGGACCGTACTGAGATAACCGTGTGGAAATCAAAGCTGATGTAGAGGTCGTCCTTCGCGAGGATACTGAAATCTTCGGTATAGGTATTGGGTCGCATATCGATGTTAACGACACGATTGCGCCAGAGAGAAACACCAAAGTTAGCTGGCCCCTTCAACGAATCCTGGTAGCCACCCTTGCCAAAGACCCGCGGATCTTCGTACACATACCCTTCATGGCCAGCAGGAGTACCGGGGTTGGTACAAGCTGTAAACGCCAATACAGAAACTACACCAATAGCAATAAGACCTAGAATACTGCCGAGTGCAGACGACTTCCGTTCAAACATTTATCAATCCTTTATCTATTACTTTTCGGTAAAGCTAACATTTCCACAGAAAACCGACCAGTTCATCGACTTGAACCCCTCTCTTAACGGATTCCATTCGCTACTGGCTCCGACCCCCTCACGCCATAATGGTACAAGCCAAGGGTAATCAAACCAGTCGCCAAGGTTGAGCCCCATAAAATAAACTGAACAGCACCGCTCCAGTCAGCACATTCGCCTCTGACACCGTAGTAAAGTAGATACAGGCATGCGCCACCGTTACTCACCATCCCGACCCAAATAGGCCCCATCAAACGCACCCCTGCAAGAGCCGCTTTCAATGCGAACCCATATCCAACACACAGTGCAAGATAGGCCCACCCGAGCATCCGAATAAACATGTAACTGTCCTGCTGAGGAAGCCCTATAGACTCAAGCAGCCAAGCAGGAAAGAAGAGCAAGGGCACACACCACAATAAAAGCGTACCCGCGACTTTAAAGGTCAATACATAAGCTAGTGGACTCATAGCTTTCGCCTCCTACGCTTGTTTCTTTCCATTGGATCCTCCCATTGGCTCTATCCCTTACTTCTATGCCTTACTTCCATCCCTGGAGCCACTGGCTATCATCTTTAAGCTCTGTCCAATCTATAGAAGTCTCATTTTTAGTCATCACCGCCTGAATCAGGCAGTGGATCACATTGCCCTCTTCATCGAACTCCACTTCAGTAACCATAAAGTGTTTTTCTTTGTTTTGAGGATTAACGGCAGTCCACTTACTGTGAAGCAGCTTTTTGGGATTGAACTTGTTCACACTGATCTCGCTGTACTCTGCTCTTGGGCTGTGCGGATAATTTTAACGCGCTCGAAAAGAGGTTGAACAGGCGGTAACGAAAAGACACTAAGAACTCAAGCGCTCAAGAAGCTCTTTGGTAGCGATATACAGCAACTGGCCCATCAAGCGCATCTGGCGCCTTCTTGGTGTTGCAGGTGTTGAAGATTCGTCAAAGGCTGGGGGGTATATCCGAGCACAATATTACTACGAGAGCGTCGCTGGTATTTCTTCATCCACCACTAATATCTCATAACCATCAGACTGGCTCGCGACCATCACTTTAGAAAGGTCCCATTCACCGGCGGATCGTATTGCATGGACATATACGTTACCAGACGATAGAGGGCCTTCGACTTTGTACTCAATGGCAGCAAAACCCCGATCTCCATTAAGATTCACTTTTCCTAATACATACCAGCTTGGCTGCAATGGCTCACCATAGTATTCCGCAACCAAGGGACTTTTCTTCAGTTCTTCTAAGGAAAGTTGATAGGCCTCACCTTCTAAGAATTTCATGAGGAGCATTACGAGTGATACGGCGAGCCCCGCGAACACAATCAGGCCGATAATACTCAATAGAATTGTTGTCAGATTGTTATCTTTTTCTATGTTCACGCCAGTTACCGACCCATCGTATTATTGAGAGTAGAAACCAAACCCCAAGAAAGTAAATGACCGAGAAAATAGCACCTGTAAACGGCGCAAATGTTCTACCAGTATCAGCCGTAACCCGGTGCATGGCCCTTTCCTGCTCAATGTTAATCTCATTGCCGGAAAATACGCCATCACCATTCAGGTCAAATGCCGCCAACTCAGCATCAAGACTGTATTCGATATACGCTACGCTCGCCAAGATAGAAACATAGATACAAGCAGCGGATATAACTGCGATCGAGGCGTTTCTGAGCCTTCCCGAAAACAACTTCTTATTGAGAAAAAACACAGCTACTGGAATCAGTAAAATTACGGTTAATACTATTGTTACTTTCATAACACTTCAGCCAATACCAAAATCACGTTTAAATCTCATGTTATTTTGGATAGCAACTGGCGTAGCCCCACCCCGAAAGTAGATAAACAACATGCATTTAGTAGAGAAGATTTAACTTGCCAACTTAGGTAGAAAAGAGACATCGACATAAAACTTCTTGGGATTCTCATTGTCGACGAATACAGTTATTTCGTCCTGATTCATATAATCAGAAGGATCAAACCATAGGTTCTCGCTTTTGAAAATATGTAGTTCCGAAGTCACGGGATTTCTCCACTGAGCTAATATTTGATAAGGGCTTCGACCATTGACTCTGAGCGAAGAATTAACTTCTACGCTTTGAAATTTAGCCACTATTGACACACCGTTCTCTTTCAACAACTTGACCTTCCTATCCTTTAGGGCCATAAATGAGAATACTGAACAGCCAATAGCAAATAGTGCAAGGCCTAGAGCAGAGACTATTACAGCTCCGCCCCACAACGATAGGAAGCCATTTATTTTAGCATCATAAGGCCTAGCTTCTTCATATAGAACCTCAACAGCCTCTCCCTGCGTGTAACTAGAACGATTGCTTCCAGACGAAGAGATGAATTCTATTTTCCTGCCCATTTCAGTTTCAAACTCTACAACAGGCCTGTATGTAATTGAATCACTTGACCTCGAGAGGACAACCTGAACGACGGTTCCTTCAGTTAGAATTGCTTTGCTCAGGAAGTCCTGTGTATTCGAGTACATGAACCAGCCGCCCACAACCATAGCAAACCCTATCACTGTAAATGAATACTTGATTGACGAGATTCCTTTCATAACTTTCCCCTTCGTAGCTCTAACGGCGGAAGCACGACTCGCTAGCATGCCCAGCCCAAAGAGCCTGATTGATTTTATATGTTATATGCCAAAAGTTCATTTCGAAGCCCGTTCTTCTCATTTTCACTAAGAGAACCAGCTATGATTTTCCTGCCGAATATAAAGCGTGGCAATACTAGTTCAACGTAGTACCCACTTGATCCTGAATCTCGGATGGTAATTTTACCATCACCTCGATTAGTTTTTAGCTCTAGAATATTCTCTGCTACGGAAGTTACTTTTATAATCTTGCGTTTGATATAGGTATTCCCCATCACATCGCCCGTGTAGTGTTCTACTATGATATTCCCTTCCGATAACGTAACACTATACTTTCCGATTTGGCAAAACATCAACTCTCCACATATATTTTACGCTTGGTTAATAATGACTGCGCTACAACCCCTCCCTAATCAGGACCACTATAGCATTACCGCATAGAAACCCTCTTTAATAAAAAATAGAAAGCAATTAGATCAAAACGAGTACGCCAATAAACATTATCTCGGTAATCTTTACTCAGAAAGCGCACACCGAATAAAACCTATAGATTTATAGTACGTCAAGATCCAGCGCACGCTTGCTGCTGCACTCTGTGAAGTAGCCAGAGAATTAACCAACCAAATGTAGCTCTACAGCGACTCAGGCCAGGCGTCCTTTTATAGTTCATTGACTCGCAAGTGTTTCGTAGGCGTTATTCGCTTCCCGTGCAATCGCCTCGTTCAGAATGCGCATTGTAGTAGTCAACTAATACCCGACACACTTTTAAGTTATTCTTCTGTTGCCTGAGGGCTAATCCCACCATGCAGCTGATGTGGCCGACTCTGGTTGTAGTAGCCCATAAAGTAACTCCCAATCTCCATTTTCGCTTCTGCCAATGAACAGTACCCAAGATCAGGAATCCATTCCATTTTCAGGCTTCTGAACAACCTCTCCATTGGAGCATTGCCCCAGTCATTACCTCTGCGACACATGCCTTAAAGCATCTTGCATCGCCACAGCCGTTGGCGAAATTTCAGGCTCATATACTGACTTCCCTGATCTGAGTGAAACATGACAGCAGAAGGCTTTCCCCGTCGATTCCATTCTTCATCCAACGCCTTTATCACCAACTCTTTATCAGCCCTTTTGATATCGCGCAGCCAATGACACGACGAGCGAATAAGTCCATGACGACGGCCAGATACGCCCAGCGTAAATATCCTCATCCGCTAGAATACTCCTAATACCGCGACTGCCAACGCTCGATCTGGCCTCCGTAAATATTCGATTCACGAGAGCTTTGAGCTTCACTCACTGGACATTCATTTTCTTTTTCCGGCTACGGTAATCGTAGTAACTCGAACACTCCACTCCGAAAGCCTGACAGACAAGATCCACTGTATCGCACTCTCTCAAACGGTCTATCAGCGCATATTTTTGAATTCGTCTGACATTAAGAGAGCGGTAGCCCCTTTTAGTATTCGTTTTTCGTCCTCGAGCAGTTTAATTCTAATTTCAAGTTCCTGATTCCTTTGCTGGTCAGGAGTCAGAGCTTTGGATTTCGGAGTTGTACTATTTCGCTCTTGTTGTAACTGCTCGACCCAGCGTCTCAGAGCTGTTTCTCCAACATCCAGCGATCGACAGGCTTCTGTAATTGAATAGCCCTGATCAAGTACCAGGCATACTGCCTCAAGCTTGAACTACGGAGTGGAGGTTCGACGTTGCCTTCTTGTCATTGAACACCTCTTTGATGGTAAGGTTACCAACTAACTGGGTGTCCGGGATCAATGGACCACTAAATCAACTCCCTTAGACCAATTCCCTTCCAATCACCCTTCATAACTACAACTCAAAAAATTAATAAAAAGACAAATATTACATCACTACATAGAGTCTTAACCCCTACTATTGCGTATTTCGCGGATTCTCTCCTTAGCCTCTTTCTCTATCCGGATTTCTCTCTCGATTAAGGCAACAAAATCCTCCTCAACACGAGCTATCGCATCTTGAGGATTCATAGTTAGAATACGCTTATACCCTGCTTGATATGATTCATCATAAGTCCCAACCTGCAGGACAAAACTACTCCGGTCTGAAATTTCTGAGAACACGCCATCATCATCCAGCCGCATCAGCACTCTACACATTGTATCTAATGTCTGATCCCAACGTTCAACTGTATCCTCCGAAGGCTCATCCCACTCTCCCTGCAGTCTTTGGATTTCATTAACGCAGGAAACAAAGTCAGCAGAATAGGGCTCGCAGTCTATAAACTCACTTGGAATCCATTTACATGCGAGTCGTTCCCAACCAGACTCTGCTTGATCACTACAAGCATTATAGTGGCCTATAGTGTTAAACATAGGCGACACACAGTCCCAACCACCGAAATGATAGAAACCAATAGTGTAAATATCGTTATTGTACTTTCTTACAATTTTCTCAAATGCAATTGACGCCTCGCGATAAAGGGCTTCTTCAAAACGGTCCATATCATTCACAATAAATCCATCCACCATAGAAAATCGAGACTAAATCAAGACATTAAATTTGCATGCAAGACACTCTTTATCATTTTCGGTAGAGTACTGCGCATACCAGTAATGTGGATCATCTACCAATCGATAGTTTAGATCACGTTTATCATGTAATTTTTTGAATCGATATTCAAGGATAATTAATCGTTGGCAACTCTTAGGCCAAGCAGACATTTCGGAAATCTCATTACCTATAGCTAGCTCATGTTCGAGAATTTCATTCAACCCATCTGAATCAAACAAGCCACTTTTCATCATCAACCCCAGACTAAAGTTCGATGTATTAATCATAAGCTTACCACTTAAGCGATCTGCGGATTACAACTTAATCAATTTTTAACTAATATACTAACAAGTTGTTGGTGCACTTAAACCTTTATGAGCGAAAAATTCTTGATTTAAATTTTTAGGCCACCTCAATCGGGCAACTCCCACCTGGTCGTCTCAAGCATCTATTTTCTTTTCCATTACTCTGACGCAAAAATATACAGATGCATTCAAATCGCTAAATTATATTTCCATGAAGTCCATACCAAGCAATAAATAGCATTACTAAATCTTAAAATTCTCGGATATCAGTTAGGACTTTTCGAGTGGAAGTTTCAGCGACGTCCAATATCAGAAGTCCTATTTTATTGAATATCCCTAGTCGATCACCAAGCATTCGCCCTCAAACTAAACTCAGTTAATGCTATCTTTGATAGTAAGGTTGACACCTATCTTTGCAACCGGGATTATTGAAAAACCACACGCTGTCACCTTTTAACAAGATCAAGCGCCTGATTCCGGTTCTTGTACTCAGCCTCTTGTTATCTGCTTCCAGCTTCTTAACCTTCGAAATTCCCTTCTTCTTACTTTCTCGTCATCTCGGTGAAATTCTTGCGTTTATCTAATCCTACATTGCCTTCACGATTTGCTTTTCTCCATCTCGGCAGTGTAAATGGATGTATATCGAGAGTAATGGCTACTTCCTGAACCCGAATTCCTTCTATCGGACTTAACTGGACTACTTTAACTTTAAACTCGTTCGAATATCGAAAGGTTTTACTTGGATAAGTGTATTCCGGTTTGAAATACCTCGTCAGTGTGACTTTGACATCCGTTATATCGAGTACATAAACGTATCGGCGGCTTTAGACTTATCTGAACTCCAAAACCAATCCCAAGCATGTTTATTTACAAAATTCTCTCCACTCGATACTCCCGTGTGCGATTACTCTTCGCATGCATATGCTTCCTTTACTTCTTAAATGATGACTTTCCACCATGCCGCTCCAAATACCTAACCATTCTCTGGCTTTCAGTGGTGTATACACCCATCCGAAATTCACCATTCCAATAGGCAATGTCTACTGGTTGGTAACCCAAGTCATCTATGTGATTTACATTTGCACCTGCATCTACAAGTGCCTTTAGAATATCGAAGCTTTGAACTTCACATGCATGCAAAAGAGCTGTCATGTTCTTATCATCAGTCCTCTCCAGATCACAGCCTGCTGAGATAAGACGCCTGACCTCAATAGTATTCTTTGCTTTTACTGCTTTAATTAGCTCTGAGCTCGTATTCATTTAGCATTCCAGGTCGAGGGGGCGTAGCCGTATAGTCTGCGCATCCTTGCTACAGGGCATCTCTTAACTCCTTGATTTGCCTTCTACGAATGACCTCATAGTCTGCAAAAACCTGAACAAAGCGATCCTTACTTACGAATGGAAACTGGAGGTAGTAATGCCGTCTTAACCCCTTTATGTGATGGGTTTCCGTGCCATATATGGGATTTTCGTCACATAACTCATTGTTAAGCCCTCGCATCGTAGTTCGGTAGATACTAATAGCTTGGTCCTTTATATCCACAATATAGGTGGAAAACGCACCTTTAATCGAAAGATATCTTGTGCATGCGGACTGCTCAATACATTCTGAAGAATCGGTTTGACCGATCATGATTGGGACATCTTTAAATGTCTCTATGTGACCAAAGTTAGTTTTGATAATAATGCCATAAGCGTCACATCCCATCCGAAACTCTCCAAGGGGCTTAAGCTCTACCTCCTCGACTACTGCTTCCCTTCTCATAGTTTACTGTGCGCCTCCCAATAGAATCTTTTCTTCAAATGTATACTCATTCTGAGCTTTCAGTGGCCTCAACGGCCGCGTGTTAGAGCTTTCCACGAGATAAAACATAGTTAGCCCCTGACCCAAAAATCAATGTGATAGCACTGCGATCCAAAGCCAGTAACAGCCCCAAAAAGCGATCACTGGAGTACAACTGCCACTTTCATCTATAGCGATACATCCACTAACAATAGTCTGCAACAAGGACAACGTAGAATAAACCCCAGCTCTTCAAAATCTACCTTGTCATCCATTTTTAAAACCAAAGATCAATTGAAGGTTCGAGTACCTATCAAATTGACCCAAAAGTGACCCAAACCAAGGAACATGAACTCTATTCTATATGCATTAGTCCTTGTCTCTAACTGAAGCGTTGGGGCTTACCAAGACCCTCCGAATAGAACTATAGCGACGAATACAAAAACTTGCTTTGTATAAACCTTCATCCATGAGTAAAAGTCCCTATTCATTGCTCTAACGATTTTCTTACCAGTGGCGTAATTTGGCGCGTTTTTTCATTTATTTGCAAAAAATTCGAGAGATTATGAAACCCGGCAGGGCACCTTATTAAGCGTTCACTTGATAAGGAACAGAACTAAACATTATTACCCCTTACCGAATATCTTTTTCTTTTGCTCCTCAGCCCATTCCACGGAATCCTTATACTTTTCCCCTCCGAATTCAAGTAAAATAGAGAACCTTGAGTACGCTGACTCCGCATCTTTTGGCAATACTATTAAACCACCTGTTATCGCATAATTAAATGGAACAGAAGCTTGAATAATATCACCATTTTTCACATCGTCGATTAAGGACTGCAAGCCATTAAGTACAGTTCGTGATTCTGCATGACTATCCTCATATTTCTTTAGAATAGTTTCGAGTTCCAGAGCTGAATTCAACATTAATTCGTTATTCATATTTACACTTAATAACGCCGCGCTAAACGGTGAGCGAAGCGAGTCCTAGTTGAAGGCCACGCTTTCTGTGGCCGAAACGCTTTTCAGCGGTTTTTTATACCAGTATTCCCGCATTTAACTGATAAGTAATCCATTTCACCCTAACACTCAACTTACGATAGACAGCTTAAGCACGTACATTGTCATCTGCTGTTAACCATCTTCAAAAAGGCCAACCCTGTTCTTGCGCCTTGATATCCAAGGCAGTAAAAAGTCTTTTTAACCACACCTGCACCACGAGAATAAGGTGCAAAAAAAAGATCATCAAGGAACAATATTTCACAGCCTCTCAAGGGACAAGACATGCTTCTATAATGCATAAAGCCGACAGATTGCCTGTTTTGACCCCTTGCAACTATGCAAAAAATTCTTCCCTGTCACTCTGTATACTGTAGCGGTCAACTAATGCCGGAAACAGTTTTACGTTATTCTTGCTGCCTGAGGGCTAATGCCACCATGCAGCTGATGTGGCCGCCTCTAGTTGTAATAGTCCATCAATTAACTCACGATATTCATTTTCGCTTCTGCCAATGATCGACATCCAGGATCGGGAATTTATTCAGTTTTCAGGCTTCTGAACAATCTTTCCATTGGTGCATTATCCCAGCAATTACCTCTGCGACACATGCTTCGAAGCGTCTTGTATCGCCACAGCCGTTGGCGAAACTTCAGGCTCATATACTGACTTCCATGATCTGAGTGGAACATCACCCCTGATCGAGCACCAGGCATGCTGACTCGAGCTTGAATTCCCGAGTGAATGATCGACGTTGTCTCTTTGTCATTGAACACCTCTATGATGGTAAGGTTACCACCTCTCTGGGTGTCCAGCATCATTGAACCACTACACTCTGATGCTTCTCATACAAAGTTTTCAGCTTCTCATTCAGTTCTTCAGACGTTTTTGCAGTTATGGTGCCCGCTTCGGATGACTCAGTAACAGTTCCTATGCGAACATCGAATTCCCCGTTATCGAAAGAATCTACAAAGACTTTAACCCCTGTCGCATCATCTGTAAACGATGCAAAATTGTCTTCAACTGACATATTAAATTCCATGAAAATCTCCTTAATCGTGTCTGATGCTAACGCATCAGTAACGGGCACATCTTTTCTGCGTCGGGCGCCTTAGGCGCGGAATTAAGTGACTTATTAGGTGTGATGACTATGACCATCTATCCTCAATACCAACGCCTGCTTTTTCGTCAATATAGAATTTCGCTTTATTTTCTCTGCACCATTCCTCGAGCTCTTTCTTCAGTTCGGAATATTTATTTCGCGCCCATTCAGGGGATTTTGATTTCCAAGCTTCCTCAGTTGGTAAATATGCAGAGAGAATACCCATTGGAAGCTCAAGGATAAATTGGCCTCCATCACCTGTTACGACAAGCTCTTCTTTCCATCGTGGCTGAAATTTGAAATTGCTCATTATGAATACTGATCCTACCCACGAAAAGTAGACACCATTTCAGGCACACTTCTCGTGATATTCCTGTTAATACTCTGCAGGGCTTTTATAGCCCATCGCAGAGTGCCTTCGTACTCGGTTATAAAACAATTCGATGTATTCAAATACGAGGGAGTACGCTTCCTGCTTTGTCGTCGGTTGGTCTGCGTAAACGGATTCAACTTTGAGCCTTTCGAAGAATGATTCCATGGCAGCGTTGTCCCAGCAGCTTCCCCTTCTGCTCATACTAGGACGTATGCCTTTGCTGAGCAACCGGTGCTGATATTCGCCTGACCGATATTGCACTCCACGATCAGAATGCAGCATCAGACCAGCTTCACATGTCTTGAGTCATACGCCATCTGGAAAGCATCTATGATCAGCCGATTCGTCATCGTTGAGTCCAATGACCATCCGATGATCTTTCTCGAATACACGTCCATCACGACCGCGAGGTAAGCAAAACCCTTGTCCAACGGAATGTAAGTAATATCGACACCCACTTTTCGTCTGGTCGTTCCGCATTGAAGTCCCTACGCAAGAGGTTATCACTGACATGGTTCCTGGCCGGGATGTTCAGAAAGAACTTGTATCCTTTGCCGTTACGGGCCTTCAACTTACTTTGAGCCATCAGTTTAGCCACATAGTTCACGCTGCACAGGATGCCGGACTCGTTCAATTCAACAGCCAGTCTGGGTGCTCCATAGCAATGTTTGAAACGCTCAAAGGTCGTAGCAATAACCTTCTCAAGGTTCTGCTGTCGTTTCTCGCTCTCAGACGTACCACGGCTCAACACTTGTAATAGCGTGGCGCGACTGACACCAAGACAGCAGCATATTTTCACAATGGCGTACTCTCCGACTAAAGAACGGATGTAGGCATACCTCACCACTTTTCTTTGCTGAAGTATTGGGCCACATCCGGACCATGGCCTTTTTAAGAACTCGCTCTCTTCCTTCAGATCAGAGATCTAGCGCTTGAGTTTAAGGATATCTTCACTTTCTTCTTGAGAGTAATCGACGCCATTCACGGTATTAAACTGTTTGTCAGACAGCCGCTTATACTGACGACGCCAATTATAAATCTGACCCGGATGAATACCGAGTTCACGTGCAACCTCTACAGCACTGGCTCCAGGAAGATCGGAACGGCGCACCGCCTCACGACGGAAATCTTCGGTGTAGTGGTTGTATTTTTTCTTCGTTTTCTTAGTCATTTAAAGACCCTCATTAGGTAGTAGTGAGGTGTCTACTTTTCATGGGTAACTCGGTTACCTAACGGCCATACTTTTTCAAGATTAGATTACATGTATCAAGCCCGTTCTGATACCATGTAAAATCATCTGACAAATGACTACCAGCGTTCCGTGGGCCTTCGCTCTGCTGCTCAACAAGTTCATTTTTTAATTCTCTTACTGCTTCTAACGTATCCTGTGCTCGAATCTTGAATTTATCTCGCAGTAATTCAAACTTCGTAAACCTTTCCTCAACAGCGTCATGCCAACCTGGCCCTAGTACTTTTTTTAATTCCTCTAAGAAGCCTGAACCACCAACCAAATCATCATATTTATCATCAGGTAGCGAAGAAAATTTTGCGCTAAACCCATAGTTACCCGGAAAGAATTGAAAGAGGATTGACCCATGCTCTGCTAATATTCTGCCGAGTACGGGATGCTCTAGATCCCTACTATCATCGTCGATCAACTTTTCTGCAGTCTGACATATGCAAAGTGGATCGCTGAAGATCGCCAAGTGGTTTAGTTCTACCACTTCGCAATTAATTCTAAATTCATATTTATCAGACCCGAACATGTGATGAATTTCAACTTCCACACCTTCGTCATCCAGCCAGCCAGCCAGCCAGCCAGAAAGATTATCGAAATTATACACATTTTCACCTTTATAGTTTTTAGCGGTTCAAGAAGAGGCGCCGCCTTTCGGCGTCCCTCTTGCTTGATTTGTTACACGATTATTTTGCAGTATGGTCATTAAATAGGACCTCTAAACCTGGCTGCATAGTACGTATTTTAGGTTGATATAAATAGCAGCTAATCCTAGCATTATTGTCTAAGTCGCTACCTATCATGCAAGTTTCTTCATACTTGCTTTCACCTTCCGCGAACTTAATACGAAGAACTTTGGCGTCGCCATCTAGTGCGGACTCAATAGCAGCGGCGCCATGAGTAGTTTTGCCATTAATTCTGCGTAGAACTGTTAGCTTGCCGTTCTGTTCTTTGATTTCGACTTTGCCATGATAGGTATGATCTGAATCCAAGCCTTTACCTACAAGTAAGTACTTTCCTTGCACCATCATATGCAAGAAATCATCTTCTGCGACACAGACTAGAGAAATAGTTGGTACTAGTAATGCGATTGCTATCTTCATGACGTGTAACGCCCGGCTTTTGGGTGCGTGCATTTTCCGCGTCCTGCCATGTATTTTAGCGGCAAACAACAGCCGCTTGTTACATGTTTACTTAAGCAGCAAATCTGAAAGGAAGCGAACACTATTAATTTCTACTTTCCCATCATTATGCTGAAGCCCCAGCTGTATATGAGCTTTCCCTGTATCAAAGGTTAACGGCACCAGATAAACAGCATAGGTTGTGTTACCCGAGGCAACGGTTGATGCCACACGCGAATTTTGTAGCTCTGGCACACCAACTGATTGAAGTTGACCGAGCTTCTTAAACATCTCAAGGTAAAGCTCCCACTGCTCCGGCGTAGCAGCCCCAATACCCTCCTCAGACATCAATAGTTTGTATTGTTCGATATCCCAAGTCGTAAGCTTTGGAACTGACTCATAAATATATGGTGGAAAAGTCTCTTCTTTATCGATGCTACCAATACTAGTAATAGCGATAACGGCTAAGAAAAATACTACAACGCTTAAAAACCCAAACCCTAAATATTTAAAAAACTTCTTCATTACTTCAATGTTTCCTTCTTGTTGTGCATGTAACGCCCGCCCTAGGGGTGCGTGCTTTTTGCGCGTCCCGCCACGCTTTTCAGTGGCCTCAACGGCCGCTTGTTATAACTCTCGCAAGTTATGCCACTAATGCGAACACCCTCCTTTACACACCGTCTTACGCCTACGTCTATCAGCAGTAGCAAAAATGAAAAGGAACAACCTAAAAGCCCTCTCCTGATCCAACCACGTTCGAGAGAGCACCTTCCGTCGAGCCAAGTTGAAGGTCTTCCGCAACACCAGAACGCATGGAGAATAAGCCTCCTTCAGCCCTGACGATTTAAGAGCAGAGTCAATATCTTCATCCGTAGGATGGGACTGGACGAGACACATATTCAGAGCACGCATATATCTCCACGCTCGTTCGAATCACTTTCATGGAACAAAGTAACCACTTCTTCTATTGACTCCATCCCTTGGGCAATCCTATTAATCCGGAGCGTATAAGACTTCATGCGTTATAACGCCATTGTTCAGCGGAATTTGTGGAGTACGACAAATTCCGCTGCAACTTTTTGTTATGCGCATATAATTCCACAACAACATTGCAGTTAAAAAACGATCCTAAACGGACCAATCCTTAATTTCTAAGGCTTCTATTATTTTGCTACCGACATCAACGCCATATGTGTCTACCAATAGACTCTGCATTGAATTCACATGTTTTGATAGTATGTTAAAGTCTTCATCAAATAGATTGTCACCTGCAGCAGTTATAATTTTTGAGAGTTCCTGAATACATTCAAGCATCATTTGTAAATCTGAAAATAACCGATTGGCGATCCAACTGCCTGCTCCATGTCTAGCAAAATTCACAGAACCAGAAAGAGTGTCGTAAATCAAAGGGTCCGCATTGGAATGGCCTATTACTACCCAATTATCAGGCCAACCAGCCAAACGCTTTCCAGATCCCCCCTCCCACCTATAACCCATTTGATAGTCAATTATCTGTTCAGCTTTTGGAAACTCAAAATTCTCAAAGCCAATATCAAACTGTCTTGGCTCGGTAATTTCTTCACATAGAAAATTTTTAATTTCTTCCGGAACATTCATTTCTCAATCAACCTAGGACAGAAAACGCATAACGCCTCAAATAACGGATTGGTGAAGTTGGCGGCTTTTTTGGAACAAAAAAGGTGACGGCTTTACCAAGTGATCTTGCCCCGATAAAACGGACACGTTCATTTTCATGCTGCTATTCGCTCATATTCCATCGGTGAACAATAACCTATTCCCGAATGCAGC
>PDUK01000039.1 GCA_006212115.1 Thalassolituus sp. | reverse complement strand
AAACTCCACCCGAAGCAAGACCAAATAGGTTCCCTGTTACCCTTGAGGTACAAGGCGTGGCCCACGCTGGGAACGGGTAGGTCGCTTGAGCCTGTGAGCGATTACAGGCCTAGACGAATGGCTGTTTAACACAGAACCCGGCTTATAGACCGACTCCACTTATTTACAAAAACCCCGCTTGCGATTGCAGGCGGGGTTTTTTATTTTCAGGTCGGGTTTACGTCACGGACAGGATTGAAATGCTCTTCTTTTGGTTGAATCAGGGCGCGCTGGATTTACATTGGGGTGTTCTGATACTGGTCGCACTGTTAGTTAGTGCTCTTTATCTGGACGCCTTACTGGGTGAGCCACGTCGATTTCATCCCCTTGTTGGGTTTGGCCGTTGGGCGACCGCGGTAGAAGCCTTATTCAATCGTGCTGGTGGAGTTCCGGGTTATATCCTGGGCTTTCTCGCTCTGATCATTGTTTTGATACCCATAGCTGCGGTTGTCATAGGTATGCAGGCAGTGACATCACTGTCGCTCGTCAGTGGTTGTATTTTTCAGCTATTGATTCTGTACCTCTGCATCGGTTGGCAAAGCTTGCAGGAACACGTAGAGGAAGTGTGGCGTGCATTGGCGACTAACGAGCTGGTGCAGGCACGAGAGGCGTTGGCGAGAATTGTGAGCCGTAATACGCAGGTTCTTGATGAGGATGAAGTGGCGCAGGCGAGTATTGAGAGCACGCTGGAAAATTCATCGGATGCGTTGTTCGCGACTTTGTTCTGGTTTGTGATTGCAGGCGCTGAAGGGGCATTGCTTCACCGGTGGGTTAACACCCTTGATGCTATGTGGGGCTATCGAAATGAGCGGTTTTTCTATTTTGGCTGGGCGGCTGCCAAACTTGATGACGCTATGGCATGGATTCCCTCCCGCATTGCCGCCCTCTGTTTTGTGGCGGCTGCAGGTGAGCATCGTCAGTCGGCAATGGGGTGTTGGAAAGCGCAGGCAAAACACTGCGCGAGCCCGAATGGTGGCGTCGTTATGACAGCCGGGGCTGGGGCATTGAATCGGCGCTTGAGTGCTCGTGCTTTTTATGACGGGGCATGGCAGCAGAAACCGGCAATGGGATGCGGTGCCATGGCGTCGATAAAAGATATTCCCAGGGCCATTACCCTAGTGCGAAAAGCTTTATTGATCTTCATGGCGTGTACAGTCGTGATTGCTCTGGCGGTGCACTATGCAACCGGTGTGCTGTGACGCACCTAAAACCGTTTCCGGGAAAAGTAAAACACGGTTCTGATTTGCAGAGCGTGCTTAAAGCTAGTGCGCGCCCTCAATCTGGTTGGTTGGATCTATCCGCTGCGGTCAGTCCATACAGCTGGTGGGATGAGCGCGGGCAACGTATTCAATTTCCAGCGGATGTACATCATCACTTGCCTGAGCCCTTGTCAGAGACCAGTTTATTTCTACAGCAGGCTATCAATGATTATTATCGAGCCTCCAGAGGATTCGAATCGCTGGCAGTAGCAGGGACCCAGGCCGCAATCAGAAACTTACCTCAGTGCTTTCAGATCAGCAGCGTGTGGACGGTCGCAGGTAGCTATGGGGAGCATGCCTTGGTCTGGCGTCAGCATGGACACGCGGTGACAGAGCTCCCTCTACAGGAAATCCGGCATCGATTATCTAAAGGAGAAGCGCCCGATGTTCTGGTGATCGTCAATCCAGATAATCCCAGTGGCATAGTGGTGCCATCGGAAGAGTTGAAACGCTGGACGGCAGTGCTGAATCGCAAGGGTGGAATGCTGGTTTGCGATGAAGCCTTCATGGACGCGACTCCCGATGACAGCCTGCTGCGTTGCGGTTATGCCGACAACCAGATCGTCTTACGCTCGTTAGGTAAGTTCTTTGGTTTGGCAGGTCTACGGTTTGGTACGGTATTTGGTGCCAGTGAAGTGATTCAGCAGCTTGATGCCTGTATGGGCCCCTGGACTGTGCCGACGTATGCAGCCCTCGTAGCGGCACATGCGTTTCAGGACAGAGACTGGCAGGAAGAGCAGAGAGTGAGGCTCGCCTCGTGCAGTCGGTTGTTTGAGGCTTTTCTTCCCGAGAGTTTTGATCTGGTCGGAGCGACGTCATTATTCGTCACGGTTAAGCCGGACAATGCAGCGCTGCTGCAGCGGTACCTTGCTGAGCATTGCATCTGGTCACGTTGTTTTGAACAGCAGAATTTCATTCGGTTTGGCTTGCCAAGAGAGGCAGATCTCGACCGGGTAAGGGCCGCGCTTCGAGGTTACCGTTAGCGCAGAAGGTCGCTTCTCGCCTTTTTTGTGTCATGAATGTCAAAATAATGGCGAGGCGAAACCTGTCAACAAATCGGCACGCCACTTAGGATTGAAGAACACCTGATAAGATTATTAATAAAAGGGGTTCTGAATGTCACTCTCCATCGTTACCAACACCCCTTTGAAAAAACCGCCTGCTGATTATTGCGCCCCAGAAGATGCTCGTTGGTTCGAGATTCCCGGCGGTAAAGACTCGGGCAAGACCATGTTCTATTACGATATTCAGGTCGGTACTGACGAACCAGAGGCGACTGTCGTTCTGGTGCATGGTAACCCTGAAACCAGTTATACCTATCGCCGTATTCGCGATGCTCTGATTGAGAGTAACAAGCCTGTACGCATTATTGCGATGGATCACATCGGTTTTGGACTGTCAGATCAGGCGGATTTCGAAATGGTGGACATGCATCATTCGGATAATCTACTTCAGCTTGTTCGCCACCTTGACCTGACCGAGGTCACTCTGGCGGTACACGACTGGGGAGGACCGATTGGGATCGGCGCTTTTATTCAGGACCCCTACAGGGTGAAAAACCTGATGGTGATGAACAGCACTATTTTTCCTATGCCGAAGAAAGGTCTCACCTATCGAAACTACCCTCATCGTATTTTGACCTGGTCATTGTTTCCTCGCCTGTATCCAGCATTTGCCTGGGGTGGGGTAGCGGCAACGGCGGTGACGAACGGAGAGCCTCAGGGAGTCTTGCGTATGATTTACAACGCAACCGGAAATACGCTGGGGCACATAATGAATACCCTTCCGAGAAATTCGCCTGAATATGTATGGTCGCAATCGTTGCGCAGTACTGCCAATGCTCGAAGCTCCATGCGCAAGGTGAAACAGACATCGCGATGGGGTTATGGGTACCGCTATAACGATCACAGTTACGGTGTGCAGGATAACAGTGAGTTTTATCGCTTAATGCAGGAGCGAGTGCCGCACTTCTGGCGTGATTGTAAGGCTGCTGGAGTATTTGGCCAGTGGGACCCATGTGGTAAAGACGAAGTCATTGCGCAATGGCATGAAGCGCTGCCTAAAATGAAACGCTTAACGCGAAAATACCGCGATGTAGGGCATTTTGTGGAGGAAAATAAATGGAAGGAGATCGCCGAAGATCTGATTGCTTTAAATTTTTCCTGAAGCGGCTGTCAGTATTATCTGTATCCGGGCGTAACACTGTCGGTGATGCTTCCTGTTAATGATATCCTTCTTTACGTAAATCCCAGATACATGAAAACTCAATTAATTACGCTAAAGCATCGTAAATAGCTTGATAAACTCTCCCTACCAGCGCACTTACTTTTTCATAATAAATCGATCTTATAAGGATGAATTCACTTCCTATACTCAGAAGGAAGTCAGTAGGACGGAGCGCCGCCATGAATAACCACATCGTTGTAATTAATTCTCCAAAATACAACCGGGACACCTATTTCCGTCGTTTTGTCGAACAGATCAGACAAAATAAAATGCATCGCAAGACCCCCATTGTATTACTCAATACAGACTATCCTGACGGTCTTCCCTCGACATTAACAGGCTTGGGAATTCATTTGGTACAGGGTCACGGCAATCACGAAGATGATTTCAAACGCGCAAATCTTGAAGGTGCCGCGAACATTCTGATTCTTGCTAAAGATGAATACATGGATGATTCCGACAGTTTGTGCTTTGACTTGTGTTATCGAATGAAAGAACACGGTCTTGCGTATCGGGTTATTGTGGAATGCGTGGAAGATGAGAATCGTGGACGTATGAAGCGTCTGGGTGTTAAGTCGGTTATTCGTCCTATTCGTTCTTATCCGGAGATTCTGGTCAGAGCAATGGAGTCACCGGGATCAGAGCTCATCATCGAGGACATGTTTACCCACGATAAAGATCACTTTCTTCGCTTTCCCTTATGGCTTGAAGGTGACGCATGGCGCGATGTTGTGGCAGCAATGATGTCGGCAAACATTGGTACCCCAATGGCGTGTATCAGCAAAGACGGTGCGGTGAATATCAATCCTGCCGGTGAAGAGCGGGTTTTCGGTCAAAGCATCATTATCCTCGTCAAAACAGATGCGATTCCAACAGAGAAACAGGTTCAGGAAGCGTTCAGGAAGTTTAACAGCACAGGTATGTCCGCCTGATTACTTTGGCTTGTTGAGCGCGAAGGGTATCGGATGACCCTCCGCGCCGGTTCCGCTAGACTATACAAAACTGATACAGATTAGCTTTGGAGTCTCCGTGAACAAGCCCCCGTTTGGTGTCCTTATTGCCAACCTAGGTACCCCCGAAGCGCCGACCGCAAAAGCGGTTCGTGCTTACCTCCGTGAGTTTCTCAGTGATCGACGCGTTGTCGATGTGCCGCGTATACTGTGGTGGTTGATTCTTAACCTCGTCATTCTTGTTATCCGTCCACCGCGTGTTGCCAAAGCCTATGCGAAAGTGTGGGGGCCGGAAGGCTCTCCTCTCATGACGATTTCCCGCGCGCAGCAGCGTGCACTTGGAGCAGCATTGAAAGCAGAATACGGTCAGGATATTCCGGTCGAGTTGGCGATGACCTATGGTAAACCGACGATGGAAGAAGCGGGCAGAGCCCTGCGTAAAGCAGGCGCGGAACGCCTTATCATCTTGCCGATGTACCCACAGAACTCATCATCAACGACGGCTGCCGTACACGATCGTTACTCCAATGCCATGGCGCCGTGTCCCCATGTTCCCGCTGCACGCTGGATTACCGACTATCATGTCCACCCCGGTTACATTACTGCGCTGGCTAACTCAGTTCGCGAATACTGGGCAGAGCACGGTCAGGGGGATCGTTTGATGATGTCGTTTCACGGTATTCCGCAGCGCTACGAAAATCGCGGTGACCCTTACCCCGGGCAGTGTCGCGCGACGGCCGCGGCCTTGGCCGAAAAGCTGGGGCTGAGTGAAGACCAGTGGATCTGCAGTTTTCAGTCGCGTTTTGGCCGTGAAGAGTGGGTTAAACCTTATACCGATCACACGTTAGAGGACTGGGGTAAAGCCGGTGTCGGTCGGGTCGACATTATCAGTCCAGCGTTTGCTGCAGATTGCCTTGAGACTCTCGAGGAGCTGGATATGGAAAACCGCGAAACCTTTCTCGAGGCCGGCGGTAAGGAATATCACTATATTCCGTGCCTGAATGATCGTCCTGATCACATCGATATGATGGTGACGCTGGTTAAGGAAAACGCAGGCGGCTGGGGCTGATTCTTTGCCTCACGTGTTCAGTCGGGTTAGCCAATCGTGAACTTCGATCATTGGCCGTTGTTTGTGTTTTATGCAACCATGGCGGCATGATGAAAGGTAAACCGTGATGAGCAACGATAATAAAGTAATTCTCGAAATCCGTGACCATATCGCCTGGGTGTATCTGAATCGCCCGGAAAAGTTGAATGGTCTGGATATGGATATGTTTAATGGCCTTGTTGCCGCAGCGAAAAAAATTCGCAAAGATCGCAGCGTACGAGCAGTCATATTGGCAGCGAAGGGTGCGTCATTTTCTGCAGGCTTAGATTTTAAAGCCGTGAGTAAGACTCCGTCGATGATACCGAAGCTGTTTCTCAAGTTTCCTTGGACCAAGATGAATCTGGCGCAGCGTATTGCTCACATCTGGCGAGACCTACCGGTGCCGGTTATCTGTGCAATTCACGGAAACTGTTTTGGTGGCGGAATGCAGATCGCACTGGCAGCGGATTATCGAATTGCAACGCCCGATGCCAACCTCTGCATTATGGAAATGAAATGGGGTCTGATACCGGATATGAGTGGCATGGTGACGCTGTCGCGATTGACACGCGTCGATATTGCGCAGGAACTGACCATGACAGGACGCCAGTTCAGTGCTGAAGAAGGCTACGAGTATGGACTTATTTCCAAGCTTGCCGCTGACCCTCAGGCAGAAGCGCTGGCGTTAGCCGAGACGATCGCGACTAAATCTCCGGACGCCATTGCAGCAACCAAATATCTCTTCAAGAAAACCTGGAAAGCGGATACCTGGAAGGCCTTGCGCTGGGAGCGTTGGGTTCAGACTCGTTTGCTGGGACGTAAGAACCAGCAGATTGCTATGAAGAACGGTCTGGCAGGCAAGGACAAGGCACCTAAGCCTTTTGTGAACCGTCGTAGCTTCCGTTAGTAAGCGTTTGCCTCGTTAGCCGGCGGTTGCTTTTTTGTTTAAGCCGCCGTCCTAGCTGTTGTGCAGTTGCATCCGTTCCGGGAATTGGTTCCCCGGAGCGGATCAGAATCCTTCCTGAACGCCTCATCATCAGGCCATCGCGTCTCCGGGGCTGCGCTATAACATCCTAACCGCGTTACAGTTTGATGAAGGTGACTCAGGCGCCGAGGAATCCACCGGTTTGATGAGCCCAAAGCTGAGCATAAATCCCGCCTTTAGCGAGAAGCTCTTCATGTGTACCTTGCTCTGCAATCTTGCCATCATCCAGTACGATCAGACGGTCCATAGCCGCAATAGTCGACAGGCGGTGGGCAATTGCGATGACGGTTTTATTTTCCATCAAGCGGTAGAGACTCTCCTGAATAGCCGCTTCCACTTCGGAGTCCAGTGCGGAGGTCGCCTCGTCGAGAATCAGTATCGGGGCGTCCTTTAACAGCACCCGGGCTATGGCTATACGTTGTCGCTGGCCACCTGACAGTTTTACACCGCGCTCACCGACCTGCGCGTCGTAGCCAAGGTTACCCTCGGGGTCGTGGAGATCCCTGATAAAGTCGTCTGCTTCTGCTTTACGAGCCGCTTCCAGAATCTCTTCTTCGGTTGCATCTGGTCGCCCGTAGAGAATGTTGTCACGCACGCTGCGATGTAGCAGAGAAGTATCCTGCGTCACCATACCAATTTTTGCCCTGAGGCTTTCTTGCGATACCTGGCTGATGTCCTGCCCGTCGATTTTAATGCTGCCGCTATCGATGTCGTAGAATCGCAGCAGCAGGTTGACGAGTGTCGACTTTCCCGCGCCGGAGCGCCCGACAAGGCCAATTTTCTCGCCGGGTCTGATGGTCAGATCCATCGATTGAAATACTGGATAGGTTTTCGAATCTGCGCCTTCGTAGGAGAAGCTCACCTTCTCGAGTGCGATCTCACCCTGATTGGCTTGCAGGCGCGGCGCGTGTTGAACATCCGTAATAGTCTGCGGCTTGGACAGCGTATTCATGCCATCCGCTACCGTCCCCAGATTTTCGAACAGTGAGCTGATTTCCCACATAATCCATTGAGCCATGCCATTCACACGCAAAGCGAGGCTGACTGCAATCGCGATGGCACCGACGGTGATGGCGCTGTCCATCCACAGCCAGATTGACAGTGCAGCAACGGTAAACGCCAGCAGGTAGTTGATCATATTGACCGAGACGTTGAGGCCGGTAGCCAGACGCATCTGGTGATAAACGGTGCCGAGAAATCCGTCCATGCTGTCGCGTGCGTATTCAGTTTCGCGTTCGGTATGGGAGAACAGCTTAACGGTCTGAATATTGGTGTAACTGTCGACCACGCGTCCAGTCATGATGCTGCGGGCGTCTGCTTGCTCGGTGGCGATCTTTTTCATCCTTGGGACAAAGTAGAACTGAATACCAATGTACGCGATAAGCCATACCACCATAGGCAACATCAGGCGCCAATCTGATGTCCCTATCATGACGAGTGCCGAAATGAAGTACACGAGGATGTACACCAGGACATCCAGCAGTTTCATCACAGTCTCCCGCACGCCTAGCGCGGTCTGCATTACTTTGGTGGCAAGGCGGCCAGCAAAGTCATTCTCATAGAAGTTAAGGCTTTGCTTCAGGAGGTAGCGGTGCGCCTGCCACCGAATACGCATCGGGTAGTTACCCAGAAGCGACTGGTAGGTAATAAGAGCATGGAGGTAGACGATAAGCGGCATCACGATCAGGACGACACCACCCATAATCAGAAGCTTTGTTCCTTCGGCTTCCAGCAGTGTGTCCGGGGAGCGGGTTGATAGCCAATCAACCAGATCACCCATAAACCGGAATAGGGTGACCTCAAGTACCGCCAGCATTGCCGTCAGCGCCGACATGGTTAACAGCGACCCTTCCAGACCGCGGGTATAATGGCGGCAGAATGCGTAAAGCCCCTCAGGAGGCTGCTCCGGATGTTCGGGTGGAAAAGGGTTGATGCGATTTTCGAAGAACTTGAGCATATCGTCTGTGCGCCGCGATGAAAGTGAACCTTATCGGTTTTGTGTCGTCATTCTAACCACTATCGTCGGTGCGGAACACGACAGAGTCTGTTGCATTCAACGGACCAATGCGTGCATCGTGATTTTCTGATCGTAAGGGTAAGAAAATTTCACTGTACTGTTATGATAAATACTCTATCTTTGCGCGACTTCAAACACACAGCAGTCTGACCCTAAGGAGGTAGCGAGCCTGATGTTGACCCAACCGGAAGCCTATTACGACGCCGACACCTTTGCCCGCATCAAAGCGGCCGCTGATCAGCAGGAAACGCCTGTACTGATCGTGGATACAAAGACCTTCGGTGAGCAACTGGATCACCTGATGGCTTGTTTCCCTTACGCAAAAACCTACTATGCGGTGAAAGCGAACCCGGAACGAGCTGTTCTGGAAATCCTGCGCGATCGTGGCTGCAATTTTGATATCGCCAGCCGCTACGAGCTGGATAAAGTGCTCTCACTGGGAGTAGGCGGTGATCGTGTCAGCTTCGGCAATACGATCAAGAAGATTCGTGACATCCGCTATGCCTACGATAAGGGTGTGCGTTTGTTTGCCTCTGATTCGGAAGCAGATCTTCGTAATCTGGCAGAGGCGGCACCAGGATCGAAAGTCTTTGTGCGCATTCTGACTGAAGGCTCACAAACAGCTGACTGGCCGTTGTCGCGTAAGTTTGGTTGTCACGTCGATATGGCGATTGAGCTGTGCATTCTGGCTCGTGATCTGGGCTTGCAGCCATACGGGATTTCATTCCACGTTGGTTCGCAGCAGAGAGATATTGGTGCATGGGATTCAGCCATCGCCAAAGTGAAGTGGATTTTCGAACGCCTGAAAGAAGAAGAGGGCATCGAAATGAAAATGGTCAACCTTGGGGGCGGATTCCCGGCAAACTATGTGAGCCGTACCAACCCTCTGGAGACCTACGCAGAGGAAATCACCCGCTTCCTGCAGGAGGATTTCGGTGATGAGCTGCCTGACGTTATTCTCGAGCCGGGTCGATCACTGGCTGCGAACGCGGGCATTCTGGTCAGTGAAGTAGTGCTGGTCAGCCGTAAGAACCGAACCGGTCTGGACCGCTGGGTCTACACCGATATCGGCAAGTTTGGTGGCTTCGTAGAAACCATGGATGAAGCGATCAAATATCCACTCTATGTGGAAAAAGACGGTGAAACTGAAGAAGTGATTATTGCAGGCCCAACCTGTGATTCCGCGGACATCCTGTACGAACAGTACAAGTATGAACTGCCACTTTCTCTCGAATCCGGTGATCGTATGTACTGGTTCTCCACCGGCGCATATACCACCACCTACAGTGCGATTGAATTTAACGGCTTTCCTCCGTTAAAAACTATCTGCATCTGATCTCTGCCAAAAGCCAGGCGTCCACCGCCTGGCTTTTTTATCACTCCGCTGACTCATATTCCGTTGTACTTCTGGGATTCGCAGAGAGCTGATCTTCGGTGACTGCGCTCCGCAGCACAGCCGGCTATTTCCAGCCAATTTCAGTTGCCGCGACGACACGCAAAATAAATCGCCCTGAAAACATATCAGGGACGTGACGGTAGGTAGTTTTTAGGGCTCGATTTTGCTCTGACGGTCGCGCGGCGCCCTTATTGTCTGGCGCCACCTGAATGTCTGCTGAGCCCAGTCAACGAAGCTCTTATGCAGAAATTTACATAAGAGTCAGCTGGGCTATAAATCAGTTTTGGCGAATCATTACAGCAACAAACATGGTGTCGGAATCGACATCCGGTGCACCGAGCAGTTGCGAACTTTCCAATGAAAAATCGGTGTGATTTTTCAGGAAGGCTTCCACCGCGTCTTCGTTCTCTTCCGCTAACCAACTACAGGTTGCATAGATCAGTTTGCCACCGGCGCGCACGGCCTCGCTGGCGTGGTTCAGTAGTTGTTGCTGCAAACCGGTTAACTCTTGTAGGTATGCCTCACTAAGACGGCTGCGGGCATCCGGGTTACGGCGCCAGGTTCCCGTTGCTGTACAGGGAGCGTCAATTAAGACTTTATCGAAGCCTTTCTGGCGAGCAATTTCTTTCGGCAAACGCAACGGTGCTTCACCATCCCAGACAAAGGTACGGATGTTGGCGATACTCGCGCGTTTGGCGCGCTTTTTCAGTTCTGCGAGTTTAAATTCTTTCAGGTCGGTGGCCACTACAGCCCCTTTTCCTGACATGACATCGGCGATAGCGAGTGTCTTACCGCCTGCGCCAGCACAGGCATCCCAGATTTTCTCTCCACCTTGCGCATCGACTGCAGCCGCGATCTGCTGGCTGGCATAATCCTGTACTTCAACACGACCTTCTTTGTAGGCGTCGGTTTGCTGAACCCCAAAACCCCCAGTGGCACAGAGGCCGCGTTTGTTAAGGTTGACTTCAACCCCGGCAGCTTTGAGTTCATCGCATAATGCTTTGGCGTCCTGACCTGTGGCAGGGCGTAACCAGAGTGGCGGACGGCTTTGCTGCATACGCATAAATTCCTGGCGCTGCTTATCGTTCCAACCGGATAACTCTGCACGACGATCAATTGCGCTTGCTAATGACGCATCAATACCGAACCAGATGTAAGCCAGTGGTGATTCCGGATTTTTGCGAACCCAGGCTGCTGTATCGTCAACAGTGGTTTTACGGCTGCCTGCCTGCCAGTCTTTTGGAATGTACCATTGAGAGTAGCTACGACGTTGAATCCAGAACCAGAAGTTATTCCGGCTCAGGCTTTCGGCTTGCTCTGGGTTCCAGTTCTGCACCCAGCTTTCCCAGTCCTGATCCAGTCCGCGTTCGTGAATCAGTTCCAGGGCGCAGGCCAGCTGACGGAAGCGCAGTGCGTGCTGCATAGCGCTGCCAAGCTCCAAGGGCATGGTTTCACGGAAACGTTTACGCCAGCCGGCGGCTTCTTGCTTGAGCCAGCGATCGAAATGGGCTGTCTCAGGTTGATTCAGCCATTTTAGCCAGAGAGTATGAAGCTGGTTGTAGTTGATCAGGAGGGGCTTGTCGTACATGGGGTTCTCCGGCCGGGTGACGTGGCGGCGAAGTATACCTGAATCCGATCAGTCCGTACTGCCTTGTCGATACTGACTTGGACTGAAAGACGACCAGTTTTTAAATGCTTTGGCGAAGTTGCTGGCGTCGCTGTAGCCCAGTTGATCTGCAATCTGGTCGACCGAGAGCGTGGTCTCTTTCAGTAAGCGTTGAGCTTTGCTGTATCGCAGTTCGTCTTTGATCTGTTGAAAACTACGCTGCTCTGCTTTCAGTTTGCGATTCAACGTTGCTGCAGACATGAACAACATGTTGGCAACGTCTTCCACCGTGGGCATTTCTGCCAGATGCTCGTTCAGGATCTCACGTACTTTTCCGGCCATGGTATTGGTTTCGGTCACGTGAGTGAGTGCTTGAGTCAGTTCTTGCTGGGCGAGGTCGGCGAGTTTGGGATCAAAGAAGGGCAGCATGCCGTCCAGGGCATTGCGCGGCCAGGTCAGGCAATTGAGTTTGGCTGATGTCTGTACCGTGCAGCAGGGTAGGGTCTCCTGATTTGACAGGTCTCCCTCTGCGGCAATCTGCAGTGTGCTCTCTGCTTTACGCGCTTCTCCAGTGACTAATGTGCGGCATATCGTCTCGACGCTGGCGAGAAACGCTAGCGTCATAAACAGGCCTGCGCGACTGTCTGGTATGCGGGAGGCGATGTACAGGTTACGCGTTGTCGGATCGGACTCCCTGCGTAGTTCGAAGAGCTGTACACGGGTCTCGATGAATTGGATAACTTTCCCTGCTGCATCTTCCATGGTCTGGCTGTACTGAGCGGCATAGCCCAGTGCACCATGTTTGGACAGTGTCATGCGCTTCCCAAATTCCAGGGCGGTCGCGATATCCGTTTCCTGTAGAAAGTTATCGACCAACTGCAATGCAGATTCATGGCCGATCTGAACCCCCGGCATCAGCATCAGGTTCTCTGGCAATCCGGTTTCGGCAAGTAACACTGACATAGGAATACCGCGTTCGAACGCGAGTTCACCCAGTAAAATCAGATAGTCGGACGAGAGTCTATACTCACCAGAGCCAATGGTTTTTGTCGTCATATTTGCCGAATGCCAGTTTAGAACCACAGGGTGAAAGCATAGCACCCCTCCATATTTCGAGCAGTATGTCATAGTGATTACCACTCAGATATGTGAAATCTGGCCAACAAAATTATCATCAAAGGCAATTTGATATGACTGACGCGAAGAAAAAATCAGAACAGGTGGATATCAAACCTCGTCGCATGGATTTTGATACTAAGGTGCCGATGGAGACCTTCGCCTGTAATAACAACTCGTTGATCAGCACGTTCTTTTACGCATTGTCCGCTCTATTTCCGGATGGCGAACGATTCTTTATTCATTCGGTTCGTAATTACCGGGCGGATATCAAGGACGAAAAATTGAAAGAACAGATTCGTGGTTTTATTGGCCAGGAGGCACACCACGGCGTTTCTCACGAAGCCCTGAACCAAGCTATTACTGACATGGGATTTCCACTGGATCGAATCGTTGGAAAGCTGCATAAACGCGTCGAATTTCTGAAGAAATTCAGCCGTGAGAGACAATTGGCTTTGACGGTAGCAATGGAACACTTTACTGCATCACTGGCCGAATTTTTGCTGAAAAATCCGGACATTCTTGATGAAGCTGATCCTACAATACGTAATATGCTTTTGTGGCATGCAGTTGAGGAAATCGAACATAAAGCGGTCGCGTTTGATGTCTTCCGCGAGCATGTAGATGATGAATTTATGCGTAAGCGCGTGATGGTTATTTCGATGATCAGTTTGTTTTCGCGTCTTGCTGTTTATCAATTCTGGTTGTTGCGTTCTCAACGTCATTTTCCCAGCTGGCGCGAGTGGAAAGAGGCCTACACCTTTTTCTGGGGTAAGAAAGGCGTTTTAAGAGATAACATTAAAGGACTTGCTAAGTTTTTCCGCACTGGTTTTCATCCGTGGGATATCGATCAGAACTATTTGATTGAAGACTGGGAAAAGCGCTTCCCTGAGATTGCCTCTTTGCAGGTAAATTAAAGCAAAGCGCAGCTACCTTCCCTCATCGCCCGGCTTAGCCGGGCGTTTTCGTTACTGACCCTGTGTCCGGCTTCAGGCATACTGTCGCGCACTTCATTTTGACTACGCGATTTACTATGAAACACGAATTTTGGCACGAGCGTTGGGAAAAGCAGGAAATCGGCTTTCATCTGGCAGACACTAATCCTGCTCTGGCGGCGCACTGGCAGACAATTCCAGTCGATCTGGGTGAGCGTGTGCTGGTTCCTCTGTGTGGTAAGTCGGTGGATATTCTCTGGTTGCTGCGTGAAGGTTATCAGGTGGTGGGGGTTGAACTCAGTGAAGTCGCTCTCGATGCTCTGGCCGAATCGATAGAAGAGACCTTCAGTCTCGCAGTAGATAAGCAGAAAGTGGGTGACTACATACTGTACCGCGCGGCAGGTATTCTACTGATCTGCGGAGACTGGTTCGCCATGACATCTTACGACACCGGGCCGATCGACGCGGTGTACGATCGCGCTGCTCTGATCGCGATGCCAGAAGATCTGCGACGCCAATATGCAGAGCAGCTTCGTGCAGTAGCGGGGAACGCGCCTCAACTATTGGTCACACTCGAATATGATCAGAGTGAGATGGCGGGGCCACCTTTCTCTGTTCCCGTGGATCAGGTGGAGAGTTACTACGGTGACGCTATGAATATCGACCTGATTGCCGATAAAGACTGTTTGATTGACGAGCCGAAGTTCCGCGAACGTGGATTGTCTTCCCTGCGTGAGCGGGTAGTGCGCCTGACACCTAAAGTATAAAGCGGTGTAAATCAGGCCTTGTCGATCCCGATCACCAGGATGCTGTCTTGCGTGGGGTAACGCCAGCGAATGTTAAGGTCCCACATTCGCACGCCGTATTCTTTGGCGGGGTCGTGTGCCTGATAGGCTGGGCGTGGGTCTTGTGCGAGGCATTCCTGTACGATATCGATGACGCTCTCGCCAATACGATTAGCCGCTGCTTCAGCAGTTTGCAGGGCCTGTTCATCCCATGTGACGCCTAAACACACAGGTGCTGAGTTAGCGATGGTGTTGGTGGCTTGGGGAAGACAATCTGTATACGGGACATAGGGTTTGATGTCGTAAATAGGTGTGCCGTCTAACAGGTCCGCACCTGACACAAACAGACTAGTGCCTTCAATACGATCTATTTTCACTAGCGACTGACCCAGACCGTTGGGCCTGTGAGTACTGCGTGTAGCAAAGACACCGAGCCGTTGATTCCCGCCAAGACGAGGAGGGCGTACCCGCAGAGACTCTGGTTTGCTGCCAACGCCATGGAAGTAGAATGTCAGCCAGATATGAGAAACTTGCTCTAATCCGGCCAGCGCTTCCGGCACATTGAAAGGCGGGATCAGATCGATCCGGCTGATAACCGAGGGTGCCAGGCCAGGTTGCCGCGGGATTGCGAACTTTTCCTTGTAGGGCGAATGAGTCATAGCCACTGGGGTCAGTTCTATCATTGTCATGTCCGCGGTCGAGAGGGTGAAAACCGGCAGTATACCCTCTTTGCGTGGGCTGGCTGCATTGACGCTGGATCGGGGCCCCTGCGGATACCCCATCGAAAGGTATTTTGCGTTATCATCGGAGCACAGACAGTTGTTTGTCTGATCTCTATATTGACTAAATAGTTAAGGATCGAAACCTATGAGTGGTTTGCAGGATCAAATACAGGACTCTAAAGAGCGCTTCCAGGACTGGATGGCGGATCGAAAAGATTCAAAAGGTGGTTCGGGTCGTATCATCATCTGGTTAGTTGTTTTATATCTGCTGGTTGCTGTCATTGTGGGCATGTTCTGGTCACAGGAGCCAGACAGCTTCAATGTCGAAGCGAGTGCTAATACGCTGGCCGAGGAAATGGGCGTTCAGCCGGTACGTGGTTTTACTACGACAGCGACCCTGATGGAAATCACCGAGACCATGCTGTACAAGCCAGGTGGCTATCTCTCGAACGATATTTTCCCTCCTGGTGTTTGGCTGGACAACATCCCTAGTTGGGAGTTTGGTGTACTGGTTCAGGTTCGTGATTTCTCGCGAGCGCTGCGCAAAGATTTCAGCCGTTCGCAGAGCCAGTCTACTGAGGATAAAGACCTCGAAATCGCAGAGCCTCAGCTCCACTTTGACGGTAACAGCTGGTTAGTACCTGACTCTGAGGGCGAATACGAACGAGGCCTTGATGCACTTCAATCCTACCTCACTCGTTTGTCTGATCCGAACGAGCCTACAGCTCAGTTCTATGCGCGTGCCGATAACCTGCGTCAGTGGTTACTGGATGTAGAAACTCGTCTGGGGAGCCTGTCACAGCGCCTGAGTGCCTCAGTTGGTCAGCGTCGCCTCAACGAAGACGCCGGTGCGACACCAGTACCGTCTGAGGAGGAAGTGCGTACACCGTGGACAGAAGTTGACGACGTGTTCTACGAGGCACGCGGTACGTCATGGGCGCTACTGCACCTGATGCGCGCAGTGGAGGTAGACTTCCGCGATGTGCTTGAAAAGAAAAACGCGTTGGTTGGTCTGCGTCAGATCATCCGTGAACTCGAGGCCGCTCAGGAGCCGCTTTGGTCACCTGTTGTGCTCAACGGCAGTGGCTTCGGTGTGTTTGCTAACCACTCACTGGTTCTGGCATCTTACATCTCACGTGCTAACGCAGCGATCCTTGATCTTCGTGAGCTTCTTGCTCAGGGTTAATTGACCCGACTGCCCTTGCGGTAATATGGATGCTGTTTATTCAGCATCCATACTCTTCCTTCCGACTCGGCCTCCCGAAAAGTATGACCTCTTCTACAATTTAATCAGACGTACCGAGCATTTACGTTTTATTGGCTGGATTTGCTGGCCTGATTGTGCATTATTGTACGTACGCTGACGCACTCTGTCTGAGCGATAGAATAATAAATCTCAGACTGAAACCGTGCTAATCCTGTTCTGAAGAGCCTGATAACTTGAAAGCACTCATTACAATAATAACGAGCGCATGCTTACTGGTTGCTTGTGGTGGTTCCGACACCGCTGAAGAAACGCCTGTTTCTCCGGCGCCGGGCACCGTATCGCCTGATCCCGGCTCTCAGCCCGAACCCGAAGAACCTACCGACGAAGAAGAATCTACTCCCCCTCGCTGATCTGGATGCAGACGGCATTCCCGATGAAGATGATGACGACATCGACGGCGACGGCGTTCTTAATGGTCTGGACGCTTTCCCGACAGATTCGAATGAACAGACGGATACAGATAACGATGGTACTGGTAATAACGCCGATACCGACGACGATAACGACGGGTACAGCGACAATGACGAGGTCGCTGCAGGCAGCGACCCTCTGGTTGCGAGCGATACACCAGCCGATCTGGATAACGATTTGATTCCAGATTTACTGGATGATGATATCGATGGTGATGGTGTACTTAATGACGAGGATGCATACCCGAGAGACCCTACACGTACTGAACCGGATATCGTTACCGAACCAAGTGAGCTGGATACTGAGTTACTTGAGGTTGTCTCAAACCTGGGCTTCGATCCGTCTGAATTGACTGAAAGAGTGGTGCCTCAGCCAGGTGACCCTCTGGTTGAACTGGGTAAGGAGATCTTTTTCTCCCGTTCACTCAGCTTTGGCGATGATGTGGCCTGTGCCAGCTGCCACGACCCACGTTTAGCAGGAACAGATAATCTGAGTTTGCCGGTGGGGGTTGGAGCTCATAATCCTATGATCGTGGGACCCGGACGTCGTCACGATGGCAATTTCTACATTGATCCAAAAGCGAATTTTGCTCCTAATGTGCCACGCAACAGTCCCACCACATTCAATATTGCTTTCTATGATCGTGCCATGTTCTGGGACGGGCGTATTGAAACGGTGGAATATGATGCGGATCGTCTTTATTTCGTCGGCGTAGATACAGGCGCGAATAACGGCGAGGGGCAGCTGATGCGCACGCCTGATAGTCAGTTTCGTGGGCCTGACAACAACGCAGGCCCAAACCTGACGGCCGCTCAAGCGCGGTTCCCTGTTACGTCTGTAGTGGAAATGAGAGGTTTTGATCCAGCCGCGGGGTTAACGTCATATGACACTCGTGACTTGATCGCTCAAAAGCTGCTGGAGCGTGGCTGGGAAGGTTACTTCCGAGAGGCATTTAACGACTACATCAGCCTCGACCAGAACTTGATTACGTATGATCGAATAGCGTTTGCTCTCGGTGAATATCAACGATCCCAAGTTGCGTTGGACTATCCATTTTCGCGGTATGTTGACGGTGAGTTGGATGCAGTGTCTGATGACGCAAAGAGGGGCGCTTTACTATTCTTCGGGGAGGGCAACTGCTCTTCTTGCCACTCAGGTGCCAAGTTTTCTGATGAACAGTTCTATCCACTTGCAACTCCACAGATAGGCCGGGGTAAAAACGTCTTTTCGCAAGACTTTGGGCGTTACAATACGATTCCTGAATTGGAAGAAAAGTTTGCTTTCCGTACCCCTAGCCTGATTAATGCTGAGTTAACTTTCCCCTACATGCACGCCGGGTCGATACCCACTTTAGAAGATGCTATTCGCTGGCATTTTGATCCGGTTTCCAACCTCGAATCCTATGATTTCAGTCTGGATCACTTGCCACAGTTTGCAGGGTTGAATATAGATACAACCGCTCACGAGGCGCAGGTAGAGGATATCTCGCAAGCCTATTCAGATTGGCGAACCAGGAGAGCTCTCTACAATCAGCGCGTTCCAAGTGTGGTCAGCGATGAGAAGATTACTCAATATGCTTCGTTTATCCGGAGTTTGACAGCCGACTGCTTGAAAAGCAGTGCATGCGTCGATCAGTGGATGCCAGATTACACAGAGGCAGATCCCGATGGGTTCCGCCTTGAGCCTGAACTGTCTTTCTTCGATAACAGTACTGTATTTGACGTGTATCCTCCTTCACCTGGTGAAACAGTGGCTCCGGTTTTTCCCGATTTATCGGCGGTACAGCATCTGAGTCCAGCTAGTTGTGAATTGGCTGATGTTAGCAGCAGTCCCGAGTTAGATTTCTCTCTTGGCTTCAAAAAAGTCATGTTCTCCGGCTTGAATGAATCTCACCAAATAGGCCGAGAGATTCTGGATGACATCATCAGCACCGCAGAAGTGGCATTGGTAATCGGTTCGGTTGCTGCTGCTGATATCGACGGGGACTGCGATTTTGATATCGCTATTGGATTGGGCAGGGATAAAGGAATTCAGATTTATTTGAACGATGATGGCAGGTTTTCGAAGGCACCGGATAACCTTGGCGTCGACAGTCGGGGTGACATAGCTGCATTCTCCATGACGGATATTAACGGCGATGGCTGGCCAGACCTGTTAGTAGGCCATGTTTACGAACCGAATAGTAAACTCTGGTTAAATACTGGCGGAAGCGGATTTGTTCGTGTCACTCAATTTGGTCACGACACCGTCCGTACTACACATAATTCAACTTTTGCAGATATCGATAATGATGGTGACCTCGATATTTTCAGCCACAACTGGGATTTCATGCGCACCGCCGAAGAGATCCATATCTGGAAAAATGATGGGCGCGGTTTGTTTGAGCCTTGGCAGGATGATGTTGTTTACGGTGCCTTTGGCGATTGTGACTATACCTTTGCCGCAAACTTCGCGGATCTGAATAAGGACAGCAATCTCGATATTCTTGTTGCTGCTGACTTTCAGCGTTCACAAGTCTTTCAGGGTACCGATAGTGGTGATTACGTAAATGCTACCCGTGCAAGTGATGTCAAAGATTACAACGCAATGGGAGCGGCCGTTGGGGATATTGATAATGATCAGGACTTGGATTGGTTCGTTACTAATATTCAGTTTCCTGTCCGGGGTTATGATCCGCTGATTAACCGTCTTTATGTGAATACTTCTGTGCCGGGTGGTGATATTACGATGGAGGAAGTAGCTGAAGATGCTGGGGTCGAGGATGGTTTATGGGCTTGGGGTGCCTGTATGAAAGACTTCGACAATGACGGGTGGTTGGACATCTTCCACGTTAATGGCTTTGGCTATGCCAATACCACGTTTGAGCATCCTATTTTCGAGGTACTGAGCTGGTTGGGTTTCAATGGCGTGTACGATCTTATCGACTCAAATGTAACTGGGTTATTAAGTTCTCTATACGAATACTTTGGTGGTTTCGTCGAAGTGAATGAAAGGTTGGGTAACGGCTATCTGAATGAAAGTCAGTTTATAGCCGAACTTGAAGCACTGATAGAATCTTCCCGCGAGTTAAATGAGCGCCTGGGTGAGGCTACGCCAGCGTTGGAGTACTTCTATGGCACACCGGCGAAGCTATTTATGAACAATAAAGACGGTACATTCCGTGAGGAAGCTGCACTACGTGATATCGCAGATACGGGTGAAGGAAGGGGTATTGTCTGTAACGACTTCGATCGCGACGGTGACATCGATATCATAATCATGAATCACAGTGGTTTACCCTCATATTACGAGAATCACTTTCGACGTCTATCAACGCTTGGTGATAATTTCCTGAATGTAAGATTGCATGGCCCCGGCGGTAACCAATATGCGTATGGCGCTAAGGTATACGCCACCAGTGATTCCTTGCAGCAATATCGTGAGATGCGGTTTGAGAACAACTATATGTCAAATAATGCGCCCGAACTGCACTTTGGCCTTGCTGCGGATGACGTTTTATCCGAGCTGAGAGTCGAGTGGCCCGACGGTGAAGTCACTGTCCTTAACGACGTTCCTGTTAACCAATTCATGGTCATTGAGCATCCATCATACAATGACTAGCATGTAA